>JAPKHH010000130.1:0-8121 GCA_026647025.1 Giesbergeria sp.
GTGGATGCGGCCCGAGGCGTCGGAGACCCAGACGCCGTCGGCGTCGGCGAACAGCGCCCGGGGCTCGTCGAGGGGGCCTTCCGGCGTGGTGGTCAAGTCGCCGCCGGCGGCGCCGGTGTGCAGGAACACGCGGACCTTGTCCTCGTCCGGCAGGCTCGCCCAGACCCACCCGCCGGCGTCGACGCTGGCCACGTCGTCGGGGGCAGAGGCGAGCTGGTTCGCGCCGCTGCCGGAGCCGCCCATGATGTACGAGACCGCCCCGCCAGGGAGCGTGGCGATCAGGAAGCGCTGCGCCGCGTCGAGGATCATCACGGCCTGGTTCGCGGGGGCGGGGGCCACCCCGGTCGGGGTCACCAGGGCCTTCACCTGGCCGAAGGTGCCCTCGCCCACGACCGAGAGCGTGCCGCCGAACGGGTCGAGGACCACGACGCGGCCGACCGACTCGTCGATGACCCACGCGTGGCCGCCGGCGCCCCGGGCGATGCGGCCGGGCGCGAACGTCGGGGCCAGCGCCGCGTCGGGGGTCCACGTGTCCGCCAGGTGGAAGCCGGTGATCGCGCCGACCGGCTCGCAGCCGAGACCCGCCTTGCACACGTTGGTCTCGCCGTCGCAGGCGCCGCCCGCCGGGACCACCGTCGCGCACACGTCGGCGCCGCCGACCGTCACGCACGCGAGGCCCTCGGCGCAGCCACCCAGGCCGGGCCCGCACGGGGCGCCCGACGCGAGGTCGGCGTAGCAGGCGGAGCCTCCCGCTCCCGTCTCGACGCAGCTCGCGCCCGCCTCGCAGGTGCCGGCCCGCCCTTCTGGATGGCGCGCTGGTACGCGGGCCGGGCCTGCATGCGTGCGCAGTAGGCCTGCAAATGGGGGCGCTCGGCCGCCTTGGCGCCGCGTGAGAGCGCTGCCTCGACGGCAAAACTCATCTGAAAATCCGCCATGCTCAGGTGCTCGCCCGCGAACCAGCGGTGGCGGCCCAGGTGGTCTTCCATGTAGGCCAGGCCCGCTTCGACGTTGGGATCGATAAGCTGCTGCTGCACCTTGGCGCACAGGGCCCGTGCGATCGGCTTGACGAAAAACGGCATGGGCTGGCCCGGAATGCTGACAAACACCAGCTTCATCACCAGCCAGTTCATCAGCGAGCCCTCGGCGTAGTGCATCCAGAAACGGCAGCGCCGGTGCTCGGGCGTGCCGGGCGCGGGCTGCAGGTGGGCCATGTCGCCCGTGGCGCTGGCGCCGTAGGTTTCCACCACGTATTCAATGATGGCGCCCGACTCGGCGATCGTCTCGCCCTTGTCCGTAATGACGGGCGACTTGCCCAGCGGGTGCACCTTGCGCAGCGCCGCCGGTGCGAGGCGGGTGCGCGGGTCGCGCGCATAGACCTTGAGCTTGTACGGCACGCCCAGTTCTTCCAAAAGCCAGAGGATGCGCTGCGAGCGCGAGGTTTCGAGGTGGTGAACGGTGAGCATGGTCGCCATCTTAGGCAGAAACCCGGCAAGGCGCTGACCTGCGCCGCAATACCATTGCTATGCTAAAAATAGCTGCTAGCGCTTACCCCGTAAGCGCTAGAGGCCAAAAACACCAAAACCTCAAGGTAAATCCTTGTTCACCTCGGGCTCTGCCGCATTGCGCGGCCCCACGGTGCCCAGGCGGCTTTTGAGCGACTGGGGCTGGCCGGTGATGAGCGCTGCGTAGTTGGTGGTGTTGGCCAGCACCTTCTTCACGTAGTCGCGCGTCTCGGCAAAGGGCACGTTCTCGGCCCAGATGGCGGCGTCGAGCACGGCGCCGTTGCGCCAGCTGCGCGGGCGGCCCGGGCCTGCGTTGTAGGCGGCGGCGGCCAGGGGCATGGAGCCGGCAAAGTCGTCCAGCGCCAGCTTGAGGTAGGCCGTGCCGATGGCGATGTTGGTGTCGCGCTGGCTGAGCTGCTCGGGCCGGAAATCGGTCAGACCGATCTTTTTGGCGGTCCAGCGCGCCGTGGCAGGCATCACCTGCATCAGGCCCGAGGCACCCACATGGGAGCGCGCGTCCATGATGAAACGGCTTTCCTGCCGGATCAGGCCGTACACATAGGCCGGGTCCAGCCCGATGGCCTGGGCCCGCTCGACCACGGCGCTCTGGAACGGCATGGGAAAGCGCTGCTGCATGTCGATCAGGCTGCGCGTGCGTTCGCTGGTGTTGATGCAGCGGTCCCACACCTGCTGCTGGCAGGCGAAGTCGGCCGCAGCCAGCAGGGCGCGGTCGGACATGCCGCCGTTGTCGTGCAGGTTGGTGGTGTAGTTCCACTCGCGCACGCCCTCGGAGCGCAAGCCCATCAGGATGGCATACAGCCCCCGGTTCAGGCCCAGGTTGGCCTTGGCAGCGGCCTTTTCCTCATCGGTCAGGGGCGCGGGCGCGGGGGGCAGCGTGACGCGCTGGCCCAGTTCTTCCAGCGCCAGTTGCTCATAAAAGCCGCGCGTTCCCGCAATGCCTTGCAATAGCCGCTGCGCCTGTGCACGCTCGGCCTCCTGGGGGCGGCCGGCCAGCAGGGCGCGGGCTTTCCAGTACACCCAGGTGCTGTCCTGGCGTGCCTCGTCGCTCATGGCGTCCACCGCCTTGCGCACCACGGTCCACTGCCCTGCGCGCAGCGCAGCGCGCACCTTCCAGGCGAGCAGGTCGTCGTTCAAGTCGGTGTCGCGGGTGACATTGGCAAAGTAGCCGGGGGCGTCGGACGACAGCCGCTGCGCCGCCGCCTTGCCCACCACGCCCCAGGCCCAGTTGCGTTCTTCGGGCGAGAGGTGCACGCCCCATTTGCTGTCGAGTTGCGCCGCAGCGGCATCCACATCGCTGGTGGCCAGCTTGATGAGCGCGAGCAACACCAGTTCCTGGCGCACCTTGCCGCGCGCCGTGGAATGGCCGCGCAGGTATTTGGTGGGCGCATCGAGCAGTTCGCGCAGCTTGTCCAGCGACTCGGGCGCCACAATCTCGACCGCGTTACGCGCGGCGCGGGGGCGGTTGGCCTCCACGGCCAGGCGGGCCTTGCGCCACACGTCGAGCTTGCCGAGCTTGCCATCGGCATAGAACTGGCTGGCCGCATGGGTGCAACCATCGTCGGCATCGCGCAGGGCAAACCAGGCCCGCTGCACGTCGTCCCCCGCACTGGCCGGGGCGGTACCCTTGATCTGGTCGATCAGCAGGGCATAGCAGCGCACTTCGCGGTCATCCTGCATGCGGTACTGGGGGTGGTAGGCTGCAAACTGCGCCCAGTCGCGGCGCTGGCCCAACAGCAGCAGCCAGTCGTTGCGCAGGCGGTCTTCCTGGTAGGTGCCCGCATAGCGCTGCAAAAAGGCCTGCACCTCTGCCTCGGTCGCCTCGTTCAACCGGGCCTTGAGCGTCCAATAGGCGGCCCAGGGCTCGAGCGCGTGGCCGCGCACGGTGGGCAAAAGCTGTTCGAGCTTCTTGCTGTCGCCCTTGCGGAAGGCTTTTTGCATCTCCAGCACGGCGTCATCGGCACGGTTTTGCGCCTGCGCCGGGGGCGTGCCCAGCATCAGCCACGCACAGGCGAGAAGCGGTGTCAGAATCTTTGGTGAATACATTGGGGGGATTATGTGATGGACAAAGCAGCCCTGCGGCGCACACTGGTAGAACAACGCCTGAACATGCCCGACCGCCTACAGCGTGCCGACCTGTTACAACAAGTCATGCGCATCTGGCTGATCGGACGGCCCGATACCGTCATCGGCGCCTACTGGCCCATCAAGGGCGAGTTCGATCCCCTGCCCGCGCTGCACCGCTGGAAGGAAGATGGCGAACTGCTCGATGAACCCCAGCTGCGCCGCATCGGCCTGCCGGTGGTGAACAAGCAGCACAAGACGCTGACCTTCCACGCCTGGTACCCCGGCTGCGAGATGGAAGAGGACGCCTACGGCATCCCCAAACCCAAGGACACCGAACTCATCGTGCCAACCCTGCTGTTCGTACCCTGCGTGGGCTATGGGCCGGGCGGCTACCGGCTGGGCTACGGTGGTGGCTTCTATGACCGCACGCTGGCCACGCTGCAGCCCAGCCCCTATACGGTGGGCCTGGGCTACACGCAGGGCTATCTGGACGACTTTGAGCCCGAGCCGCACGACCTGCCGCTGGACGGCATCCTGAACGACAACGGGGTGGTGTGGCCTGTGTAGGGCCCATCCCCCCGAGCGGCTGACGCCGCTCCCCCCTTCTCTGCGCGCCGCAGTGCGGCGCGGGAAGGGGGGCGACACCAGCGCACGCAAGCAGAGCGCCGCCTACGCGGCATGGCGGCCCTTGCGCGGTGTCTGCTGGCCCCCACTGCTGACGCCACCACATCGGCGCGCAATGCGCCCACCGCATCGATCAGCCACACCCGCGAAACCGTAGCGCCACCTTTGCCGTGCGCTGTTTTATTACACATATTTTATTTTGTTGAGTATTTGTGTAATATTCAACGCATGTATTCCTCCCCCGACGCCAAAGTCCAGCCCAAGCACCTGCTGCTGGAACTGCTGCTCGCCAGCGGTGACGACGCGCTGCCCGTCAGCCACGCCGTGGCGGCGGGGGCGGTGTTTGGCATCAGCGAAAACCATGTGCGCGTAACGCTGGCGCGGCTGGCTGCGCAGGACATGGTGCTGGCCACCGAACGCGGTGCCTGGCGCCTGGGACCCGCCGCACAGAGCCTGGCACAGGACGTTGCGAACTGGCGCAGCACCGCGCAGCGCCTGCGCCCCTGGAACGGCCAGTACGTGGCCGCGCACTGCGGCGCCCTCGCGCGCAGCGACCGCAGCGCCACCCAGCGACGCGAACGTGCACTGCACCTGCTGGGTTTTGCCGAGCTGCAACGCGACTTTTACCTGCGCCCCGACAACATCGAGCCGGACATCGCGGCCATCCGCACGCGCCTGCACGCGCTGGGGCTGGAGCCGCAGGCCGTGGTCTGCGGCTGCACATCGCTCGACGCCGCGACCGAGGCCGCCGTGGATGCACTGTGGGACGGCGCCGCCCTCAACCACGCCTACCGCGCCACGCAGGAGCGCCTGCAGCGCTGGCTGGACGGCGCGGCGCGCCTGCCCACACCACAGGCGGCGCGCGAATCGTTCTTCCTCGGCGGCGCAGCCATTCGCCAGCTCGTCTACGACCCGCTGCTGCCCGAACCCATGGTGGACGCCGCGCTGCGCCAGGCCTTCATCGACAGCGTGCACGCCTTCGATGCGGCGGGCCGCACCATCTGGAACCGCTTCTACGACACCCTGCCCGTCCCCGACACAGCCCCCCGCAAGGCGCGCCTGCGCGTCGCCTGATCCCCCACCTGGAGACCTTGCCATGAACGCCCTGAACAACACCACCCTGAACACCCGCTACCTGGCCAACACCCATGTGGTCGAAAACGTGTCCTGTGAACTGGCCGACTACAACATGTACGCGCAGGACACCGCCCTGCGCGAGGCCGTGCAGCGCGAGGGCGCAGCCTGGGCCGACGCCGAGCTGCAGCAGTTCGGCCAGCGCACCGGCTCGGCCGACTACCTGGAGCAAGGCCACCTGGCCAACAAACACCAGCCCGAGCTGGAGACACACGACCGCTTCGGCAACCGCATCGACCTGGTCAAGTTCCACCCCGCCTACCACCAGTTCATGGGCACGGCGATCGAGCACGGCTTGCATTCCTCGCCCTGGACCGACCCCAAGGACGGCGCCCATGTGGCGCGCGCTGCCGGCAACTACCTGCAATCCCAGGTCGAGGCAGGCCACGGCTGCCCCATCACCATGACCTTTGCCGCCATCCCCGCGCTGCGCCTGCAGCCTGATCTGGCGGCCTTGTGGGAGCCCAAGATCACCGCCCGCGTATACGACCCGCGCAATGTGCCGGTGGAGCAAAAGCAGGGCGTGACCATTGGCATGGCCATGACCGAAAAGCAAGGCGGATCGGACGTTCAGGCCAACAGCACCCGCGCCTACCCCGTGGGCCAGGGCGGCCCCGGCCAGGCCTACGAACTGGTGGGCCACAAGTATTTCGTTTCGGCGCCGATGTGCGACGCCTTCCTGGTGCTGGCGCACACCGACAAGGGCCTGTCGTGCTTCCTGCTGCCGCGCTGGCGCCCGGATGGCAGCAAGAACCCGTTCCAGGTGCTGCGCCTGAAGAAGAAGATGGGCAACGCCTCCAACGCGTCGAGCGAGACCGAGCTGCGCGGCGCGCTGGCCTGGATGGTGGGCGAGGAAGGGCGCGGCGTGCGCAACATCATCGAGATGGTGGCCATGACGCGCTTTGACTGCATGGTGGGTTCCAGTGCGGGCATGCGCATGGCGCTGTCGCAGGCGCTGCACCATTGCGCGCACCGCAGCGCCTTTGGCGCCCGCCTGAACCAGCAGCCACTGATGCAGAACGTGCTGGCCGACCTGGCGCTGGAGAGCGAGGCTGCCATGACCCTCTCGATGCGCATGGCGCGCGCCTTGGACCACCGCGAGGACCGCCACGAAGACCTGTTGGTGCGCCTGGTGACCGCCGTGGGCAAATACTGGATCTGCAAACGCACGCCGGGCCACGCCTACGAGGCCATGGAATGCATCGGCGGCAGCGGCGTGATGGAAGACAGCATGTTCCCGCGCCTGTTCCGCGAATCACCGGTCAACGCCATCTGGGAAGGCAGCGGCAACATCCAGTGCCTGGACGTGCTGCGCGCCATGGGCAAGACCCCCGATGTGGTGGAGGCCTTCTTCGTCGAACTGCGCCCCACGCAGGGCCAGAACCGCTTGCTGGACGAACATGTGCGCGACCTGGGCAAGGAATTTGCCGACACCGCCGACCTGCAATACCGCGCCCGCCACGTGGTCGAGCGCATGGCCCTGGCGCTGCAGGCCTCGCTGCTGGTGCGCAGCGCCCCGGCCTTCGTGGCCGATGCGTTCTGCGCCTCGCGCCTTGCGCCCGAGGGCAGTTTTAACTACGGCGCACTGCCGCGTGGGGTGGATGTGGCTGCCATCATCGAACGCGCCACGCCACGGCTGGACTGAAAACCCTGACTGGGTCAGCGGCATCCGTCCACTGCGCGCCGCACCCCGCCCACCTTGCCGCACAATGGGCCGCTCTTTTGCGGCCCCTTTTCTTCAGCAGGTGAACCATGCTCCAGCTCTACATCGGCAACAAGAACTACTCCTCCTGGTCCATGCGCCCCTGGGTGCTGCTGCGCCAGGCCGGCATCCCTTTCGAGGAAGTGCTGGCCCGCTTTGACAGCTTCGACGCCAACTCGCAATTCAAGGCCACGCTGGCCGGTATATCGCCCACCGGCAAGGTGCCCGTGCTGGTGGACGGCGACCTGGCGGTGTGGGACACCCTGGCGATTGCCGAATACCTGGCCGAAACCTATCCCGACAAACAGCTCTGGCCGCAGGACAAGGCGGCCCGCGCCCAGGCCCGCAGCATCACCGCCGAAATGCACAGCGGCTTTACCGCCCTGCGCGGCGCCTGCCCGATGAACATCGAGGCCAACCTGGCCCAGCAAGGTGCACTGATCTGGCGCGACAAACCCGCCGTCCGCGCCGATGTGCAGCGCCTGGTCGACATGTGGAGCGGCCTGCTGACGCAATACGGCGGCCCGATGCTGTTTGGCGCATTCACCATCGCCGACGCCTTCTACGCCCCCGTGTGCATGCGCCTGCACAGCTACGGCCTGCCCGTGCCGCAGCACATTGCCGACTACGTGCAGCGCGTGCGCGCACTGCCCGGGGTCAAGGCCTGGATGGACGGCGCGCTGGCCGAAGCAGATTTCCGCGAGTTCGAGGAGCCGTACCGGCTGGGGCGTTGAGGCCTGCCGTCAGCTAAAAAGTAGAATCTTTTCGCAGAGATAACGCTAATCAAATTAACCATGCTGAAGAAAATATCCCCATTATTTCTGGTCATCCTTTCTGGATGCGCCACTACTTCCGGCGTTGTCCCGATGGGCAATGACACCTACATGATTTCAAGATCAGAGAAGGCTTTTGATGCTACCGGGTCAAGAGTCAAAGCGGATGCACTAAAAGAAGCGAACGCATATTGCGCGTCCAACGGAAAGAACATTGAAATCGTCAATGCAAATAGCAAAGACATGGTGCCCTTCAAATCCGACGCTCAAGCTGAAGTCGTTTTTAAGTGCGCACCCTCTA
>JAPKHH010000131.1:0-7964 GCA_026647025.1 Giesbergeria sp.
AGTCCACCTCCTGGAAGGCCTCGCGCCCGCGCGCGCCGCGCTCGATCTGGCCGACGAACAGCACCAGGGGCGTGGAGTCCTGCATGGCGATGTGCACGCCCGCCGCCGCATTGGTGGCGCCGGGGCCGCGCGTGACGAAGCACACGCCGGGCCGCCCGGTGAGCTTGCCGTGCGCCTCGGCCATCATGGCTGCGCCGCCTTCCTGGCGGCACACCGTCAGTTCGATGGGCGCGTCGTGCAGCGCGTCGAGCACGGCCAGGTAGCTCTCGCCGGGCACGCAGAAGATGTGCTGCACGCCGTGCCGCACAAGCTGGTCCACGAGGATCTGGCCGCCGGTGCGGGGGAGGGTGGGGGTGGTTTCAGATGACATTGCGTTCGAGCAGAGGGCGGTGGTCGAGAAGGCGCTGGAAGGCCAGGGGCGAGAGGTCCAGCGTTTGCCAGCGGCCCGTGAGGATGAGCTCGGCCAGGCCGCGCCCGACGGCCGGGCACTGCTGCAGGCCGTGGCCCGAAAAGCCGTTGGCGAAGTACAGGTTGTCGCAGGCCGGGTGCTGGCCCAGGATGGCGTTGTGGTCGAACGCATTCATCTCGTAGTAGCCCGCCCAGCTGCTGTGCAGGCGCAGCGCCTCGAAGGCCGGGATGCGCTCGGCCAAGGTGGGCCAGACATGGTCCTCGAAAGCGGCGTGGTCCGGGTCCAACGGTGCATCGTCGGGGTCTTCGTCTTCGGGTGGGGCGTAGCCCGCGATGAAGCCGGTGCCCTCGGGCCGCAGCCAGATGCCCGAGGGGTCGATGAGCAGCGGGCAGCCGGGCAGCGCCTCGGGGCAGGTGAAGTGGAACACCGTGCGCCGTTTGCCAAACACCGGCAGGTCAATGCCCAGCCACTGCGCCACCGGGCGCGCCCAGGCGCCTGCGGCGTTGACCACGGCGCAGCATTCCAGCCGCTGGCCATCCGCCAGGCGCAGCGCACGGATGTGCTGCACGCCGCCGCTGGTCTGCGTATCCACGCCCACCGCCTCTGCCTTCACATAGCGCACCCCCTGCGACAGCGCCTTGCGCCGCAGGGCCTGCAGCAGGCAGTAGCCGTCGAACCAGCCCTCGGCTGACAGGCCCAGCGAACCGAGCGAGACGCCGTCCGTGGAGAGCCAGGGGAAGCGCTCGCGGAGCTGCCCGGGTGTGAGCAAGGCCACGTCGGCGCCCATGCCGCGCTGCACCGCATGGTTGTCGCGCAGCACGGCCTCGCCCGCGGTGCTGGCCAGGTACAGGTAGCCCGCTTCGACCAGGCCGATGTCGGGCTGTTCCCCATGCACCTGCAAACGCGCGCCGATGTCGCGCAGGAATTCGATGCCGAACTGCGAGATGGCAATGTTGATCGGGCTGGAGAACTGCTGCCGGATCGAGCTGGCCGACAACGCCGACGAGGCGCGTGCGTAGCTGGGGTCGCGCTCGACCACGATGACCTGGCAGTCCGGGCGCTGTTGCGTCAGGAAAAAGGCAATAGCGCTGCCAATGGCGCCGCCGCCGATGATGGCGATGTGCATCTTCGAGTTTTCCTTGTGTGCTTACTGTGCGCGGCCTTGCTGCTCGCACGGCCCAGGCCAGTGGCCGCCGCGCAAGGGCCGCCCCGCCGCGCTGGCGGCGTCCCCCTTCCCGCAGGGCGAAGCACTGCGAGAGAAGGGGGAAGTGGCGAAGCCACTCAGGGGGATGTACTTCATCCTAGACGTCGAAGCGCACGCCTTGCGCGAGGGGAAGAGCGTCGCTGTAGTTGATGGTGTTGGTGGCGCGGCGCATGTAGCCCTTCCAGGCGTCCGAGCCCGACTCACGGCCGCCGCCGGTTTCCTTCTCTCCGCCAAAGGCGCCGCCAATCTCGGCGCCCGAGGTGCCGATGTTCACGTTGGCGATGCCGCAGTCGCTGCCTGCGCTGGAGACAAAGCGCTCGGCTTCGCGCAGGTCGGTGGTGAAGATGGCGGACGACAGTCCTTGCGGTACGCCGTTTTGCAGCGCGATGGCCTCATCGAGGCTTGTGCAGGTGAGCACGTAGAGGATGGGTGCAAAGGTCTCGTGCTGTACCACGGCGCTTTGTGCGGGCATGCGCACCAGGGCCGGGCGGGCGTACCAGGCGTCCTGGCCCAGGGTCTCGCAAATGCGTGTTCCGCCCAGCACGGTGCCGCCTTGTTCCCGCGCCTGCGCCAAGGCGCTTTGCATCTGCGCAAAGGCTGCGCCATCCACCAGCGGGCCGACAAGCACGCCGTCTTCCAGTGGGTCGCCCACGCGCACGCTGGCGTAGATTTTTTCGAGCCGCGCCAGCAGCGGCACGGCCACGTCGCGGTGCACGATGAGGCGGCGCAGCGTGGTGCAGCGCTGGCCCGCCGTGCCCACGGCCGAGAAGGTGATCGCGCGCGCGGCCAGTTCCAGGTCGGCGCTGGGCATCACCACCATGGCGTTGTTGCCGCCCAGTTCCAGAATGCTGCGGCCAAAGCGCTGCGCCACGTCCACCGCCACGGCGCGGCCCATGCGCGTGCTGCCCGTGGCACTGACCACCGGCACGCGCGGCGAGCGCGCCAGCAGCTCGCCCATCTCGCGCCCGCCCAGCAGCAGCGCGCTCAGGCCTGCGGGGGCGCAGTCTGCGTGGTCGGCATTGAATTCGGCCATGGCTTGCTGCATGAGGTGCTGGCAGGCAATGGCGGTGAGGGGTGTTTTTTCGGACGGTTTCCAGACCACCGCGTTGCCGCACACCAGCGCCAAGGCCGTGTTCCAGGACCACACGGCCACCGGGAAGTTGAAGGCCGAAATCACGCCCACCACACCCATGGGGTGCCAGGTTTCCATCATGCGGTGGCCGGGGCGCTCGCTGGCAATCGTCAGGCCATGGAGCTGGCGCGACAGGCCTACGGCGAAGTCGCAGATGTCGATCATTTCCTGCACCTCGCCCAGCCCCTCGGAGCGTACCTTGCCCGCCTCCAGCGACACCAGCAGGCCCAGCGCTTCTTTGTGCTGGCGCAGTTTCTGGCCCAGGCGCCGCACCAGTTCGCCGCGCACCGGGGCGGGGGTATTGCGCCATTGCAGGAAGGCGGCGTGCGCGCCGTCGATCAGGGCCTGCGCCTGCACAGGGGTGTGGCTGGACAGTTGCGCATACGCCGTGCCGTCGCGGGGCGCACGCACGGCAAGGCCCTGGCCGCGCCAGGGGGCGAGATCCAGGTCCAGTTGCTGCAAAACGGTGTCGAAGAGAGGAGTGGAGGAGGAAGTCATGAAAACGCTGTGGAGCAGGTCGGTGGACACCCCGGCAGATTTCCGCCCTGTGCGGGAGCCGTGGGTGCGTGTGCCTGCCATGGTAAGTGCGTTCAATGCATCCAACAACTGCTATATCCTCCAGAGTTGTTGAGTTTTATGAATCATCACGGACCTTGTTCTGCGCCCGGCATGCCATGAGAAAAGACATCCCCAGCCTGGGCGTGCTCCAGGCCTTCGAAGCCTCGGCACGGTGGCAGAGCTTTTCGCGCGCGGCCGAGGAACTGGCCCTGACGCCCAGTGCTGTGAGCCGCCATGTCGCCGCGCTCGAAGAGCGCCTGGGCGTGACCCTGTTCGTGCGGGCGCGCCAGCGCCTGGCCCTGACGGACACAGGCCGCAGCTACGCGGCGCGCATCCGTCTGCATCTGGAGCAGATCGAGCGCGACACGCAGGAAATCCGGGTGGGGCGCGATGAAGGCTCTGTGCTGCACCTGGCGGTGGTGTCCACCTTCTGCACGCAGTGGCTCATCCCGCGCCTGCCGCAGTTTGCGGCGCTGCACCCGCGCATCACGCTCAACCTCTCGGTGCGTTCCGAGGTGTTCGCCTTTGACGAGAGCGGTTTCGATGCTGCCATTTACTACGGCGACCGGCTCTGGCCCGATACGCAGGGCCGCATGGTGCTGCCCGAAGGGCCGTGTGTGCCTGTGTGCAGCCCGGCCTATGCGGCCGCGCATTCCCTGCACGATGAGTCGGCCTGGCTGCACTGCCCGCACCTCACGCTGGCCACGCGCGCCCATGCCTGGCGCGGCTGGTATGCCGAGTGCGGCTGGCACTACACCTTGCACGCCTCACGCGGGCCACGCTACGAGTTGTTCTCCATGGTGATTGCTGCCGCCGCTGCAGGCCTGGGTGTGGGGCTGGTGCCGCAGTTGCTTGCGCAGGAGGCGCTGGACAGCGGGCGTCTGGTGCCGGCGCACCCCCAGGCGCTTGCGGGCGAACAGGGCTACTGGTTCGTGCAGCCGCAGCACCGGCCCGGGCCCGAGGCGCTGCAGGTTTTCAGGGAATGGTTGGCACGGGTCTGATGGAAGCAGGTGCCGGCATCGCGTCCCGCAGGCTGGCGCCAGGGGATGCCGGATAATGGACCGATGACACTGTCAGGCGTCGCCGCCACTACCCCCATGACTCTTCTTGCTTGCGTCGCAGTGCTTCCTCAGGGTGCCAACACATGACCAGCCCGATCCTTGTTCGTCCCACCGAAGCAGCCGATGTGTCGGCATTGCTTGAATTGCAGGAGCGCGTCTACCCGACCATCGCGCCGTGGCGGCGCGATCAGCTGGTGCGCCAGCTGAAGGTGTTTCCGCAAGGCCAGCTCGTGGCTGTGCGCGACGGGCAGTTGCTCGGTTGCGCCAGTTCGCTGGTGATCGTGTGGGATGAATGGGCCGATGAGCACACCTGGAAGCAGATCACCGCATCGGGTACGTTTCAGACGCACAACCCCAAGGGGTTCACGCTTTACGGCGCCGAGGTGTTTGTCGATCCGCAGGCACGCGGTCAGCGCGTGGGCCATTTGCTGTACGAGGGGCGTCGGCAATTGTGCAGGCAGCTCAACCTGCGGCGCATCATTGCCTGTGGGCGGCTTCCGGGCTACCACACGCTGGCGAATGAAATGTCGGTGGAGCTGTACGCAAAGAAAATCCTCTGGGGCGATCTGCAGGACCCCGTGCTGAGTTTCCAGTTGCGCGAAGGTTTTCGGTACTGCGGCATCATGAGCGACTACCTGCCGGACGATCTCGAATCCTGCGGCCACGCCAGCCTGATTGCCTGGATCAATCCCCACTACGACCCCACGCGCCGCACCGCCCTGCAAGGCGGATACGCCAGCACCTTGGAACAGGACAACGCATGACCATTCCCGACCCCGACGTCCACAAGATCACTCTCAAGCCGAGCCAGGGCACGGTGCGCATTGCGGCCGTGCAGTACCTGCTGCGCTCGATCGACAGCTGGGAAGCGTTTGAAAACCAGGTGCGTTTCGTGATGAAGGCGGCCGGCGACTACAAGCCCCAGTTTGTCATGTTCCCGGAGATTTTCACCACGCAGCTTTTGTCCTTCATGGACACCAGCGATCTGCGCCGCGCCGTGCGCAACATGAACGACTACACCGAGCGCTACCTGGCGCTGTTCAGCGATCTGGCCCGGCAATGGGGGGTGCACATCATCGGTGGAAGCCATCCCACCATCACCGACGGCAAGCTGCTCAACACCGCCTATCTGTTCACGCCCGAAGGCAAGCATTTCACCCAGGAGAAGATCCATTTGACCCGCTGGGAGAAGGAAAAATGGCGCGGCGACCCAGGGCACCACCTGCGCGTTTTCGACACGCCCTTTGGCCGCATTGCCATCCTGATCTGCTACGACATCGAGTTCCCGGAACTCTCGCGCATGGTCTGCGAGCAGGGCGTGGACATCATCTTCGTGCCGTCCTGCACCGACGATCGCCAGGGTTTCTGGCGGGTGCGCTACTGCTGCCATGCGCGCGCCATCGAAAACCAGGTCTATGTGGCCGTGACCGGCACCGTCGGCAATCTCACCGTGGAGGGCCTGGGCCTGCACTATGGCCAGGCGGCCATCATTACCCCTTCGGACTTTCCGTTTGCGCGCGACGGCATTGCGGCCGAAGGCGTGGCGAACATGGAGCAGGTCGTCATCGCCGACGTCGATCTGGCCAGGCTGGTCAACAACCGGGTCAACGGCACCACCATCCCGCTGTACGACAAGCGGATTGATGTGTATGACAACGATGTCGAGATCATCGCCACCCAGGGGTGACCTGGCTGGCAAGGGGCGCTGACACTGCGCCCCGGTCACAACCAGCGCGCAACCAGCGGAATCAGGAGCGACGCCGTCACCACCTGCAGCCCCAGTGCCAGTGCCGCCCAGGCACCGGCATCCGGGTGCACCTGCAGCGCCCGTGCGGCGCCAATGCCGTGGGCGGCCGTGCCCATGGCAAAGCCACGGGCCATCCAGCCGGTGGCGTCCTGCCCGATACCCAGCAAGGCAAACAGGGATTTGCCGCTGAGGGCGCCGACCAGCCCCGTCACCACGGCAAACACGGCGGCCAGCGAGGCATTGCCCCCAATCTTGTCGGCAATGCCCATGGCCACCGGGGCGGTGACCGACTTGGGGGCCAGCGACAACACCACTTCCAGCGGCAGCCCCAGGGCCCAGGCCAGGCCCGCCGCGCTGCCTGCCGCCGCCGCACCGCCCGCCACCGAGGCCAGCGTGAAACGCCCCCAGCGTGCGCGCAGCTCGGCGCGCCGCTCCCACAGCGGCCAGGCCAGTGCCACCACGGCGGGCCCGAGCAGGAAGTGGATGAACTGCGCCCCCGCAAAGTAGGTGGGGTAGGCCGTGCCCGTGGCCAGCAGGCCCAGGCCCAGCGCCACCATGGACCACAGCACCGGGTTGGCCCAGGGCGCCTGCCCCATGCGGGTGTAGAAAGCCAGGGCCAGCACATAGACCACCAGCGTGGCATTGAGCCCGAACAGCGGCGTGGACGAGAGGTAGACCCACAGTTGCACGAAGTCCGTCATTCGCTGTCTCCCGGCGGTGGGGTCGGGCGCATCAGCTGCCGCAGCACCAGCGCCGTGACCAACACGCGTGACAGCAGGGTCATGACACTGACCACGGCGCTGGAGCGCAACAATCCGCCCTTGCCGGTTTTTTCGGACATTTGTCTTCCTAGAATTGCAGCGAGATTGATCGACCGAGCGCTCAGCGCCGGTCGGATCGATGGCCAGTTACGACACGAAAAGAGGCGGCGAGTTTAGCCGCAGCCCTTCTGTCCGACCAGCTTCTCAAGCCATTCGACCGGGCTTGACAAGCGCCCTTCGCGTCGGCATGATTCGCGGCCTTATTTGCTTTGCAATCCCCCAAGTTTTCGAGGAGTTCGACGGTGGCCAACAGCCCTTCCGCCAAAAAACGCGCAATTCAGGCTGAGAAGCGTCGCAGCCACAATGCCAGCTTGCGCTCCATGGTTCGTACCTACATCAAGAATGTGGTCAAGGCCATCGACGCCAAAGACCTGGACAAGGCTCGCACAGCCTACACTGCTGCTGTGCCGGTCATTGACCGCATGGCCGACAAAGGCATCATCCACAAGAACAAAGCTGCTCGTCACAAGAGCCGCCTGAACGGCCACATCAAGGCCCTCGGCGAAGCCGCTGCAGCCTAACTGCAGGTTCTTGAAAAAACCGGCCTAGCGCCGGTTTTTTTATGCCCAAATTTTGCCCCACTCGCGAAGGATGGGCCGATGCGCAAGTTACGGCGCAACCGGCCAAGGCAAAATCGGAATCGCCGTCACCGCATTCTGCGGGCTACCCTCGATGACGCGATCGCTGTAGACCAGATAAACCAAGGTATTACGCGACTCATCAAAGAAGCGCACCACCTGCATGGTCTTGAACACCAGCGAGGTGCGCTCCTTGAACACTACATCGCCATCTTTGAGCTTGCCGTTGATGCGAATCGGCCCCACCTGGCGACAGGCGATGGACGCCTCGGCACGATCCTCCGCGAGCCCCAGCCCGCCCTTGATTCCACCGGTCTTGGCGCGAGACAGATAGCAGGTCACACCATCGACCAAGGGATCGTCGAACGCCTCCACGACGATCTTGTGATTCGGCCCGAGCCACTTGAAGACCGTATCCACCTCACCGACCTGCTCGGCCAACGCCAGCGAAGGG
>JAPKHH010000132.1:0-7836 GCA_026647025.1 Giesbergeria sp.
AACAACGACGCGGAGGCGGGCTATAAGGCTCTTTCAGAACATACAGACCTGATCCACCACTTGATATCATCGTACCTATGAGCCGCCTTTCTGCCACGCCCAGGCGCGCGTGCTGTTTGACGCGGTGAAGTAGTCTTCGGGGCGCTAGCCCACGCAGCCTGGCATCTTCGCCCACGGCCACATACCCCAGCGGGGTGTGTCGGCGCGTGGGTGCAAAACCACATCCGTACTTACCCGCTGAAGTTTTCCTTTCGCTCGCTGTAACATTTGCGACAAATAGAACGGTCGTTCTATTTTTCATTTTCAGGAGTGAAAAGCATGGGTTTCCAGCGCAAGGCATTGTGGATTTCTCTGGCGGCAGCATGGGTGCTGGCCGCTTGCGGTGGCGGCGGGGCGGATACCGAGCCGCTGGCCCCGGTCAAGACCATCAAGGTCATGGGTGACAGCCTGGCCGACAGCGGCACCTTCGGGCTCAAGTTCACGGTGCAGGGCGCAGCGCCCACCGGCGCCGGCTCCACGCCGATCTGGCCCGAGCGCGTGGCCAGCAGTTATGGCGCCACGCTGTGTCCGCGCTATGTGTTCACGGGCACTGCCTTCAACAACGCCGCGGGCTGCACCAACTATGCGGTCGGTGGTGGACGCATCAATAATTTCACGGCACCGACCTCACCGGTATCGATCACCAAGCAGATCAGCGATGCAGGCACCGACGGCTTTGCCGCCAGTGACTTGCTGCTGATCGATGGTGGCGGCAATGATGCTGCAGACCTTGTGGGAGCCTATCTTTCGGCCTCCAAGGACGGCGGCGCCAGCTACAGCGCGTTCCTCAAGACGCTGCTGCCACCGGCTACGGTGGACGCCGCGTTGGCCGGTGGTGCCGCCGGCATGGCCCAGGTGGGCGGTGCCTACATGATGGCATTGGCCGATAAATTTCATGGCGCGATTGATGCGAATGCGCTGAACAAGGGCGCGATGCGTGTGGCCGTGCTGAACATGCCAGGAATCGACAAGACACCGCGCCTGCAGCAGTTGCTCGGCGGTATCGCGGCCTCGGCGGGCGCTGCTGCCAGCGCCCAGGTGCAGGGGTTGGTCAAGGCCTGGGTTGAAGCCTTCAACAAGCAGCTGGCCGCGCGCTTTGCCGGCAACAGCAAGGTGGTGGTGGTGGACTTCTACACCTCACTCAACGACCAGGTCGCGCACCCGGAGCAGTTCAGCCTGACCAACGCCAAGGATACGGCCTGCCCGATCACCGGCGTGGGAGGCGATGGGTTGCCCACCTACACCTTCCCCACCTGCACCGCTACTGCGCTGTCGTCCATGACGCCGCCCGCAGGGGCCATCGGTGGGGCCGACTGGTGGAAAACCTACGCCTTCTCTGATGGCTTCCACCCCACGCCTTATGGCCACCAGTTGCTGGGGCAACTGGTTTCACGTTCGCTGGCCCAGGCGGGCTGGCTGTAAATGCTGTTGCAAGGATCAACCATGAAAACCAACACAAGCATTTTGGGCATCGCTGGTGCAGCACTGCTGGCCACGGCCGGTCTTGCACAGGCCCAGACCGCCGGTAGCTGGCTGCTGCGTGGCGGTGTGACGCACATCTCGCCCGAGGTCAGCAGCGGCAACCTGACGGCCCCGAGCTTTGCCAATACCAAGGTCGATGTGCTGTCGGATACGCAGTTGTCCGGTGGCATTACCTACATGCTCACCAACCACTGGGCGGTCGATGTGCCCCTGGCATTGCCTTTCAAGCACGACACGGTGGGCGCCGGAGCGATTGCGGGCGTTGGAAAGATCGGCGAAGTCAAGGCACTCCCCATCACGGTGTTTGCACAGTACCGCTTTCTGGAGGCCGACGCCAAGATCCGCCCCTATGTCGGCCTCGGGCTGACCTATGCCAAGTTCTTCAAAGAGCGCGGCACGGCGGCCCTGACCGGCCTGACCGGCGGCACCCCGGCCAACCCCACGCTGCTCAGCGCTGAATCCAAGTTCGGCCTCACGCCACAGATCGGGGTGAACATCGCCTTGAACGACCGCTGGTTCGTCGATCTCGCCTACTACAAGACCTTCGTCAAGACGCGCAACACGCTATCGACGGGCCAGCATATCGACGTCAAGCTCAACCCCAATACCTTGACCGTCGGGGTGGGCTACCGCTTCTGATCCAGAGGCTGGTGCGAACAAAAGAAAACCGCCCGAGGGCGGTTTTCTTGATTGGGCAGGCCCGTTGCCGCGCCTACCAGCGGGCGCGCAGCTTGTCGTAAGCGTAGGTGCCCAGCTGGCGATGCGCCGAGGGGCTCAGATACACATTGTCGGCAAAAACGTACAGGTTGACATCGCCGCCCGCCAGCAGCGTGGAGGGAGTGCACAGGGCCGAGTTGACCTGGCCCGTGCCAGTGCCGATGCCGTTGCCTGCATCGACCGAGGTACAGACGGCCGTCTTTGGATAAGAGAACGAGAAGCTCGAAGGCGCCGAGGTGTAGAGGTTCACGTAGTAGGCCGAGTCGATGTACAGCACGTGCGCACCGAGATCGTTGATGGCCACGAGCAGGGCTTCGTTGAAGCGGCTGCTGGCCTCGCTGAGCAGGGTTTCCTGGCCAATGGCGATCGCCCAAGGCGTTTTGCCCAGATCGTAGGAGCCGGAAACCACCACATGGGGAGCGCCTGCGTTCACCAGCCGAAGGATCTGCGCCGCCAGATCCTTGCCGTTCTGGCGGGCCTGGGCCACATAGTCGGCAGCGCTCAGGGTACCGGCGCGCACGGCGGCCATGCCCACGATCAGATCGCTGATGCCGCCGTTGAGCAGCACGATGTCGTTGGGCGCGAAGGTCTGGCTGGCCAGAAAACGATCGATCTGCGCCGTGATGGTCGGGGTGGTGGCATCGCCTGCGGCATCCGGTTGTGCCGCAATGCGGGCATTGCCCTGTGCATAGCTCAGACCCCCGGCCGATACCGGCGCCAGCGTCTTCTGGTAGTGCGATGCCAACTGCAGCGTCCAGTTGTTCACGGTGTCGTTGTTGACGGTGTAGCGGCTGCCTTTCTGGCCGATGTCGCTGTAGGCGTCTCCAAATGCAATGAACCGGTCGGGCGTGATGGCCGATTCAGTCGTGCTGGAGCCGCAGGCCGCCAAAAGTAGGGCCGACGCACATGCGGCGACCAGGACGGTGCGGCGCATCCAATTTGCTGCCATGGTGTGTTCTCCAATCAGGGTTTGCTAGTGTAACGAGTGCGTCAGGCGGCTGCTGCCGCACGCTGCAGGCGATCACGCACGCCCTCCCAGGGGGGCGTGTCGGGCGGGGTTTCGATCCAGATGAGGCGCACGCCCGAGTCGTCGAAGCTGCGCAGCGCCGCAAACAGTTGCTGGGCCGCCGCCTCGGGATCGTCGGGCATGCGGTGGACCAGTACGCGACTGGAGGCGCAGCGCAGCGCAGCGCGGGCATAGACCGCCAGGTGCGCGGCCTCGGCTCCCAGCAAATCCAGCCCCGTCTGCAAGGCCTTCGCATCCATCAGCCGCACGGTGGCGGCCGGTGCGTAGTGCGCCTCCAGGGTGCCCGAGGCGCGCGGGGTCAGCGCCAGCAACTCGTCGCGGGACAGGGGGCGCAGGCCGCAGGCCGTTTCGATCTGCTCGCGCGTGATGGCACCGGGGCGCAGCAGTACCGGCACGCCGCGGGTGCAGTCCACAATGGTGGATTCAATGCCCACGGTGCAGGGGCCGCCGTCCAGCACCAGCAGGGCTTCGCCCAGTTCGTCCTGCACATGCTGCGCGGTGGTGGGGCTGACGCGGCCAAAGCGGTTGGCGCTGGGCGCGGCCAGGCCCCATACAGGCGCGGCGCCGATTTCGTCGGGCTGTGCGCACGCGGTCAGCAACGCGTGGGCCACGGGGTGGGCGGGGCAGCGCAGGCCGACGCTGTCCTGTCCGCCGGTGGCAGCCGTGGCCACGCCCGGTTGGCGCGGCAGGATCACGGTGAGTGGGCCGGGCCAGAAGGCATCGACCAGCGCCTGGGCAAAAGCGGGGACATCGCGGGCAAACCGTGCGACGCCCGTGGCATCGGCCACATGCACGATCAGCGGGTGGTCGCTGGGGCGCCCCTTGGCGGCAAATATTTGTGCCACAGCGGCATCGTTGGAGGCGTCGGCCGCCAGGCCATAGACCGTTTCGGTCGGCAGTCCGACAAGTCCGCCACTGCGCAAGGTGTGGGCTGCGCGGGCAATGGCAGAGGGCAGGTGGCCATCCAGAATCATGCGGGCCTTCAGAACGGGGCGATGCCCAGCAGCGTGGCTGCCTGCAAGGCGGTGGCGCGTGCCGCAGCGGCCGTGGGCGCGGTGATGTTCAGGTGCCCCATCTTGCGGCCATGCTTGGCCAGGGCCTTGCCATACAGATGCAGATGTGTGCCCGGCAGGGCCAGCACCTCGGCCCAAGGGGGCGTCTGGGCCGTGTCGCCGTGGGCAAACCACAGGTCGCCCAGCAGGTTCAGCATGACGGCGGCGCTGTGTTGGCGCGGCTGCGTCAGCGGCAGGCCGGCCAGGGTGCGCACCTGCAATTCGAACTGCGATACATCGCAGGCATTCTGGCTGTAGTGGCCGCTGTTGTGCGGGCGCGGGGCGATCTCGTTGACGACCAGGCTGCCGTCCTGCAGCACAAAGAACTCCACGCACAGAACGCCGACGTATTGCAATTCATTTGCTATAGATTTTGCAGCTACTACCGCTTGACTGGTAAGCGCTGGAGGCATGTTTTCTTCATAAACCTCGGTGACGGCGAGAATACCGTCCCGGTGCAGGTTGCGCTGCACGGGCAGGTTCACCACGTGCCCATCGTGCCCGCGCGCCACGATCACCGAGCATTCCAGCGCCAACGGCAGCATTTTTTCGAGCACGCAGGGCACGCAGCCGACCGACTCCCAGGCGGCGGCCAGTTCGGCCGCGCTGGTGACGCGCACCTGGCCCTTGCCGTCGTAGCCCATGCGGGCTGTCTTCAGAATTCCAGGCAGCAGATCCGAGGGTATTGCAGTCAACTGTTCAACCGTTTCGATCACCGCATAGGGCGCGCAGGGCACGCCACAGCGCACGAAATGCGCCTTCTCCTGGGCGCGGTCCTGGGCCACGGCCACGGCGCGTGCGGCGGGTGCCACCGGGAGTTGCCCGGCCAGCGCGGCCAGGGAGACCGCAGGGACGTTCTCGAATTCGGTGGTCACCGCGTCGCACAGTGCAGCCAACTGGGCCAGGCCGTCAGGGTCTTCGTAGCCGGTCTGGATGTGGTGGTGGCTCACCAGCCCGGCGGGGCTGGCGGGGTCGGCATCGAGCACGGCTGTGAAATAGCCCAAGGCCTGCGCGGCATGCACGAACATGCGGCCGAGCTGGCCGCCGCCGAGCACGCCGAGGGTGCTGCCGGGTGCCAGCGGGCGTATGGGGTGCGCGGTCATGCGGCGGGCGGCAAGGTCATGGCGCGGGCTGCATCGGTCTGCGCGGTGCGGAACGCCTCCAGGCGCTGGCGCAGCGCGGGGTCTTCACTGGCCAGCATCGCCACGGCAAACAGGGCGGCGTTGGCCGCCCCGGCCGTGCCGATGGCGAAGGTGGCCACCGGCACGCCCTTGGGCATCTGCACAATGCTGTGCAGCGAATCCACCCCCTGCAGGTGGCGGCTGGCCACCGGCACGCCCAGCACGGGCACCGTGGTCTTGGCGGCAATCATGCCCGGCAGGTGGGCCGCGCCCCCTGCGCCCGCGATGATGGCCTTGAGGCCCCGGCCGCACGCGGCCTCGGCGTAGGCAAACATGTCGTCGGGCATGCGGTGGGCCGAGACCACGCGGGCCTCGTGCGCGATGCCGAATTGCTGGAGAATCTCCACTGCGTGCTGCATGGTGTCCCAGTCACTGCTGGAGCCCATGACCACACCGATCTGGATGGGTGTCATAGTGTGAGGGGCAAAGCGCCATGTTGGGCCGCTTGCCGCGAGTGTGAACCCGTGATTTTACTTTTTGCAGCCCGCTGCCTGAAAGGGGCCATTGCCACATGATCGACATCACCGTAGAAAACTTTGAAGCCGAGGTGGTTGCCGCCTCCATGAACATCCCCGTGCTGGTGGACTTTTGGGCGCCCTGGTGCGGCCCGTGCAAGTCCCTCGGGCCCGTGCTGGAGAAGCTCGAAACCGAGTATGCAGGCCGTTTCAAGCTCGCCAAGGTCGACTCGGACCAGGAGCAGCAACTCGCCGCCATGTTCGGCATCCGCAGCATTCCCACCTGCGTTCTGCTGATGAACGGCCAGCCCGTCGATGGCTTCACTGGCGCCCTGCCTGAAGGCAAGGTGCGCGAGTTCCTCGACAAGCATGTGCCCAGCGCCGAAGAAGCCCTGGCCGAAGAGGAAGAGGAGCAGGCGCTCGATGCACTGGCCGAGGGCGACACCGACACCGCGCTGGAGAAGCTCCAGCACGCTGTGGCCACCGACCCCGCCAACGACGATGCACGTTTCGACTACGTCAAGCTTCTGCTGCAACTGGGCCGCGACGACGATGCCAAGGTGGCCTTTGCCCCGGTGATCGCCAAGGCCGCGGGCTCGCGCAAGCTGGGGGCACTCAAGGCCTGGATGGATGCTCTTGATTTTGTAGCTGTTGGCGCTTGTGGAGAGGGCGCTGGAGCCGAATTTGATGCAAAAATTGCAGCCAACAAACGCGATTTTGAAGCCCGCCTGGGCCGCGCCCGCTGGCTCATGGCACAGCAGCGCTGGACAGATGCGATGGACGAGTTGCTGGAAATCCTGATGCGCGACAAGGCCTGGAACGACGAGGCTGCGCGCAAGGCCTATGTCGCCATCCTCGAAATCATCGAGCCGCCCAAGGTCAAGGTGGCCGACGGCCAGATCCCGCCCGAAGACCCCGTGGTGGCCACCTACCGCCGCCGCCTGTCCAGCGTGGTGCTGAGCTGAATCGCGCAGCCCGGTCAGGCGACCTGCCGGGGCCGATGGCCGGGGGTGGCGTGCCGATGCTCGGTTGCCAGCACACGCGTCGCATTGAGGCTGCGGATGGAGATCGATGTGTCCTGCGGTATGCCGCCCGAGAGCTGCAGCGCCATGTACCGCCCGCAGCACACCCGTAGAAACGACGCAAAATTGTCCACGCTGCCGCGTTCGGCCAGCAGTTCGTCGTGCAGCCGGGCGCACAGCTGGGGCACGCTCATGCCGTCGCGCCCGGCAATCTCTTCCAGCACCTGCCAGAACAGGTTCTCCAGCCGGATGCTGGTGGCTACGCCGTGCAGCCGCACCGAGCGGGCGCGGCAGTCGTAAAGCGCAGGGTCGGCGCTGATAAAGACCTGGCACATGGCGGGTATCTCCACGGAAGGGACAGAAAACAGGCGTGATCTTGCGCCCTTGCCCAGGAGCGTGCAAGCGGGCAAGCCCGCAGGGCTCCGCTTCTCAGTGCGTGATGCGCGTACCCAGCACAACCAGGAACTGCGCAATCCAGTCCGGGTGCGCGGGCCAGGCCGGGGCGCTGACCAGGTTGCCATCCGTGTGGGCCTTGTCCACGGCGATGTCGGCATACCGGCCACCGGCCAGCTCCACCTCGGCGCGGCAGGCCGGGTAGGCCGAGCAGCTGCGCCCCTGGAGCACGCCCGCGCCTGCCAGCAACTGCGCGGCGTGGCAGATGGCGGCCACGGGCTTGTTGGCCTCGAAGAAGTGCTGCACTGCCGCGACGACGGCCGGGTAGGTGCGCAGGTATTCGGGCCCGCGCCCGCCGGGCAGCACCAGAGCGTCATAGTCCTGGGGCTTCACGTCGGCAAAGCTCGCGTTGAGGGTGAAGTTGTGCCCCGGTTTCTCGCTGTAGGTCTGGGCGCCCTCAAAGTCGTG
>JAPKHH010000133.1:0-7680 GCA_026647025.1 Giesbergeria sp.
CCCCGTCCCGTGGTGGACGCCGTCCTGAGTGTCCGTGCCGACGAACTCCCTGCATGGACGGGTGTGGACATGGGTGACCTGGGCTATGTGGTTGCCAAGGTCAACCGCGTTCTACCCCAGGCAACGCCCGAGCCCCAAATCAGTGCCCAGCGGCACCAGCAATATGTGCAATGGTGGTCCGAAGCGGAAGGCCTGGCCTACTACGAGACGCTCAAGCAACACTACAAGGCGGAGATCAAGGTACCTCGACCATTGCCTGCAACCACCGAAAAATGACGAGGCAGCGCTGAATGCGCTTTTTTCCAGGTTATAATTTAAAGCTGCGGTGGCTGTAGCTCAGTTGGTAGAGTCCAGGATTGTGATTCCTGTTGTCGTGGGTTCGAGCCCCATCAGCCACCCCAAGTAAAAAAAGAAAACCCCGCTATCTAATCGGTAGCGGGGTTTTTTGTTGGTCCTGGAAAAATGCTGGACGCCCATGGCGCAGGGCGATGCTTCTGAAGGAAGTCGCCATTTGGTAGGGGTGGGAAAGGAAGCGCCTGGTGCCGACGCGTCCCATGCTGCAGACACCGCAGCCGCAAGGGGCTGCCGGTGGATGGCTGTTGAAAGCCTGAAGAAGTTGACGAGCCTTACCCCCGGCACTGGCTCCACAGTTAGGGCTGCTTGGTTCCCCACCTGACCCGGTTGGCTGCTTCACCATGCGGGGAGGCCCGTCACCCTCAATTGTACGCCGAGTTGGTTCGCTGTTCTGGTGTGCGGTGCTTGCGCAGCCCGTAGAATCGCCCGGATGTCTTACCTCGTGCTCGCCCGCAAGTATCGCCCGCGCAACTTCACCGAGATGGTGGGGCAGCAGCACGTGGTGCAGGCCCTGACCAACGCTCTGACCCAGCAGCGGCTGCACCATGCCTATTTGTTCACGGGAACGCGCGGCGTGGGCAAGACGACGGTGTCGCGCATCCTGGCCAAGTCGCTCAATTGCCAGGGCTTGGATGGGCAGGGGGGCATCACGGCGACGCCGTGCGGGCAATGCCAGGCCTGCCGGGACATCGACAGTGGCCGTTTCGTTGATTACACCGAACTGGATGCGGCCTCCAACCGGGGTGTGGACGAGGTGCAGAGCCTGCTGGAGCAGGCGGTGTACAAGCCGGTGCAGGGGCGCTTCAAGGTCTTCATGATCGACGAAGTGCACATGCTCACCAACACGGCGTTCAATGCGATGCTCAAGACGCTGGAGGAGCCGCCGGACTACCTCAAATTCGTTCTGGCCACGACCGATCCACAGAAGGTACCGGTCACGGTGCTCAGCCGCTGCCTGCAGTTCAATCTGCGCCCCATGGCGCCCGAGACCGTGCGGGAGCATCTTGTTCAGGTGCTGCAGGCCGAGAACGTGGTGGCAGAGCCCCAGGCGCTGCGGCTGCTGGCGCGGGCCGCCCGCGGGTCGATGCGCGATGCGCTTTCCCTGACGGACCAGGCCATTGCCTTTGGTTGCGGGCAGATCGAAGAGGCCGCTGTGCGTCAGATGCTGGGCAGCGTCGACCGCAGCTATGTGTTTCGCCTGATCGACGCGCTGGTGCAGGGCGATGGCCGTGCGGTGATCGAGACCGTGGATGTGCTGCGCCTCAATGGCCTGTCGGCGGCGTCCACACTGGAAGACATGGCGGCCGTGCTGCAGCGTATGGCCGTGCTGCAGGCTGTTCCGGGGAACGAGAAAAGCCCGAGCGATGCCGAAGATCCCGATGCCGCTGAAACCGCGCGACTGGCGGTGCGGCTGCCAGCCGACGAGACCCAGTTGCTGTACAGCATCTGCCTGCATGGACGCGGCGAACTGGGGTTGGCCCCCGACGAATATGCAGCGTTGACCATGGTGCTGTTGCGTCTGCTGGCGTTCAAGCCCGAAGGCAGCACCCCGGAAAAAAAAACACTGACACAGCCTGACCGCGCCCCCGAGGCGCCGCCAGTGGCAATGTCTGCACCATTGGCGGCGGTACCGGTGGCTGCAACGGCGCCAGTGCCCGCCGGTGGGCAGGCGGGTCCCAACGCACAGAAATCTGAAGAAAAACCAGTCCAGGCGCTTTCTGGTACAGCGCAAATAGCTACTGATTTAATAGCTGATACCGCGCCTGTCGATGCCGCCGCAGTGCGCGTTCCGCCGGCAACCCAGGTGCTTGCCGTGCGTGCCGCCGAAGACATTGCTGTGGCATCCACCGAGCCGCCGCAGCCTGCGCCGCCGCAGTTGTCCCCTGCCGTTGTCAGCGTTCCGGTGCGGCAGGCCCCCGAGCCCAGCGCGCGCTTGCAGCCGCAGGCCGGTGGGACAGGGCGTGCCACTGCGACCCGTTTCACGCCCACCGAAGAAGGTGCGATCTGGCACGACACCGTGCAGCAGCTGGTGGCCAGCGAGGCCATTTCCGCGCTGGTGCGTGAACTGGCGCTACAGGCGCAATTGGTGGCCCGTGATGGTGACCACTGGTTGTTGCGTGTCGAGCGCGAATCGCTGAACCAGCCGACCACGCGCGAGCGCCTGCGCAGTGCGCTGGCGGCGGCGGGTCATGCGCAGCGCCTCAGTGTGGAGTTGGGTGTTGTCATCGACAGCCCCGCCCGCCGCAATGCCGCGATCGAGAATGAACGCCAGCAGCGTGCGCAGGACATCGTCCTGAACGATCCCTTTGTGCAGACCATGGTGCGCGAGTTTGATGCGCGCATCGTGCCCGGCAGCATTCAGCCCCTCTGACCCTCTTATTTCCATTCAAAAAAGGATTTCTCATGTTCAACAAAGGACAACTCGCAGGCCTCATGAAACAGGCGCAGGCCATGCAGGACAACCTCAAGAAAGCGCAGGATGAACTGGCCCACATCGAGGTCGAGGCCGAGGCGGGTGCCGGACTGGTCAAGGTGCTGATGACCTGCAAGCACGACGTCAAGCGCGTCACCATCGACCCCAGTCTGCTGGCCGAAGACAAGGACATGCTGGAAGACCTGGTGGCCGCCGCTTTCAACGCTGCAGTGCGCAAGGCCGAGGAAACCTCGGCCGAGAAGATGGGCAAGCTCACCCAGGGCATGCCAGGCTTGCCTGGCGGCATGAAGTTTCCTTTCTGATGCGTGTCTCTGTGCGGGCCCTCCGGCGGGACACCGATGCTGCGCGCTACGCCCTTGAAGGCATGTAGCCTGCGAATCCTTCTTCATGCACACCACGGATGCCCTTGAGGCGCTGATCCAGGCCCTGCGGCGGTTGCCGGGGGTGGGGGCGAAGTCGGCGGCCCGCATGGCCTTTCATTTGCTGCAACACGACCGTGGGGGCGCTCAGGTGCTGGCCCAGGCGCTGGCGCATGCGGCAGCGCAGGTGCAGCATTGCACGCGTTGCCATACGTTCACGCAGGCCGAGGTCTGTGATACCTGCCTGGACCCCGGGCGCGATGCGACACGGCTGTGCGTGGTGGAAACCCCGGCAGACCAATCGGCGCTGGAGCGCACCGGAGCCTTTCATGGCCTGTATTTCGTGCTCATGGGGCGACTGTCGCCGCTGGATGGTGTGGGTCCGAAGGACATTGGCGTGCAAAAGCTCTTGCAACGGGCCGCCGATGGCGTGGTGCAGGAGGTGATTCTGGCCACCAATTTCACCGCCGAAGGTGAAACCACCGCCCATGTCATTGGCGAGGCGCTCAAAGCGCGGGGACTCGTGGTGACGCGCCTGGCACGGGGGGTGCCTGTGGGCAGCGAGCTGGAATACGTAGACCTGGGTACCATTGCCCACGCCCTGGCAGATCGGCGCTGATTTTGCTATTTTATTCATAGCTGTCTGCGTTTGAAGATTGGGCGTTTCACTCCATTTTTACTGGAAACCGTACGATCATGCTGTCTCACTTCACCATCGCCTACTGGTGTGTTTTCGTGGCCGCCATGCTGCCCTTGCTGTGTTCCGTCGTTGCCAAGCGGGGGGGCTTTGGCAAGAAGCGCTCACAGGGCGGGTACGACAACCACGATCCGCGGGCATGGCTGGCACGGCAGACGGGTGCTTCGGCACGTGCCAATGCAGCGCAAGCCAACAGTTTCGAGGCACTGCCCTTCTTCATTGCGGCAGTGCTGGTTGCACATCAACTGGGTGCGGGGCAGGCCGTGCTGGACCTGCTGGCCGTGCTGTATGTGTTGCTGCGCCTGTTCTACATCATGATGTATGTGTCCGACATGCCCCGGGCGCGCAGCGCAGTGTGGGGCGGGGCTTTCTTTGTCAACATTGCCATCTTCTTTCTCGGGTATCGTTGATCCGGTACGGCGTGGCCGGAGCCGAAAGGACAGTACGTAGTACTCCGAACGGGCTCTCCCTGATGTGCCGTCGATCGATATCGATCAAAATTGCTGCATTGCACCAATTTTGATTCGCACCCTGTGTCTTTGCCTCCTTTCCGCCGCCGCACCCTGGGGCTTGTCTCTGCCCTGGCCGTGACGGCTTTGCTGCCGACGCTGCGCGTGCGTGCCACTGCGCCGCCTGCAAGGGTGCGGGTGGCGGTAGGGGGAGGGGAGAGACATCTGCTGCGGCATTTGCCACTGACGGTCGCAACCCAGCTGGATTTCTTCCGGCCCGCAGGTGTGGATGTCACCTGGCTTTCCTATTCCAATGACGCACTGGCCCTGCAGGCGGTACAGAGTGGCGTGGCGGACGTCGGGGCCATGGGATTCGAGCAGGCCGTGCGTTCCCAGGGCCATGCGGTGGCCGTGCGTTCACTGGTGCTGCAGGCACGGACGCCGCAATTGATGATGGCCGTCTCCACGCGCGCATTGCCCCACTACCGCAGTCCCGAGGATCTTCGTCGCTGCAAGATAGGCGTGGAGGAGTGGGGGGGGCTTGCACATGCCATGGCGCTGCAGGTCCTGGCATCGGCCGGAATGGGGTCGCAGGATGTCACTTTCGTGCTGGTGGGCGACGGTGCGCGGGCCCTCGAGGCCCTGCGCGTCGGCAAGGTGCAGGCGCTGTGCCATGGGGACCCTGTCATGGCCCGGCTGGAACGCAGCCGCGAACTGCGGGTGGTGTATGACACCCGGAGCCTGGCCGGCACCCAGGCCGTGTTTGGCGGGAGCGTGCCCGGTAGCTGCCTGGCGGCGCCTGTGCCGTTCCTCCAGGCCCATCCTGACCGCGCCCAGGCGCTGGCCGCTGGCGTGGTGCACGCGCTCAAGTGGCTGCAGACGGCCGCCCCGGCGGACATTGTCAAGGCAATCCCGGCAGGCGCATTGATGGGCGATCGCCGATTGTTCCTGGCGGCACTCGATCGGGTGCGTGAGTCGATCTCGCCCGATGGACTGGTGCCGCATGCCGGGGCGCAGACTGCCGTGAAAATGCTGGCCGTGCTGGACCCCACCCTCGACGCCCGCCCATCGGTGCTGGCGCAGTCCTACACGCAGGAGTTTGCACGCAAGGCCAAGCAGCAATTCAGTGCCTGATGCGCCGATACTCTTGTTTGAACTTTTCAGGCCTTTTTCTATGACGCTTCATCTCAGCATTGCTCCCCTGATCTCCCTGGTCGCCGGTATCCTGGTGTTGGTGTTCCCGCGCCTGCTCAGCACCATCGTGGCGCTGTACCTCATCGCCATTGGAATACTGGGTTTGCTGGGTATGCACCAGTGGCGCATCTGAGCACCGGTCAGCGCCGCTTCACCTTGGAAGGTTTGCCACCCCGGCGCACGGGACTGCTTTTGCCAGCGGCACGCTTGCCCGGACGGGCCTGCGCCGACGGACCGGTGCGTACAGGCACAAACAGCACCACCTGTTGGCCTGCCTTGAAAGCAGCACTGGTTTTCACATCGTTCCAGTCGGCCACGCTGGCAGCACTGAGGCGGTAGCGCCGCGCAATGCTGGCGACCGAGTCGTTCTTGCGCGCGCGCACCGTGGTGCGGCGCGTGACCTGCTCGGGCGTGAGCGAGATCTGGCCGTTGTCGGCCACGCTTTCGGCGACGTCCGAGCGTGATGTGGTCGAGCGCGGCACGATGAGCGCGGAACCCGCCTTGATCAGCATGCGCGGTGGGATGCCGTTGATGGTGCGCAGGTCGGACTCGGCCATGGCTACCCGGCGTGCAGCTTCGGCAGTCGACATGGTCGAGGGCAGGGTCCAGACGGTCCAGCTCGCATACTGGCCCTGGTTGTAGGCCTCGAAGTTGCGCTCGAACGCCTTGGCGTTGTCCCAGGGCAGCAGGATCTGTGGCGTACCCGCTGCCAGGATTACCGGGCGGTGCAATGAGGGGTTCAGGGCCTTGAAATCTTCCTCGCGCACACCGGCCAGGCGGGCTGCCAGGGCCACGTCGATGTCGTGGCTGATGTCCACGGTCTGGAAGTAAGGGTGGTTCTCGATCAGCGGCAGCTCGGTCCCATAGGCGTCGGGGTGGGCCACGATGTTCTTCACCGCCTGCAGCTTGGGGACATACATGCGTGTCTCGCCGGGCAGGGTCAGGTCGGTATAGCTGGTGCCCAGGCCCGCTTTCTGATTGCGGGCAATGGCGCGGCCCACGCTGCCTTCGCCCCAGTTGTAGGCCGCCAGGGCCAGATGCCAGTCCCCAAACATGCCATAGAGCTTTTGCAGATAGTCCAGTGCGGCCCGCGTCGAGGCGAGGACATCGCGCCGGTCATCGCGGAAAGCGTTTTGCTTGAGGTCGAAATAATTGCCGGTGGCCGGCATGAACTGCCACATGCCCGCAGCCTTGGCCGTGGAGACCGCCTGCGGGTTGAAGGCGCTTTCGATGTAGGGGAGCAGGGCCAGCTCGGTTGGCATGCCCCGGCGCTCCAGTTCCTCGACGATATGGAACAGGTATTTGCGCGAACGCTCGGTCATGCGCTGCATGTATTCGGGGCGGGTGGCATACCACTGTTCCCGGTCCTGCACCAGTTCGTGCTGCAGGTCGGGCATGGCAAAGCCACGGCGGATGCGATCCCACAGGTCCGACGGCGTGAACAAGGGCATCACCTGCTGGCCCGTCGCCTGGGCGGAAGCGATGGGCCGCAGGGGGCCGGAAGGAATGAGGGGCGTGTGGGGCGCTGCCGGGGCTTCGGTGGGGGTGGTCGGTGCGTTGCTGGTGGTGTCCTGGGTGCCCACGGGGGTGGCGCAACCGGTCAGCCAGAGCAGGCCCGTCAGGCAGGCAATGTGCAGAAACTTCATCGGAACTCGTTTTTCCATGCACGCAGGGCCGCCAGTACGGCCACGGCATCCTGCGAGGGGGTGGTGGGGTCAAAGCCTGCTGCAGCCGCTGCCACGGCAGGCGTGCGGGTGCGCAGGAAGGGGTTGATCGCGCGCTCGGTGGCGATGCGTGAGGGCAGTGTAGGCAGGCCCTGTGCGCGCAGCGCCTCGCAGCGGCTGCTGTAGTGGAGCAGGTCTGCGTTGCCGGGTTCCACCGCGCGGGCAAATTTCAGGTTCGAAAGTGTGTACTCATGGGCGCAGCACACGCGGGTTTCGCCGGGCAGGGCCGCCAGGGCATCCAGCGAGGCCAGCATCTGCGCAGGGCTGCCTTCAAACAGGCGGCCGCAGCCGCCGGAAAAAAGGGTGTCGCCACAGAACAATAGCGGTGCGCCATTCACCTGCGGGCAGTAGTAGGCAATGTGGCCGGCGGTGTGGCCTGGCACGTCGATGACGTCAAAGCCCAGGCCCAGCACGTCCACCCGGTCGCCCTGCGCCAGCGGCGTGAAAGGCGCTGGAATGCGCTCGCGCG
>JAPKHH010000134.1:0-7662 GCA_026647025.1 Giesbergeria sp.
GGAATGGTGTCGGCAAGCACATTGGTCACCTCGCTCCATACGCGGTCGATCTTCTCGAACCCGGTGCGCAGCCGGTCGCGCACGGTATGGATCATCCAGCCGATGAAGGGGAGCGGCACCAGCGTGACCAGGGCCAGCCAGGGGTTGATGGAAAACAGGATGGCGGCCGTCATGCAGATCATCAGCACGTCGGTGATGAAATCAAGGGCATGCAGCGATAGAAAGACATTGATGCGGTCGGTCTCCGAGCCAATCCGCGCCATCAGGTCGCCGGTGCGTTTTCCACCGAAGTAGTCGAGCGAGAGGCGCAGCAAATGCTCGTAGGTCGTGGTGCGCAGGTCCGCGCCGATGCGCTCGGAAACCAGCGCCAGGATGTAGGTGCGCGCCCAGCCCAGGCCCCAGGCCAGCAGCGCCGAGGCGAGCAAGCCCCCCAGATACAACAGCACCAGGGCCGGATCGATCTTCTGTCCGTTCTGGAAGGGAATCAGGATGTCGTCCATCAGGGGGATGGTCAGGTACGGCGGGACCAGCGTGGCCGCCGTCGAGGCCAGCGTCAACCCGAACCCGGCAGCCAGCTGCTTGCGGTAGGGGCGCGCAAAACGCCACAGCCGCAGCAGAACCCAGGTGGAGGGCTGTGGCGCCTGCGCGCGAGCGCAGGCCGGGCATTCGTCGGTATCGGGGGGCAGCACCTCCTGGCACACGGCGCAGCGGGCCTCTTCGGCGTCCTCGGCCAGGGCGCCCTGCGGGTCGGTCCACCGCGCCGTCAGTTGTTCAAACCGTTGCACCAACTGCAAGGCCTGCGCCTGCGCACCCAGGGTGAACCGCCAGTACGCCAGGCGCTGATGGGCGTCGTGCAGCTCGACCGTCCCCACACCGCCGTGGTCAAACAGCCGCAGCGACTGGCCCGGCGCCAGCGCCCACGCACGCCAGGTGCCGACGCCGGGGTCACAGGCCAGCAGGCGCCGCTGCGTGACGACCAGCCAGCCTGCGCCAAAGCGCAGATCGGCATCCAGGTCAACCGACAAGGCCGCCCGTACGTTTTCGTCGGAAGCGAGCGTGGCCCGCAAACCAGCCCCGAAAGGGCTATTCAAGACACCGAAGGCGTCCTCAGGATGGTGATGTTGCATTTTGGTTGGTATCTACTCCGCCCCTGCCGATACAGTGCGCCGAACGGCGCACTGACGCGGATTCTCCCTGATGGGGCCCCGCCGGGCACACGGTGCGCGCCTGGCCTGGAATGGAGATAACGTCTGCCGCCCCGCATTCGCTGACACCAGGCACCGACTGGCGCACAATCCTCCCGTTTCTCCGATCCCCTTTTTTTCCACGCCCGCACCCGGCAGGACCCCTCTACCGCAGCACTCCATGGCGAAATTCAACGACATCCAACTCCTGCGCATCAACTACCTGCGCGGCCCCAACATCTGGACCTACCGTCCCGTGCTCGAAGTCTGGCTGGACCTCGGCGATCTTGAAAACCACCCTTCGCACCAGATTCCCGGGCTCAACGAACGCCTGACGGCCTGGCTGCCCGCCCTCATCGAACACCACTGCGGCGTGGGCGAGCGGGGCGGTTTTCTGCAACGCCTGCAGGAAGGCACCTGGTGCGGCCACGTGCTCGAACACATCGTCATCGAACTGCTCAACCTGGCGGGCATGCCCACGGGCTTTGGCCAGACACGCAGCACCTCGGTGCATGGCGTGTACCGCATGGTTTTCCGGGCGCGTGACGAGCAGGTGGCGCGCATGGCGCTGGCGCAGGGCCACCGCCTCATCATGGCTGCCATCAACGATGAGCCCTTTGACGTGCAGGCCGCTGTGGCCAAGGTACGCACCGAGGTGGACGACCGTTACCTGGGCCCCAGCACGGCCTGCATCGTGACCGCCGCCACCGACCGCGGCATTCCACACATCCGCCTGAACGACGGCAATCTGGTGCAGCTGGGCTACGGCGCCAGCCAGCGCCGCATCTGGACGGCAGAGAGCGAATTCACCAGCGCCATTGCCGAAGGCATCGCCTCCGACAAGGATCTGACCAAGAGCCTGCTCAAAGCCTGCGGCGTGCCCATTCCGGAAGGCCAGGTTGTTCACAGCCCCGACGAGGCCTGGGAAGCCGCACAGGACATTGGCCTGCCGGTCGTCGTGAAACCCTCGGATGGCAACCATGGACGGGGCGTGACACTGGACCTGCGCAAGAAGGAAGACATCGAGGCCGCTTTCCACGTGGCCTACCCCGAGGGCAGCGACGTGATGGTCGAGCGCTTCATCCCCGGCGACGAACACCGCCTGCTGGTGGTCGACGGCAAGGTGGTGGCAGCCGCACGGGGCGAGGTCGTGGGCATCACCGGCAATGGCCGCTCCACGGTGGCCGAACTGATCGACAGCCAGCTCAACTCCGATCCGCGCCGGGGCTACGAAGAAGAGTATCCGCTGGAGATCATTGATGTGGGCACCAACGTGGCCGTGCAGCTGGAACTCAAGCGCCAGGATCTTGACGGCCATTCAGTGCCCGCAGCGGGGCGCCAGGTGGTGGTGCAGCGCAACGGCAATGTGGCGGTGGACTGCACCGACGAGGTACACCCCGAAGTGGCCTACATCGCCGGCCTGGCTGCCCGCGTGGTGGGCCTGGACATCGCAGGCATCGACATGGTGGCGCAGAACATCGCACGCCCCCTGCACGAGCAGGGCGGCGCCATTGTGGAAGTGAACGCAGGCCCCGGTCTGCTGATGCACCTCAAGCCGGCCGTGGGCGCGCCCCGCCCGGTGGGCCAGGCCATCGTGGAGCACCTCTTCCCCGCCGAAGAACAGGACGGAGAGGCCGGCCGCATCCCCGTGGTGGGCGTGGCCGGTACGCGCGACAGCGCAACGATTGCACGCCTGGTCGCCTGGCTGCTGCACCTGAGTGGCAGGCACACGGGCGTGGCCTGCCGCGACGGACTCTTCCTGGACCGCCGACGTGTCGAAGCGGCCGACAGCGCCCACTGGGAAGCCGCACACCGACTGCTGATGAACAAGACCGTGCGGGCGGTGGTGATCGAGAACGATGCGCGCACCATCCTGCGCGACGGGCTGGCCTACGACCGCTGCCAGGTCGGCGTGGTCACCGACATGGATGGCATGGAAACGCTGGCAGCCTTCGATGTGCACACGCAGGAACAGATGACCCGGGTGCTGCGCACCCAGGTGGATGTCGTGCTGCCCAGCGGCGCCGCCGTTCTGCATGCGGCCATTGCCCAGGTGGTCGAGCTGGCCCCACTGTGCGACGGCAGCGTGGTGCTGTATGCCCAGGACGCAGGCCTTGCTGCCATTGCAGAGCACCGAGCCAGGGACAACGGCCGTGCCGTATTCCTCAAGAACGGCCGCGTGGTGCTCGCCACGGGGAACGCGGAACACGCGCTGGGCGCCCTCGGCGACCTGACCTTTGGCCGCAATGCCGTCGTGCCGGACACCGACGCCCTGCTGGCCGCCGTGGCCACAGCCTGGGCGCTGGACATTGCCCCCGATCTGATCGGTGCGGGCATCAAGACCTTCGAGCCTGAGCTGCACGCCCAGGAAACCCTCCGCACCTGAACACCGCTTCGGCAGAATTCTGAAAGACCGACCCCATGGATGTCACCCGCATCAGGGCCCTGCGCGGCCCCAACCTCTGGAGCCGCAACCTGGCCATCGAGGCCGTGGTTTCCTGCACCGAATCCGAGCGCGCCATGGCGCAGATCGAGGGCTTCGAAACCCGCCTGCGCGCCCTCTTCCCGGCCATCGGCGCCCTGCACCCCGAAGGCGGGGATACCGACCTGTCCCTGGCCCATGTACTGCAGACCGCTGCGTTGGCCTTGCAGGCGCAGGCCGGCTGCCCCGTCACCTTTGCCCGGACCACGGCCACCATCGACCCCGGTGTCTACCAGGTGGTGGTGGAGTACAGCGAGGAATCGGTGGGCCACCAGGCCTTTGCCGATGCGCAACAGCTGATCGAAGCGGCGCTGGGCAGCGGCGACTTCGATGCCGACACCGCCATTGCCAACCTGCGCGAGCTGGACGAAGACGAGCGCCTGGGCCCCAGCACGGGCGCCATTGTCGAAGCCGCCGTGGCCCGTGGCATTCCCTTCCGGCGCCTGACACGCGGCAGCATGGTGCAGTTTGGCTGGGGCTCGCGGCAACGCCGCATCCAGGCCGCTGAAATCGATTCGACCAGCGCCGTGGCCGAATCCATCGGCCAGGACAAGGACCTCACCAAACGTCTGCTGCACGCTGCGGGCGTGCCGGCGCCGCTGGGCCAGCCGGTCGAGACGCTGGCACAGGCCTGGGCCGTGGCCCAGCAGGTCGGCCTGCCCGTGGTGGTCAAGCCCCAGGACGGCAACCAGGGCAAGGGCGTGACGGTAAACATCACCGACTTCGCCCAACTGGAAGAAGCCTATCGAAACGCGGCAGAGTACGGCACCGTCATGGTCGAGCGCTTTCTGCCCGGCCAGGACTTCCGCCTGCTGGTGGTGGGCGACCAGCTCGTGGCCGCAGCGCGGCGCGAGCCACCGCAGGTGCTGGGGGATGGCGAGCGCACGGTACGCGAGCTGGTCGACATCGTCAACCAGGACCCGCGCCGTGGCGAAGGCCATGCCACTTCGCTCACCAAGATCCGGCTGGACGACATTGCGCTGGCCCGCCTCGCACTGCAAGGCCTGACGCCCGAGGCCGTGCCCGAGAAGGGCCAGCGCGTGGTGCTGCGCAACAACGCCAACCTGTCCACCGGTGGCACGGCCACCGACGTGACCGACGATGTGCACCCCGAGGTCGCCGCACGCGCCGTGGCCGCAGCCCAGATGGTGGGCCTGCACATCTGCGGCGTGGACATGGTGGCCGAGACCGTACTGCGCCCGCTCGAGGAGCAGGGCGGCGGCTTTGTCGAGGTGAATGCCGCGCCCGGGCTGCGCATGCATCTCGCGCCGTCGTACGGCAAGCCCCGCGCCATCGGCCAGGCCATCGTGGACCGCCTGTACGCCCATGGCCAGGACGGGCGCATTCCCGTGGTGGCCGTCACAGGCACCAACGGCAAGACCACGACGGCCCGCCTGATCGCCCACCTGTTCGCAGCCCAGGGCCTGCGCGTGGGCATGACCAACACCGATGGCGTCTATGTGAATGGCCGCCAGATCGACAGCGGCGACTGCTCCGGCCCCAAGAGTGCACGCAACGTGCTGCTGCACCCCGACGTGGACGCCGCCGTGTTCGAGACGGCGCGCGGCGGCATCCTGCGCGAGGGCCTGGGTTTCGACCGCTGCCAGGTGGCCGTCGTGACCAACATCGGCGCCGGGGACCACCTGGGTCTGAACTACATCACCACGGTGGAAGACCTGGCGGTGCTCAAGCGCGTGATCGTGCAGAACGTCGATCCCGCAGGCTATGCAGTGCTCAACGCCACCGACCCCATCGTGGCCGCCATGACCAGCGCCTGCCCTGGCAAGACCATCTTCTTCGCCAGCGACCGCCACCACCCTGTGATGGCCACGCACCGCGCCCAGGGCCACCGCACGGTGTATGTCGATGGCGACTCCATCGTGGCATCCGAAGGCTCGTGGCGCGAGACCATCCACCTGCGCGATGTCCCCATCACGCGCAACGGCAAGATCGGCTTCCAGGTTGAAAATGTCATGGCCTCCGTGGCCGCCGCCTGGGGCGTGGGCCTGCCCTGGCAGACCATCCGCCGGGGCCTTTCGGGCTTTGTGAACGACAGCGACAATGCGCCCGGCCGCTTCAACATCATGGACTACCGCGGCGCCACCGTGATCGCCGACTACGGCCACAACCCCGATGCCATGCGCGCCCTGGTGGCCGCCGTCGATGCGCTGCCCGCCCAGCGGCGCAGCGTGGTCATCAGCGGCGCCGGGGACAGGCGTGACGAGGACATCCGCGAGCAAACCGTGATCCTGGGCGCAGCGTTCGACGATGTGATCCTGTACCAGGACGCCGCCCAGCGCGGCCGCGCCGACGGTGAGGTGATGGCACTTTTGCGCGAAGGCCTGGCCAACGCAGGCCGCACCCGGCATGTGGAGGAGATCCGCGGCGAGTTCATCGCCATCGACACCGCCCTCTCGCGCCTGCAGCCCGGGGACCTGTGCCTGGTCCTGGTCGATCAGGTGGAAGAGGCCTTGGCGCATCTGGCCCAGCACTGCGCCACGGCCGGAGCCGCAGCATGAACGCGGTACGTCTGCACTCCATCGCAGGGCGAGTCCTCGCCGCCGCCGCTGCACTGCTGGCTGGTGCTGCCCTGGCGGCTTCCGGAGAGAAAATCGGCACGGTGGACACTGCCTTCCAGTGGATCGGCCGCGACCACGACATCATTGTCGAAGCCTATGACGATCCCGGCGTACAGGGCGTGACCTGCTACGTCTCGCGGGCCCGCGTGGGCGGCATCAAGGGCACGCTGGGCCTGGCCGAAGACCGCGCCGAAGCCTCCATTGCCTGCCGTCAGGTCGGCCCGCTCAGCTTTCCGGGGCCGCTCAAAAAGCAGGAGGAAGTGTTCAGCGAGCGCATGTCCATCCTGTTCAAGCGCCTGCGCATCGTGCGCATGGTGGACCCCACACGCAACGTGCTCGTCTATCTGACGTATTCAGAAAAGCTGATCGACGGCTCCCCGCAAAACAGCGTGACCGCCGTGCCGGTGGACCGTGCCACGCCGATTCCGCTGAAATAGTAGACAAAATAGGCTCCAGCGCTTATGCAGTAAGCGTTCTGAGCTATGTTTTAAATAGCAAAATCTTCGGCAGCAGCAATCTGCCGCAAAGCCTGCTCGAACACTTCGACCGGCTGGCCGCCCTGGAGGAGATGGCGGTCATTGATGACGATGGCCGGCACGGAGTGGATGCCTTGCTGCAGGTAGAACTGCTCCCGCGCACGCACTTCTTCGGCAAAGCGGTCCGACGCCAGCAGAGTGCGCGCTTCGTCTTCGTTCAGACCCACCCCACCCGCCACGCGCACCAGCAGGTCGTGGTTGCTCGGGTCTTGCCCGTCGGTGAAATAGGCCTTGAACAAAGCCTGCTTGAGCGCAAGTTGACACCCCTGCAGTTCTGCCCAGTGCAGCAGGCGGTGCGCGTCGAAGGTGTTGTAGATACGGCCCCGGGCGCCGGGGGTAAAGGTGAAACCCAGTTCCGCACCGCGCGCGGCAATGGCGGCCCGGGTGGCTTCGCGCTGCTCGGCCGAGGCGCCGTATTTCTGCTGCAGATGCTCGCCAATGTCCTGCCCCTGCGGGCCCATCTGCGGGTTGAGTTCGAACGGCTGGAAATGCAGGTCCAGCGCCACTGCATCCTTGAGCCGGTCGGCGGCCTGCTGCAGTGCCCGCAGGCCGATGACGCACCACGGGCAGGACACGTCGGACACAAAGTCAATCTTCAGGGTTTTGGTCATGGCAGCCCACGGCAATGGTTTCGGGCTTGCCATGGTAGAGCGAACGCAATGCCCTTGTCCTCGGAACGCCTTGCGCCGCCGCCCCTTCGATGCATCACCCGTTTTCAAGACCCTGATTGTTTCAAATACTGGAACAGTTAGTTTGCGACTTGGTAGTTTTTCTGTGACCGACAGGAGCGTACAGTTCAACCCATCGATGAGACGAACCCACTTAGGCGACTCACCGAAACCGCCCCGCAGGACTCGATGGCTTCTGCGGCCAGCGGATCC
>JAPKHH010000135.1:0-7360 GCA_026647025.1 Giesbergeria sp.
ATCGTGGCAGGCGAACCGGCGGGCGGGCAGTTGATTCGCATCGACCGCATTGTGGAAAAACCCGCACCGCAGGACGCGCCCTCACGCATGGGCGTGGCGGGCCGCTACATCCTCACGCCCGCGATTTTTGATGAAATCCGCAACCAGCCGACGGGCGCAGGTGGCGAGATCCAGCTCACCGACGGTATCGCCCGGTTGATGCAGCACGAGGCCGTGTACGCCTTCCAGTACGCAGGCAAGCGCTACGATTGCGGGAGCAAGGAAGGCTTCCTGGAAGCCACCGTGGAACTGGCACTGCAGCACCCCGACGTGGGCGATTCGTTCCGCACCTATCTGAAAACACTGAGCCTCTGACGCCGCAGCGCTGCGGCGCCGCGCGCCCTCAGCGGCGGCGCAGGATGTGGATGTATTCCTCGCCCACCGTCTGCTGGTCCACCAGTTCGTTGCCGGTCTGCTTGGCAAAGGCCTGAAAGTCACGCAGGGAGCCGCTGTCGGTGGCCAGCACCTTCAGCAGCTCGCCGCTGTCCATGTCGGCCAGCGCCTTCTTGGCCTTGAGGATGGGAAGCGGGCAGTTCAGCCCGCGCGTGTCGATTTCCTTGTGGATGTCCATGTTTTTCAGTCCTTTGGCGGCTGGTCCAGCCCCCGGCGGCGTTCGGCGTTTTCTTCAGCGGTAAAAAATACAGGCTCGTGCCCGCGCGTGCGCAGCCAGTCGGCCAGTGCATAGCCCGTGCCTGCCGGCCAGCACTTGAGTTCGTGCAGATCGTAAAGCCGGTAGTCCACCAGTTCGGGCGAGAGTTGCACATCACCCGTAGCCACCACATGGTAGGCAATGATGACCTGGTTCATGCGCACAAACTCGTAGGCGCCCACCAGCGTGCACGCCTGCACGTCGAGATGGGTTTCCTCTTTCACCTCGCGGGCAATACCTTCCTGGGGCGACTCACCCGCTTCCATGAAGCCGGTGATCAGCGCAAACATCTTGGCAGGCCAGGCCGCATTGCGCGCCAGCAGCACCTTGCCATCGATCTCGACTATGGCGGCCAGCACGGGCGTGGGATTGTTCCAGTGCGTCCATTCGCAGGCCGGGCAGCGCAGGCGCTCCACCAGGCCGCTGTCTTCTTCGCGGGAGATCATCGCCAGCGGCGTTGCACAGTGGGGGCAAAAGCGGGTTTCGTACTGCATTGCTCTGTCTTTGATAGCTATCAGCGCTTATCAGTAAAGCGCTCGAAGGCTTTTTTATTAAATCTTTCAGGCAGGAAAAACGCCGGTGGAAAGGTAACGGTCGCCCCGGTCGCACACCACAAACACGATGTGCGCATCGTGCTCCCGCTGCGCAATCTGCTGCGCCACCCAGCAGGCGCCTGCGGCCGAGATGCCGGCAAAAATCCCCTCCTCCCGCGCCAGCCTGCGGCACATGTCCTCGGCATCGTCCTGGGACACCAGCACCAGTTCGTCCACAGCCTGCGCGTCATAAATGGCCGGCATGTAAGCCTCGGGCCACTTGCGGATACCCGGAATGCGCGAACCCTCCTGCGGCTGCGCACCAATCACCAGCACATGGGGGTTCTTTTGCTTGAGGAAGCGCGACACCCCGGTGATGGTGCCCGTGGTGCCCATGGCTGACACAAAGTGCGTGATGCGCCCGCCCGTCTGCTCCCAGATCTCGGGGCCGGTCGTCTCGAAGTGGATGCGCGGGTTGTCGGCATTGGCGAACTGGTCCAGCACCTTGCCTTCGCCGCGCTTTTGCATGGCCTCGGCCAGATCGCGCGCCAATTCCATGCCGCCGCTGCGGGGCGTGAGCATCAGCTCGGCGCCGAAGGCCTTCATGGTCTGCGCACGCTCGATCGACAAGTCCTCCGGCATCACCAGCACCATGCGGTACCCCTTGATGGCCGCCGCCATCGCCAGCGCAATGCCGGTATTGCCCGAGGTGGCCTCGATCAGCGTGTCGCCCGGCTTGATGTCCCCACGCTCCTCGGCCCGGCGGATCATCGACAGCGCCGGGCGGTCTTTCACCGAACCCGCGGGGTTGTTGCCCTCCAGCTTGCCCAAAATGACGTTGCCCCGCGCTGCGTTGTCCTGCGCGCCAATGCGCTGCAGTGCAACCAGCGGCGTGTTGCCTACGGCGTCCTCGATCGTCGGATATTTCATGCGCCCTACTGTGCCATAATTTAGGTCTCCACAAATTCTGCCCGGGTGGTGAAATTGGTAGACGCAGGGGACTCAAAATCCCCCGCCGCAAGGCGTGCCGGTTCGATTCCGGCCCCGGGCACCATAGGTTTTCAGCTATGGTTTTTGCAGCATGTTCCGCGAATGTTCGCCGGGGCGTTCCGCAAATGACAGAAAAAGGCCTCCAGGCATTAGCCTCGGGGCCTTTTTTCTTGCTGTCACATGGCGGTACTCCTATTGACTCTCCAACTCCCTGTGCACACCAGACTCAGCGCATAGCCGGTTCATGCCCTGCGCCGCTGCAGCTTGATCACGCGTCTCGAATGACACCCGGGCAACCAGTTCATCTTCGGTCTCCCGTCATTGCTCAAAGCTGCGTCCTTGTCCAGCGTGACTCCACTGCGACAGGACGTTCAGGGCACCGGTAGGTCCAGAGTTCCGCCGAAAGAACCCGGTCTTTGTGTCTCGCGTGAATTGGTAGGTGCAGGATTGAGTGGTCATGATGCGATGCCCATCGGATCGATGCCCAACTCGCGCGCAACGCGGTTGGCTTGGAGCGCGTTGGCGCGCCAGTTGCCTGCCCTATTTGCTCCCGAATTGATAGCTGCTTGCGCTTGTAATTCAAGCGATGAAGCGCTATTTTGGTTTTTTCTGCAGCACAAAGGCATCTGCCCGCCTGTGCGTTTGATGGTGGGGATGAATCCCGGGCTGGCCTGGGTAGGCTTGCCAAGCGCCTCCTCAAAACGAATCAGCAGCGCCGCTTGGCTGGGGTTTTGGTGTGAGGCCGATGGCCTCTTCGAAGGAGAAATACTCGTTTGCCATCCCCGGACTGTTCACTCGAGCGTGCGAACAGTCGAACCCTATACGGGGAGACACAACGAGAGCCACATTGCGAAAAATACGCAACTTGCGTATACTTTGAACAATGAAAGCCATCTTTGTCGAGCTTCCCGCCTTCTCTCGCCATCGAGCCACCTACTTGGACGATGATGGTTTCCGTGGCCTTCAGGACACGCTCATGAAGAACCCCGAGGCAGGCGACATGATCGAAGGAACGGGTGGCCTGCGGAAGCTTCGGCATGGCGATCCGCGCCGCGGGAAGGGCAAGCGTGGCGGCCTTCGGGTGATCTATTACTGGTGGGATGGTGGCCCGCAATTTTGGTTGTTCACCCTGTACGACAAGGACGAAATGTCTGATTTGACGCCGGATGAAAAGAAGGCACTGAAGAACCTATTGAAAACAGAACTGGAGGCACGCCGATGAGCAAGCGCAATCTGTTCGCAGAACTATCCGAAGGCTTTGAAGCCCTGGCCGACGAACGCGCAGGCAAGAAGACCCTGCGCACGCATGAGGTGGAATCCAGGATTGCACCCGAGGTGACTGCAGCTGAACTGCTCGCCCTGCGCGAGCGCCTGCATCTGTCGCGCCCAGTGTTTGCGGGGTACCTTCGCACCAATCCACGCACGCTGGAAAACTGGGAGCAGGGCCGTGCAAAGCCCAATGCCCAGGCGGCAGTGCTTATTCGCTTGGTCGAGAAGTTTCCAGATACGGTACAGCGGCTGGCAACAGTCTGAGTATTCGCTGTCGAGCGGAATCAATGAGCTGAATTCATCTATCGCAGCACGATCTATGGCCCCCAACGGTTCGCTGTCGCCGACGCCGGAGGTATCGTGGAAAAGGAAGGCAAGGCGTGCCGGTTCGATTCCGGCCCCGGCACCACAGACAAGGCCGCACAGTTCCACGAACGTGCGGCCTTTTTCTTTCTTCCGTTGGGAAATAACTTGCCCAATGCGCAAAGATCAGACTTCGGTGACGAACTGTGCGCGCGGGCGGCGTACCTTGGTCAGGTTGACCAGCCAGTCCTTGTCGGCTTCGCGGTAGCCCAGCGGCAGAATGGCGACGCTGCGCAGACCCCGTGCGCGCAGGTCCAGGATCTCGTCCATCGCCTTGGGGTCAAAGCCTTCCATGGGCGTGCAGTCCACTTCCTCAAAGGCGGCGGCCATCATGGCGGCGCTCATGCCGATGTAGGCTTGGCGTGCGGCGTGCTGGTGGTTCACTTCGGCGTCGCGCTGGGGGTACATGCCCAGGAGCATGTTGCGGTAGTTCTCCCAGCCTTCGTTCTTGAAGCCGCGCACGGTGTTGGTCAGGTCAAACATCATGTTGATGCGCTCGGTCGTGTAGTTGTCCCAGGCGGCAAACACCAGCAGGTGCGAGCCATCGGTGATCTGGCCCTGGTTCCAGGCGATGGGTTTGATGCGCTCGCGCACCTCTTTGTTGGTCACGACGATGATTTCGTAAGGCTGCAGGCCGCTGGACGTGGGTGCCAGGCGTGCGGCTTCCAGAATGCGCTCGACCTTGTCTTGCGGCACGGCCTTGGAGGGGTCCATTTTTTTGGCGGCATAGCGCCACTGCAGGCGCTCGATGAGCATGTCCGATGGCATTTCCTGGGCGAGGGCGTTGAGGGTCGCGGTGTGGTTCACTGAAAAATTCCTTGCTGGGTGGTGGTTTGCGCCGAATCTATCGACGTTCCCATGCAATGTAGGGGTCATTTTGTTGCCTGATAAGACCCAATAAAACACAATTGAGTTTCTATATTGGCAACAATAAGCCCCCCCTCCGGAAGCCCCCATGCTGAACCCCCAACTGTTGACCACGTTTGCCACCATCGTCGGTGCAGGCAGCATCAGTGCCGCAGCCGTGCGGCTGGGCTGCGGCAAGTCGGTGGTCTCGCGCCAGCTGGCCCGGCTGGAGGCCGACCTGGGCACCCGGCTCATTCAGCGCACCACGCGCAAGCTGACCTTGACCGAGGTGGGCAAGGTGGTGCTGCTGGAGGCCCAACAGATCAGCCGCGCACTGAACAACGTGGCGCAAATCTCGGGGCAGTTTCAGCAAGAAGTGCGCGGCACGCTGCGCATCGCGTGCCCGCGCCCGCTGGGGCAGCGCCACCTGGTGCCGCTGATTACCGAATTCACCCGCCTGCACCCCTTGGTGGAAGTGACCCTGCTGGTGGAAGACCGCATGGCCGACCTGATTGCCGAGCAAATTGACGTGGCCATCCGGGCGGCGCAACTGGAGGACTCCTCCCTGGTGGCACGCAAGCTGGCCGACAACCCCCGCGCCCTGGTGGCTGCCCCCAGCTATCTGGAGCGGGCTGGAACCCCCTGCACGCCCGAAGACCTGGCCCAGCACGACTGCCTGCTGTGGACGCGCGACAACCGCGTGTACGACGAATGGCCGCTGGGCATGGACGGCCACACTACCCTGGTTCGCGTGCAGGGTCGCATCCACATCAACGATGGCATGGCCCTGGCTGCAACCGCCTGCGCGGGCGCGGGCATCACGCTGATCGACCGCCTGCTGGTGGAGCAGGAGCTGGCCGATGGCACCCTGGTCGAACTGCTCACGCCCTACAGCCTTCCGCCCGGCCCACCGCTCCATGCGGTCTACCCGGCCCGGCAATGGCTGGCGCTCAACACTTCCACCTTTGTGGCGTTTTTGCTGTCCCGGAAGTTTGCGCAGCGGGTTTGACCGGAAGCAGAACCCGCCGGTGCCGGGGTGCGCAACCAGGACCAGGCCGATGACATGGCCAAGTTTTCCCCAATTTCCAGGGATAAACCTGTGGATAAGCCGTGGTCAGCGCGCACCAGCCTGGTGCAAGTGACTGACACGCAAGGGCTTGTGTTGCACTGCCGCAAATACAGGCAGTGCTGGGGCCCGGGGGCTCAGTTGTTCTGGCGGCGGATCAGGGCGCGGCCTGCGTCGGTGATGGTCAGCTCGTCCAGGCTGTTCTTGCCGATATAGCCGCGCTCGTAGAGGCGGCCCGAAAGGTGCTCTTTCAGCGCCTGGGGGGTTGTGACCAGCTCGCCCATTTCCAGTTTCTTGAGGGTTTCGAGTTCGTCCACGGTGGCGTCGAACTGGGGTGCGTGGTAAGTGCTCATGGCGGGTCTCCCGTACAAAAAACAAGGCGGCTCAGAGCCGTAGCGGATTCAGAACATGGGAAGGTCGTGCAGGGCCGGGGCATTGCCGTCTTCCGGGAAGCTGATGCATTCGTCCCAGCCGCCGTGGCGGCTGTCCTGCACCTGCAGGCAGGCTGGGGCGCCATGCACCAGGGTGCCCCGGGGGCCAGCGCGCACGGCGACGATGGGGTCGCCCTCGAGCAGACGGTCCACCACCTCGACCAGCGGCACAGGCACGGGTGCGGATTCCCAGCACCTGCCGTCGGCGGCCAGCAGACCCATCAGCACCTCGGTGATGCAGGGTCCTTGCCGGGCGTCGTAGCGCACTGCCGATATTCCGTACATGCCATCTGTCCTTTCTGCTGTCCATCGATCTGCAATGAGCTTACTTTAGAGCCAAAGGGCCGCTTGTAGGAAGAGGCCCCTATGCGCCGGGGCCTGCCATGGTCGCCAGCCAGGCGCTGAAGGCGGCCAGCACGGGCGACGGCGCCTGCGCGGGGCTGATGAGATAGTAGGCCCGCTCGCCGCGCAAAGGGCGTGCGCAGGCCACCACCAGCTCGCCGCTGGCCAGTTCGGCCTCGATCAGCAAAGGCGGGATCAGCGCCACCCCCAGGCCGTGCGTGGCGGCCACGGCCAGCATAGAGAACAGCTCATAGCGCGGACCATCGAGGGCATGGGGCGCATCCACGCCCATGGCCTCGAACCACTGGCGCCAGCCATAGGGGCGCGTGCTTTGCTGCAACAGCGGCAACCCCGCCAGCGCTTCGGCGGCCACGCCCTGGTAAGCGCGGCCCCGGCCCCGGTGTGCCGAGGGTTCAAGCAACTGCGGGCTGCACACCGGCACCACATCTTCGTGCATGAGCAGTTGCGCCTGAATGCCGGGCCAGTTCGCCACCTGCTCGGCGGTGCCTGCATACAGCGCTGCGTCGAACGTGGTGTCGGCAAACAAGAAGGGGCGCGTCTGCGTTTCGATATGGACAACGATGTCAGGGTGCTGCCGGGCCAGTTGCGGCAGGCGCGGAATGAGCCAGCGCGTGGCAAAGGTGGGCACAGCCGCCAGCGACAACGTGCCGCCCTCGCCCTGGTGCGCCATGACGTCGAGCGTGTCGCGTTCGAGCCCCTGCAGCCAGCGCGCCACCTGGCGCCCGTAGTGCGCGCCCGCCGGGGTGAGCACCACGCCATGGCGCGTGCGGCGAAACAGTTGCACGCCCAAAAACTCTTCCAGCGCCTGGAT
>JAPKHH010000136.1:0-12737 GCA_026647025.1 Giesbergeria sp.
ACATCGCGCGCCTGGCGCAGGGCCCGTGGAACAAGAACGGCCAGCTCGGCCTGGTGGTGGGCGCCACCTACCCGGCCGAGATCGAGCGCGTGCGCGCCATTGCGCCGCAGGTGCCGCTGCTCATCCCCGGTGTGGGTGCCCAGGGCGGCGACGCTGCCGCCACGGTGCGCGCGGGCTGGCGGCCTGATGGCCCGATTATCGTTAACTCGTCCCGCGCCATCCTGTACGCCAGCAACGGCGCCGATTTTGCCGCCGCTGCACGGCGCGAGGCGCAGCGCACGCGCGACCTGCTGCAGGCGGCGATTCCCTAAACACCCCCCTGAGTCGCCTTCGGCGCCTTCCCCCCGCTCTCGCAGCGCTGTGCGCTGCGGGCAGGGGGACGCTCCCGGTGCTGCGGGGCGGCCCTTGCACGGGAGCCCTGGCCTGGGGTGCGCCAGTGTCATGCGCCGCGGGTGCAGCGTTCGCGCGATGGATCACCCAAGTCATTAAAAACAGGAGCTGGTAGCGCTGGTGGATACTGGGTTTCAGCAATATTTGATGCTGTAAACCAATAAAGACAAGCGCAAACAGCTCCTGATTTGCTAGCGCATGCGCTGGGGCGACAGCGCCGCTGCTTCCACGCCCTGCGCGGTGAGCGTGGCGTCCAGGGGCTCGTCCAGCGCCAGGTTGCGTGCCAGCAGCGCGTAGCCCGGCGCGCTCTGGATGCCGTAGCCGCCCTGCGCGGCCACCCAGAACAATCCCTCCACTGCCCCGTCCCAGCCGATCACCATGTCGCCGTCGGGCACGAACGAGCGCAGCCCGGCCCAGGTGTGCGAGGGACGGCGGATCTGCAGCTGCGTCATCTGCTCGATATGGAAAATGCCCGTGGCCACGTCGATCTCCTCGGGCACCACGTCGTGCGGGTAGGTGGGGTCGGCGTTGGCGGGCGAGCCCAGCAGCTGGCGCGCGTCGGGCTTGATGTAGAAGCTTTCGTCCACGGCAATGATGGCGGGCAGGCGGGGCAGGTCCAGCCCCTCGGGTGCCGGGAAGGTGAAGGCCGTGCGGCGGCAGGGCGTGAGGCCGATGGGCGCAGCCCCCGCCATCTGGCCCACCACGTCGGCCCACGCCCCGGCGGCGTTGACCACGGTGCGCGCCTGCACGCGGCTGCCGTCCTGCAGTTGCACGGTCCACAGGCCATCGGCGCGCGACAGCCCCGTGACCTCGGCGTGGGTGCGCACCGCGCCGCCCCGCTGGCGCAGGCCGCGCAGGTAGCCCTGGTGCAGGCCATGCACGTCGATGTCGGCGGCACCGGATTCGGCCAGGCCGCCGCCCAGGGCCTCCAGGCGCAGGCAAGGGGCGCGTTCCACCAGTTCGGCGGGGCCCAGGCGCTGCAGGCTGGGCGAATGGGTGTGCAGCTCTTGCCAGGTGGCGTCCAGCAGGTCCATCTGGTCAGGCCCGGCGATGTAGAGCACGCCGCGCGGCGAGAGGAGGGGGCTGTCGGCAAAACCCGGTGGGGGCTGATCGAGGAAGGCCCGGCTGGCGCGGGTCAGGGCCCGTATCTGCGGTGTGCCGTAGGTCTCCAGGAACAGCGCGGCCGAGCGCCCCGTGGTGTGGTAGCCGGGCTGCGACTCGCGTTCCAGCAGCAACACGCTGGCCTGGCCAGCCAGTTGCCAGGCGACGCTGGCCCCGGCCATGCCGGCGCCGATGATGGCGAAATCAAGCGTTTCCATGGGGAGCCTCCTGAGGTCGTGGGGCGCTGGCCGCTGGTGACGGTGCGCGCCCGCGTTGCAGAAACACAGCGTACTCCGCATCGGGCACCAACAGCCCGCCCGTGGTCCACACCAGGTGGGTGGCCTGCGCCATGTGGGGCGCCAGGTCTTGTGCCTGCAGCCAGGCGCGGCCTTCGGCGGTGCCGGTCAGCATGCCGGGGCCCGAGAACCCCGCAGCCGCCGAGGGTTCGATGCGCAGCCCGGCCGCATCGTGCGCCAGCGCCAGGTGCTGGAACAAAGTCTCGTCCTGCACCGTGTAGATGCCCGAGAGCAGCGGCTGCATCAGCAGCGCCGCCAGCAGCGAGGCCCGGGGCACGGCCAGGCCGTCGGCCTCGGTCTGGTTGGTCAGGCCCCAGTCGTAAACCGAGGGGTGGTCGTGCGGCCCGGTCAGCATCTGCACCAGAAAACAGGGCGACTGCACCGGCTCGGCAAAGAAGCAGTGCACATGCGGCCCGAACAGCTGGCGCAGGCCCAAGGTGATGCCCGCCGGTGCGCCGCCCACGCCGCAAGGCAGGTAGACGAACAGCGGGTGCGTGGCATCCACCTGCACACCGGCCTGGGCCAGCTGGGCCTGCAGCGCCGGGGCCGCAGCGCTGTAGCCGCACAGCAGCGAGAGCGAGCGCTCGTCGTCCACAAAATGGCAGAACGGGTCGGTCGCGGCCTGGGCGCGGCCGGCGGCCACCGCCTTCTCGTAGTCGCCCGCGTGCTCCACCACCTCCACGCCGCGCCGGCGCAGGCGCTCCTTCTTCCATTCCTTGGCCTCCAGCGACATGTGCACCACGGCGCGAAAGCCCAGGCGGGATGCGGCCACGCCAATCGACAGGCCCAGGTTGCCCGTGGAGCCCACGGCCACCTGGTGGCGCGCAAACAGCGCCCGCGCGGCGGGCTCTGCCAGGGTGCCGCAGTCGCCCCCCGGCGTCAGCAGGCCGTGCTGCAGCGCCAGCCCTTCAGCAAACTCCAGCACCTCGTGGATGCCGCCGCGTGCCTTGATGGAACCGGCCACCGGCAGGCTGTGGTCGCACTTGACCCACAGGGCGCCGTCCTGCGGGGCCAGCCCCAGGGCATGGCCCAGCGCGGGCGCAGGTACCAGGGGGGATTCGATCACGCCGCCGCTGGCCTGCAGCTCGGGGAACAGTGTGGCCAGCAACCCGGCAAAGCGCGCAAAGCGCTGGCGGGCGGCCTGCATGTCCTGCACACCCACCATCGCCGTGCCCACCGACAGCTGCGGTGCCACGGCGGCGCTGCGGCCCGGGTTCGTCCACAGGCAGGGCTGCGCGGCGCGCAGGCGGTCTTGCAGGCTGGGGGCCACGGGGGGAAGAATTGAGGTCATTTGCACTTTATATTTGATAGCTGCTGGCGCAATATCTATAAGCGTTACAGCGCTATTTCATGCCAAACCGTGGGCCCAGTGCCACGCAGCCCAGCGCGGCCACCACGCAGGCCGTTCCCGCCCATTGCCAGGCCGTCACCACCTCGCCCAGCACCAGCAGGCCCGAGGCCAGGCCGACCACCGGCACGCCCAGGCTGAACGGTGCCACGCGGTTGGCCGGGTAGCGCGTGAGCAGCCGCGTCCACAGGCCGTAGCCGACGATGGTGGCGGCCCAGCCCAGGTAGGCGACCGAGCCCCAGGCCACCGCAGGCAGTGCGGCCCAGGTCTGCCAGTGCAGCCACTGGCTGGCGTTGGCGTCGGTGGCGGCCGAGAGGGCGGCAAACGGCAGCACCGGCACCAGGCTGCTCCAGGCCACGAACGACAGCGGGTCAAAGCCCGGCGAAGCCTTTTGTGCCAGGCGCGAAATGATGTTGGAGACCGACCACGACGCCGCCGCGCACAAGGTGAGCACGATGCCGATCAGCGTGGCGCCGCCCGCGCCGCCGGTCTGCGGGCCCACGAAGTTCATGCCGAAGCACACCAGGCCGATGGCGGCCAGCCCCATGCCCAGCAGCAGCGGGCGGTTGGGGGTTTCGCGCAGCGCGGCAAAGGCGAACAGGGCGGTGAAGAACACCTGCGTCTGCATCAGCACGCTGGCCAGCGCGGCCGTCATGCCGAGCTTGAGGGCAAAGAAACCGAAGCTGAACTGCCCTACCCCCTGAAACAACCCGAACAGCAGCACCCAGCGCCAGTGCAGGCGTGGCGGGCGCACCAGCAGCACCATGGGCAGCGCGGCAAACACATAGCGCACGGCGCCCAGCTGGAACGGCGTGAAGTGGAGCAAACCCCATTTCATGGCGATGAAGTTCAGCCCCCAGATCACCACCACGGCCAGGGCGCTGAACAGATCGACGGCGCCCATGGCGCGGGAGGATTGGGGCATGGGGCGGTACGTCAGGCTGCGCGCGCGGCCTGGATGTGGGCGCGCACCTGCTCGGCCAGCGCCATGTCGCCGGGCGTCTGGGGGTTCCAGGTGTCCACCGGGCGCGGGCGGTCCGCGCCGTCCACTGCCACATACACCGTCGCGCAGCGCAGCACCTGCTGCAGCGGTTCGCCCGGCAGCGCGCAACGGTAGACCTCGACCGCAATGCCCATGCTGGTGGTGCGCGTGTAGGCCAGCCGGGCCTGCACCTCCACCAGGTCGCCCACCAGGATGGGACGGGCAAACTGCGCACCGCTGACCAGGGCCGTCACGCAGGCGCCCTGGGCCCAGCCGGTGGCGCAGGCCAGGCCCGCCTCGTCCACCCAGCGCAGCACCGTGCCGCCGCTGATCTTGCCCGCGGCATGGACGCCGTCGTTGTGGGATGCCATGAAGCGCAGTGTGATGGAGTGCATGGGCCTGTTCCTGGGGGGCCGCGGGGCGGCGTGGTGCCCCATTATGGCGGGTTATCGTAAGCGTACGTTGTTTTTATGAAAATGAGAGCGCAAAGCGCTTGCTGCATAAGCGCTGGAGCCCTATTTGACCAAATATTTCTGCAGGTAGTGGCCGGTATGGCTGGCCGGGTTGCCGGCCACCTGTTCGGGGGTGCCCTGCGCCACCACGGTGCCGCCCCCGGCGCCGCCCTCGGGGCCCATGTCGATGAGCCAGTCGGCGGTTTTGATGACATCCAGGTTGTGTTCGATGACGACGATGGTGTTGCCCGCGTCGCGCAGCTGGTGCAGTACCTTGAGCAGCAGGTCGATGTCGGCAAAGTGCAGGCCGGTGGTGGGCTCGTCCAGGATGTAGAGCGTGCGGCCCGTGTCGCGCTTCGATAACTCCTGCGCCAGCTTCACGCGCTGGGCCTCGCCGCCCGAGAGCGTGGTGGCGCTCTGGCCCAGCCGGATATAGCTCAGGCCTACGTCGAGCAGGGTCTGCAACTTGCGGGCAATCGTGGGTACATCCTTGAAGAAGGCGGCGGCGTCTTCCACCGTCAGCTCCAGGATCTGCGCGATGTTCCTGCCCTTCCACAGCACTTCCAGCGTTTCGCGGTTGTAGCGCTGGCCATGGCACACGTCGCAGGGCACGTAGACGTCGGGCAGAAAGTGCATTTCCACCTTGACCACGCCGTCGCCCTGGCAGGCCTCGCAGCGGCCCCCGGCCACGTTGAAGCTGAAGCGCCCGGGGCCGTAGCCGCGTTCCTTGGCGGTGTTCACCTCGGCCATCAGCTCGCGGATCGGCGTGAACAGGCCGGTGTAGGTGGCGGGGTTGCTGCGCGGCGTGCGGCCAATGGGCGACTGGTCCACGTTGATGACCTTGTCGAAATACTCGATGCCCTCGATGGCTTCGTGCGCGGCGGGTTCGTCGTGCGCGCGGTAGAGCTGGCGGGCCACGGCGGCGTACAGCGTGTCGTTGACCAGCGTGCTCTTGCCCGAACCCGAGACGCCCGTCACGCAGGTGAACAGCCCCACGGGAAAGTCCACACTCACGCCCTGCAGGTTGTGGCCGCTGGCGCCCACCACGCGCAGCGCCTGCACCGCGCCCTGGCGGGCATGGTGCTCGGCCAGGCGCTCGGCGCGGCGCTTGCTGGCTTCGGTTTCCGGGAAGCGCGACTTGCCCTTGGCTGCCGCAGGGGCGTGCGCCGCGCTGGCCGCCACCGGCAGCCAGGGCGTGCGCCGCACGGGCACGGCAATCGACCGGGTGCCCGCCAGGTACTGGCCGGTGAGCGACGCGGGGTTGCCGCGCACGGCGGCGTAGTCGCCCTGTGCCATGACGCGCCCGCCGTGCACCCCGGCGCCGGGGCCCATGTCAATGATCTGGTCGGCCGCGCGCATCATGTCCTCGTCGTGCTCCACCACGATCACGCTGTTGCCGATGTCCCGCAAATGCTCCAGTGTGGCGATGAGGCGGTCGTTGTCGCGCTGGTGCAGGCCGATGCTGGGTTCGTCGAGCACATACATCACGCCCGTCAGGCCCGAGCCGATCTGGCTGGCCAGGCGGATGCGCTGCGCCTCGCCGCCCGAGAGCGTCTCTGCGCTGCGGTCCAGGCTCAGGTAGTTCAGGCCCACGTCGTTCAGGAACTGCAGCCGCGTGGCGATCTCGCGCACCACCTTGTCGGCAATCTCGGCCTTGGCGCCCGTGAGCTGCAGCTGCCTGAACCAGGTATGCGCATCGCTGAGCGTGGCGTGGCTCACTTCATAGATGGCGCGGGCCTGCGCGCCCTCGCCCACCTTCACGTGGCGGGCCTCGCGGCGCAGGCGTGCGCCGTGGCATTCGGGGCAGGGCTGGGTGCTGCGCAGCCGTGCCAGGTCTTCGCGCACCACCACCGAATCGGTCTCGCGGTAGCGCCGCGCCATGTTGGGCAGGATGCCCTCGAAGGGGTGCTTCTTGACCACGGTCTTGCCCTTGGAGGCCCCGCTGTCGAGGATGTAGCTGAAGGCAATGTCTTCCTCGCCCGAGCCGTGCAGCACGGCCTGCTGCACCGGGGCGGGGAGCGACTCGAAAGGGGCTTCGACATCGAAGCCGTAGTGCCGCGCCAGGCTTTCGAGCATGGCGAAGTAGTAGCCGTTGCGCCGGTCCCAGCCCTTGATGGCGCCGCTGGCCAGGCTCAGGCTGGGGAAGGCGACCACGCGCGCTGCATCGAACACCTCGCGCTGGCCCAGGCCGTCGCAGGCCGGGCAGGCCCCCAGGGGCGAGTTGAACGAGAACAGGCGCGGTTCGAGCTCGCCCAGGGAGTAGCTGCACACCGGACAGGCAAACTTGGCGCTGAACAGGTGCTCCTGCCCCGTGTCCATCTCCAGCGCCAGCACGCGGCCACTGGCGTCCTGGCCGCCCACGCGCAGGGCGGCCTCGAAGCTTTCGGCCAGGCGCTGCTGCAGGTCGTTTCGCACTTTCACGCGGTCGATCACCACGTCGATGTTGTGCTTTTCGGTCTTCTTCAGCGCAGGCAGGTCGCCGTGCTCGTAGATCTGGCCATCCACGCGAAAACGCACATACCCCCTGGCCTGCATTTCGGTGAACAGTTCGGTGAACTCGCCCTTCTTCTCGCGCGCCACGGGGGCCAGCACCATCAGGCGGGTATCCAGGGGCAGGGCCAGCACGGCGTCCACCATCTGGCTCACGGTCTGCGCGGCCAGCGGCAGGCCGTGGTCGGGGCAGAAAGGCGTACCCGCCCGGGCAAACAGCAGGCGCAGGTAGTCGTGGATCTCGGTCACCGTGCCCACGGTGGAGCGCGGGTTGTGGCTGGTGGGGCTTGTCCAGCCGCCCCAGAAACTGCCGCGCATAGGCCGACAGGCTCTCCACATAGCGGCGCTGCCCCTCGGCGTACAGCGTGTCGAAGGCCAGGCTGGACTTGCCCGAGCCCGACAGGCCAGTCACCACCACGAGCTGGTTGCGCGGGATGTCCAGGTCGATGTTCTTGAGGTTGTGCGTGCGCGCACCACGGATGCTGATGCGCGCCTGCTGGCGCAGCACTTCGGCCAGGGGGCGGCCTTGCGCGGGCGCTTCGTCGTCGGGGCGGGTGGGGGGCAAAGGGGTCACGGTGGGCGCGCAGCGCGCAATGAAGGGAACTCTCCATGATAGTCAAAAGGGGACTTGGGGGCGCACGATACCCCCCCCGGGCCGGATCGCAGACAATCAGGGTTTTCACCATCGCCGTCCCGCCTGCGGTCGGCGCTGCACCGCGTGCCCGAGTCCACCGTGTCCCCACCTGCCGCTTCTTCCTCCGCCATCCCGGCCAAGGCCGGGCGCGTCAAAGACCCCGCCACCACCATGACCGCGCTGGAGCGTCGCTCCAGTATCAGCCTGGCGCTGATCTTTGCGCTGCGCATGCTGGGCCTGTTTCTCGTGCTGCCGGTATTTGCGCTCGAGGCGCGCAAATACCCCGGGGGCGACGATCCGGCACTGGTCGGGCTGGCCATGGGCATCTATGGCCTCACGCAGGCCATGTTGCAGTTGCCGCTGGGCATGGCGTCGGACCGTTTCGGGCGCAAGCGTGTCATCGTGCTGGGCCTGCTGGTGTTCGCGGGTGGCAGCCTGCTGGCGGCGCTGGCCGACAGCGTGACCGGCCTGCTCGCAGGCCGGGCGATACAAGGGGCTGGCGCAGTGTCGGCCGCCGTCACCGCCCTGCTGGCAGACCAGACGCGCGACGGCGTGCGTACCAAGTCCATGGCCCTGGTGGGTGGCAGCATCGGGCTGATGTTTGCCGTGGCCCTGGTGGCCGCACCCCTGCTCACGGCGCAGATCGGCCTGGCAGGCCTGTTTGGGCTGACCTGCACGCTGGCACTGGCCGGTATCGCCGTGGTGCTGTGGTGGGTTCCCCCGGAAACGGGCCACGCCGGACACGGGCCACGTGGCGGCCTGGCCGAAGTGTTCAGAAACCCCGATCTGCTGCGCCTGAACCTGGGCGTTTTCACCCTGCACACCGTGCAGCTTTCGATGTGGGTCGCCGTGCCCGCCATGCTGGTACAGGCGGGTCTGGCCCGCGCGGACCACTGGCAGGTATACCTGCCGGCCGTGGTGCTGTCCTTCGTGGCCATGGGTGGGTTGTTTGCCCTGGAGCGGCGTGGTCATCTGCGCGGCGCGTTGCTGGGCGCCATGGCCCTCATCCTGCTGGTGCAGGGGGGGCTGGGGTTGTTGGCGGCCAGTGGCGGCACGCCGACGTTGTGGCTGCTGGGCTTGCTGCTGTTCGTGTTCTTCTGCGGTTTCAATGCGCTGGAGGCCAGCCAGCCCAGCCTGGTCTCGCGCATGGCCCCGCCCCAGGTGCGCGGCGCGGCCCTGGGCACCTACAACACCCTGCAGTCGCTGGGCCTGTTTGCGGGCGGCGCCCTGGGCGGCGCCCTGGTCAAGTGGGCCGATGTGCCCACCCTGTTTGCCGTGACCGGGGCACTGTGCACGGTGTGGCTGGTGCTGGGCTGGGGTCTGCATCCGGTGCCCCGGCAGGGGGGCAGCAGCGGGCATTGATTGCTCAAGGGGACGGCGGCGGCGGGTCGGGCGGTGGCGGCGCAGTCACCCCGGCCACCATGTACAAGGCCAGGGTTTCGTACAGCGGGCGTGCCAGCATGCGCGAAACCAGGCTGGCCAGCATGGCCGAGGCCATCAGGCTGAGCACCATGGCGTGGCCGTCCACCATTTCCATCACGATGATGAAGGCTGTCAGCGGCGCCTGCGTGACCGCCGCCAGAAAGGCAGCCATGCCCATGGCAATGAGCGCCGGGGCAATGTCCGCCCCCGCCAGCAGTGACACGTTGTGCCCCACCCCCGCGCCAATCGAAAGCGAGGGTGCAAAGATACCGCCCGGCACGCCACACCAGGCGGCCAGCCAGGTGGCAATGAACTTGAGCGTGACGTAGAACGACGGCACGTCGGCGTGGCCTTCCAGCATGTGCTTGACAGCCTCGGAGCCCGCGCCAAAGGTGGCGCCCCCCGTCACCAGGCCGATCACCGCAATGGCCAGCCCGCCCCCTGCCGCAAAGCGCACCGGAAAACGTGCGCGCAGGCGGTTCATGCGCTCGGGCGATCCCGTGAGCGACGCCGCCATGAGCTTGGCAAACAGCCCGCCCAGTACGCCGCAGGTGAACACCACCATCAGGCCGGGCAGCAAGGCGTCCCAGCCCAGGCGCGTCACCTGGATCACGCCGAAATAGCTCCGGTTGCCAAAGGCGGACACCCCCATCAGACCGGCCAGAACAATGGCGGTGATGATCAGGCCGCTGCTGCGCGATTCGAGCTTGCGCGACAACTCCTCAATGGCAAACACCACCCCCGCCAGGGGTGCATTGAAGGCCGCCGCAATCCCTGCTGCGCCACCGGCCACCAGCAGGCCGTGGCCCGTGATGCCCGAATGCGGCCCGAGCCAGCGGCGCGCATGCTGCATCACACCGGCAGCCACCTGCACCGAGGGCCCCTCGCGCCCGATCGACAGGCCCGCCAGAAAGCCCGCCCCGCCCAGCACGATTTTGGCCACCGTCAGGCGCAGCGAGACAAAACGGCTGCGCTGCGTGTCGTCCACCGCCGGGTCCAGCGCCGCCATGACCTGTGGAATGCCCGACCCCGCAGCCCCGGGCGCAAAGCGGCGCGTGGCCCAGACGATGGCCGCCGTGCAGGCCGGTGTCCACACCAGTACCGCCCAGCCACCCTGCCAGTGCAGGATGCGCTCAAACTGCGCAAAAGCCCAGTCGGCCAGCAGGGTGAAGGCCACCACGCTCAGGCCCGCGGCAATGGCATAGGCCAGCACGATGCTGCGGTCCACCCACAACCGGCCGTTTGCCAGTTCGTTCTGGAGGTTCTTGAGGAAATCGGGTTGGCGGTGCATGGGCGGCTCAGACAATGGGGCTACGGGGAGCAGCCCTTTTCATTGTGGCACGCATGTGCAGCAGAGGCCGGATGGGGCACAATTGCGCGCTTGAACCCGCGTTTTCGCACTGGCCGTAGTGCCGTTTCTTTTTCTTCATTCTCTACAGGCCCCACACCATGGCATCCGTGAACAAAGTCATCATCGTCGGCAACCTGGGCCGCGATCCCGAAATGCGCACCTTCCCCAGTGGCGACCAGGTGGCCAATGTCACCATCGCCACCACCGACAAGTGGAAGGACAAGCAGAGCGGCGAAATGCGCGAAGCCACCGAGTGGCACCGCGTGGTGTTCAACGGCCGCCTGGCCGAGATCGTGGGCCAGTACCTGCGCAAGGGTTCGCAGGTGTATGTGGAAGGCAGCCTGCGCACGCGCAAATGGACCGACCAGGCCGGCGTAGAGAAGTACAGCACCGAAATCCGCGCCGACCAGATGCAGATGCTGGGCAGCCGCCAGGGCATGGGCGGACAAGGCGGCGGTGGCCAGCAAGGCGGCGGCTACGATGATGGTGGTTACGGCGGCGATGCCAGCGGTGGCTATGACCAGGCCCCGCGCCGTGCCGCACCCCCGCCCCCGCGCCCGGCAGCGCCTGCGCCGCGCCCCCCCGCGCCGGCTCCCGCACCGCGCGCCGCTTCGGGTTTTGATGACATGGACGACGATATTCCGTTCTGACACAGGGGCAGACGGTTTGTGAGCACGGAAGGCCCGCGTCTGCAGAGGATGCGGGCCTTGTTGTTTCAGGCCCCGAAATCGTGCATTTGAAATGCCTTCAGCCACCATGAAAGCCTTCCAGGATTACTACCCCGAAAACGTTTCGCACTGCTACGGCTGCGGTAGCCAGAACCCGCACGGCCACCGCATTCGCACCTTCTGGGAGGGTGACGAAACCGTGACCCGCTATACCCCGCAGCCCTGGGAAACCTCGGTGCCCGGCTTCGCCTATGGTGGCCTGATTGCTTCACTGATCGATTGCCACAGCACCGGTACCGCCGCCGCCGCGATGTACCGCAGCGAGGGCCGTGCAATGGACTCCCTGCCGGTGTTCCGTTTCGTGACGGGCTCGCTGCACGTGGACTTCAAGAGGCCCACGCCCATCGTGGAGCTGGAAATCCGTGGCCGCGTGAAGGAAATCAAGGGACGCAAGGTGGTGGTGGAGACCACCGTCAGCGCCAACGGTGTGGTGACTGCGCGTGGTGAGGTGGTCGCGGTGCAGATGCCCGAGGACTTCGGTACGCCGCGCTGAAGGGGGCGTTTACGGCGCTTGCACGGCAGCGCTTTGGATCACCCCGCCCCCCAGGCACACCTCTCCGTCATAGATCACAGCGCTCTGCCCCGGTGTCACGGCCCATTGGGCTTCGGGAAAGCGGAGCGCGAAACCGTCGGGCACCGCCGCCAGCGTGCAGGCGGCATCCTGCTGGCGGTAGCGCGTCTTGGCGGCATACGGGCCCGGCGCGGGGGCGTGGCCGGCGCACCAGCTCACATCCTGCGCCACCAGTTGGTGCGACAGCAGCCAGGGGTGGTCGTGCCCCTGCACTACGCGCAAGGTGTTGCTTGCCAGTTCCTTGCGCGCCACGAACCAGGGCGCATGGTCGCCTGCGCCGCGCTGCGCGCCCTTTTCCTTGACGCCGCCAATGCCCAGCCCCTGCCGCTGGCCCAGGGTGTAGAACGACAGGCCCACATGTCGGCCCAGCGTGCGCCCCCGCTCGTCCTGGATGGAGCCGGGCGCATGGCTGATGTAACGGTTGAGGAATTCGCGGAACGGCCGCTCGCCGATGAAGCAGATGCCGGTCGAATCCTTCTTCTTCGCGTTGGGCAGGCCAATTTCAGCGGCAATGCGGCGCACCTCGGTCTTGTGCAGTTCGCCCACAGGGAACAGCGTTTTCGAGAGCTGGGCCTGGTTCAGGCGGTGCAGAAAGTAGCTTTGGTCCTTGGACGGGTCCAGGCCCTTGAGCAACTCGAACAATCCGGTCGTGGCGTTCTGGCGCACGCGCGCGTAGTGGCCCGTGGCGATCTTCTCGGCCCCCAGGCGCATGGCGTGGTCCAGAAAGGCCTTGAACTTGATCTCGGCGTTGCACAGCACATCGGGGTTGGGCGTGCGCCCGGCCTGGTATTCGCGCAGAAACTCGGCAAACACCCGGTCCTTGTACTCGGCGGCGAAGTTGACATGCTCGATCTCGATGCCGATCACGTCGGCCACGGCCGCTGCGTCCACAAAATCGACGTTGGACGAGCAGTATTCGCTGTCGTCGTCATCTTCCCAGTTCTTCATGAAGATGCCGACCACCTCGTGGCC
>JAPKHH010000137.1:0-7343 GCA_026647025.1 Giesbergeria sp.
ACACCTACTCGGCCCACCCGGTGGCCTGCGCCGCAGGCATTGCGGCGCTCGACATTCTGCAAAAGGAAGACATGGTGGGCCGCGTGCAGGCGCTGGTGCCGCACTTTGAGCAGGCGGTGCACAGCCTCAGGGGCGCCAAGCATGTGGCCGACATCCGCAATTACGGCCTGGCGGCTGGTTTCACCATTGCCGCGCTTCCCGGCGAACCGGCGCGCCGCCCCTACGAGATTGCCATGGCGTGCTGGAAGAAGGGCTTTTACGTGCGCTACGGCGGCGACACCATCCAGCTGGCACCGCCGTTCATCAGCGAAAAGGTCGAGATCGACCGCCTGATCAACGCGCTGGGCGACGCGCTGTCCGAAACGGCCTGACAGCATCGCATCAAATGCTTCCATATTGATAGCTGCTGGCGCTTGTCACATAAGCGCTAGAGGCACATTTCATTCAAATTCCAAGATATGCACATCGATCACAACGTCACATCCACCATTGGCCACCTGATTGACGGCAAGCTGGTGGCCGACACGGCACGCACCCAGCCCGTGTTCAATCCCGCCACGGGCCAATCCACCACCAACGTGGCATTGGCCAGCCAGGCCACCGTCGAAGCCGCCATTGCCTCGGCCGAAGCGGCCTTTCCCGCCTGGCGCAACACGCCGCCGCTCAAGCGCGCCCGGGTGATGGCCAGGCTCAAGGTGCTGCTCGAAGAAAACGCCGACAAAATCGCCGCCCTGATCACCGCCGAACACGGCAAGGTGCTGAGCGATGCGCATGGCGAGCTGCAGCGCGGCATTGAAAACGTCGAATACGCCAGCTATGCCCCCGAACTGCTCAAGGGCGAGCACAGCCGCAATGTCGGCCCCGGCATCGACAGCTGGAGCGAGTTCCAGGCGCTGGGCGTGACGGCGGGCATCACCCCGTTCAACTTCCCGGCGATGGTGCCGCTGTGGATGTGGCCCATGGCCGTGGCCTGCGGCAACACCTTTGTGCTCAAGCCGTCCGAGCGCGACCCGAGCAGTGTGCTGTTCATCGCCCAGCTCGCACTCGAAGCAGGCCTGCCGCCCGGCGTGCTCAACGTCGTCAATGGCGACAAGCTGGCGGTCGATACGCTGCTGCGGGACCCGCGTGTCAAGGCGGTGAGCTTTGTGGGCTCGACCCCCATTGCCGAATACATCTACGCCGAAGGCTGCAAACACGGCAAGCGCGTGCAGGCCCTGGGCGGCGCCAAGAACCATGCGGTGCTCATGCCCGACGCCGACGTCGGCAACGCCGTGAGCGCGCTGATGGGTGCGGCCTATGGCTCGTGCGGCGAGCGCTGCATGGCCATCCCCCTGCTCGTCTGCGTAGGCGACGAAGTGGGTGACGCCGTGATCGCCGGGCTGCAGACTGAGATCGCCCAAATGAAAGTCGGCCCTGGCAGCGACAACAGCAACGACATGGGCCCGCTTGTCACAAAGCCGCACTTTGAAAAGGTGAAGGCCTATGTGGACAGCGGTGTGGCAGAAGGCGCCACGCTGGTGGTCGATGGCCGTGGCGTGAAGGTCGATGGCCACGAGGAAGGCTACTTCCTGGGCGCGTGCCTGTTCGACCACGTCAAGCCCGGCATGAAGATCTACCAGGAAGAGATTTTTGGCCCCGTGCTCGGCGTCGTGCGCGTCAAGACGCTGCAGGAAGCCATGCAACTCATCAACGAACACGAGTACGGCAACGGCACCTGCATCTTCACGCGCGACGGCGAAGCCGCACGCTACTTTACCGACCACATCCAGGTCGGCATGGTGGGCGTGAACGTGCCCCTGCCTGTGCCCGTGGCCTACCACTCGTTCGGCGGCTGGAAGCGCAGCCTGTTTGGCGACCTGCACGCCTACGGGCCGGACGCCGTGCGCTTCTACACCAAGCGCAAGACCATCACGCAGCGCTGGCCGAGCGCTGGCGTGCGCGAGGGGGCGGTGTTCAGCTTTCCGAGCAGTCGCTGATTCCGGGTGGGCCGTGGGCGCCCTGTGGTGTCCAGGTATGGCAGGGCTTGTTTTTATAATACGAAAATCAATTTCACGAATATCCGTCACAATGGAGCCTGCCCGCACAGGCATGACCGCTTGCGAGGGAAAAAGTGAAAGAATGCCCATCAGCCACCCCTGAGCGTGGTTATGCCCACTGGAGACACCGCATGCCTGAGCAAGCCCCGGAACAGAACCCCACGCCCGACAAACGCGCCCTGCTGCGCAAGGCGGCGCTCGAATACCACGAGTTTCCCAAACCCGGCAAGATCGCCATCGCCGCCACCAAGCAGATGGTGAACCAGCACGACCTGGCGCTGGCGTATTCGCCCGGCGTGGCCGCGCCCTGCGAAGAAATTGTCAAGGACCCGAACGCCGCCTTCAAATACACCAGCCGGGGCAACCTGGTGGGCGTGGTCACCAATGGCACTGCCGTGCTGGGCCTGGGGGACATCGGACCGCTGGCGGGCAAGCCGGTGATGGAAGGCAAGGCGGTCCTGTTCAAGAAGTTCTCGGGCATCGATGTGTTCGATATCGAGATCAATGAAAAGGACCCCGAGAAGCTGGTCGAGATCATCGCCAGTCTGGAGCCCACTTTTGGGGGCATCAACCTCGAAGACATCAAGGCCCCGGATTGTTTTTATGTGGAGCGCAAGCTCCGCGAGCGCATGAAGATTCCGGTCTTCCACGACGACCAGCACGGCACGGCCATCGTGGTGGGCGCCGCCATCCTCAACGGCCTGAAGGTGGCGGGCAAGGACCCCGCCAAGGTCAAGCTTGTGACCTCGGGCGCGGGGGCCGCAGCCCTGGCCTGCCTGGGCTTGCTGGTCAAGCTGGGCATTCCGCGCGAAAACATCTGGGTGACCGACCTGGCCGGCGTGGTGTACCAGGGGCGCACGGAGCTGATGGACGAAGACAAGGCGTTCTTTGCCCAGCCGACCGATCTGCGCTCGCTCAGCGAAGTGATCGCGGGGGCCGATGTGTTTCTGGGGCTGTCGGCCGGGGGGGTGTTGAAGCAAGACATGGTGGCCAAGATGGCCGCACGCCCGCTGATTTTTGCGCTGGCCAACCCCAACCCCGAAATCCAGCCCGACGATGTCAAGGCCGTGCGCGACGACGCCATCATGGCGACGGGACGGTCGGACTTCCCCAACCAGGTCAACAACGTCCTGTGCTTTCCGTACATCTTCCGTGGCGCGCTGGACTGCGGCGCGACCACCATCACACCCGAGATGGAAATTGCCGCAGTGCACGCCATTGCCGATCTGGCGCAGGCGGAGCAAAGCGAAGTGGTGGCGGCGGCCTATGTGGGTGAAAAGCTGGCCTTTGGCCCGGAATACCTGATTCCCAAGCCCTTCGACCCGCGCCTGATGATGAAGATCGCCCCGGCCGTGGCCCAGGCAGCGTTCGACAGCGGTGTGGCGCTGCGCCCGATTGCCGACATGGACGCCTACCGTGACCAGCTGCAGACCTTCGTCTATGCCTCGGGCACGATGATGAAACCCATCTTTCTGGCGGCCAAGACCGCTGCCAAGAAGCGTGTGGCCTATGCCGAGGGCGAAGAAGAACGCGTGCTGCGTGCCGCCCAGATCGTGGTGGATGAGCGTGTGGCCCGGCCCACGCTGATCGGACGCCCCGCAGTGATTGCGCAACGCATCGCAAAGTTCGGCCTGCGCCTGGAAGAGGGGCGTGACTACGATGTGGTCAACGTAGAGCAGGACCACCGTTACCATGATTTCTGGCACAGCTACCATCGCATGACGGAGCGCAAGGGCATCACCGAGCCGATTGCCAAGATCGAAATGCGCAGGCGCCTCACCTTGATCGGCAGCATGATGTTGCACAAGGGCGAAGTCGATGGCCTGATTGTGGGCACCTGGGGGCATACCTCGCACCACCTCAACTACATCGACCAGGTGATTGGCCGCCGCGCCGGCGTGGCCACCTATGCGTGCATGAACGGGTTGCTGCTGCCCGACCGCCAGGTGTTCCTGGTCGACACCCATGTCAACTACGACCCCACAGCCGAGCAGCTCACCGAGATCACCATGATGGCGGCCGAGGAAATGCTGCGCTTTGGCATCAAGCCCAAGGCGGCGCTGCTGTCGCATTCCAACTTTGGCAGCAGCGACCGGCCCAGCGCCGTGAAGATGCGCCAGACACTGGAGCTGCTGCGGGTGCAGGCGCCCTGGCTCGAAGTGGACGGAGAGATGCACGGCGATGTGGCGCTCAGTGGCAAGGCGCGGGCGACGCTCATGCCGCACAGCAGCCTGATTGGCGATGCCAACTTGCTGGTCATGCCCAACATCGACGCTGCCAATATTTCGTACAACCTGCTCAAGACGGCCGCGGGTGGAAACATTGCCATTGGGCCGGTACTGCTGGGCGCAGCCCAGCCCGTGCATATTCTGACGGCCAGCGCCACGGTCCGCCGCATCGTCAACATGACCGCACTCACCGTGGCGGATGCCAACGCGCAACGGTAGGTTATTACGCGAAAGCGTGCGCTAACTTACAAAAGTGGGGCGCGATCGAGGCCTCTGCCTAAACATTGGGCAGAGGCTTGCTTTTTTGGGGGGTTTCCGTCACACTAGCGCCTTGAAATTTCGGGTTAACCCGTAGTTTCTGAAAGGTGTAGTGAGATGCTGAAGGCTGTAGCCGCCCGTGTGTGCAATGCAGGGCTTGCGTGTATTCTGGGTGCTGCTTTGGCGTTGGGTCCTTTGACAGGGCAAGCGCGCAACCGGCCATTCATTGATGGGGCTGCCACGATTTCCGTGGCGCAGCTGCCTCTCCAGGGAAGCGAGACCTATGCGTTGATTTTCCAGGGTGGTCCTTTTCCTTACGACAAGGACGGGACGGTTTTCGGTAATCGGGAGAGGTTGCTACCTGCACACAAGCGCGGGTACTACCGGGAATACACCGTCAGAACACCAGGTGTCCGCCATCGCGGCGCCCGGCGCATTGTGTGTGGCGGCAGGCCCCGGACACCGGACGCCTGCTATTACACCAGCGATCACTACGCCAGTTTTCGCGAAATTGTCGAATGACTCCCGCGAGGCCACGTGCCCGGCCGCCTGTATTGCGCAGAGGAGCCGCTCCCTGTATGACGCTTTTTTGCGGTTCGCCGCAATGAGCCCGATTTTGGACTTTTAGAGAAAGAGACACGGAGATGGACACGCCACTTCGTAAAGACCAGGAATCCCCCCTGCGCGGTGTGCGCGCCAACATTGTGCAGTCCATTCGCGCTTTCCGCGTGCAGGATCTGCAGGATGCGGCCGCCACGCTGGGACACCATTTTCTTTACGCCAACCTCGCCCACGCACAGACCAAACAGGATGTGCTGGATCTGATCGCCCAGCAGTTCACCTTTCCGTCGCATTTCGGCAAGAACTTCGACGCCTTGTCCGACTGCCTGACCGACCCTCTGCACAAGTCGGGCCCGCAGCCCGGCTTCATCGTGGTGCTCGAGCAGATTCCTGCCACGGTCAAGTTCGACAAGGAAGCGCGCGAGCAATTGCTCGACGTGTTCCGCGACGTGGCCGATTACTGGGGCGATCGGAAGATACCGTTCCGCTGCTTCTATTCTTTTCTGTAGCCCGTTCTGCAACCCTCAGCCAGGCAGAACGGGCGAAAGAGGCTACGCAAACACCCGCACCGGTGCAGGGCATCGACATGGGTGCCGACGTGACCGAGAAGATGCCCACCGACAAGCTGGTGGACATCTCTCCGATGGCGCTGCGCATGAGCAGCCCCTTCAATTCAGGCTACTGGCTCACGGCGGCCTGAACGGCGCAGGCCTTGCAGCCATTCTCCAGCACACCCGCCCTTGTGGCGGGTTTGTCATTGGGGCAGTGATCCAGGGTGAATCTGGCGGGCCGCTATAGTGATCGGCCACTGGTTCGCCGCGCCCCATGACCAAAGAAAAAACCCTCTACACCTGCTCCGAATGCGGCGGCTCCACGCCCAAGTGGCTGGGCAAATGCCCGCATTGCAACGCCTGGAACACGCTTGTCGAAACGGTGGCTGCCCCTGCCATGGGCAAGAACCGCTACGGCAGTGCGCAACACGTCGGCTTGAACGCAGCCCAGCCCGTCGCGCCCCTGTACGCCATCGAGGCCACCGAGGTTGCGCGCACACCCAGCGGCATCGAGGAACTGGACCGCGTGCTCGGTGGCGGCATCGTCGAAGGGGCGGTGGTGCTGATCGGGGGCGACCCGGGCATCGGCAAATCCACCCTGTTGCTGCAGGCGCTTGATGCGCTGCACCGCGCCGGCCTGCCCACCCTGTATGTCACCGGGGAAGAAAGCGGCGCGCAGGTGGCGCTGCGATCGCGCCGCCTGGGCTTGCACCAGAGCCAGGTCAACGTGCTGGCCGAAATCCAGCTGGAAAAAATACTGGCCACTCTGGAGGCCACGCAGCCCGCCGTGGCGGTGATCGATTCCATTCAGACGGTGTATTCCGACCAGCTGACCTCGGCGCCAGGCTCGGTGGCCCAGGTGCGTGAATGCGCGGCGCACCTCACCCGGGCCGCCAAGTCTTCGGGGGTGACCATCATCCTGGTCGGCCATGTCACCAAGGAAGGCGCGCTGGCCGGGCCGCGCGTGCTCGAGCACATGGTCGATACGGTGCTGTATTTCGAGGGCGATACGCATTCGAGTTTCCGGCTGGTGCGCGCGATCAAGAACCGTTTTGGCGCGGTGAACGAGATTGGTGTCTTCGCCATGACCGAGCGGGGGCTCAAGGGGGTGACCAACCCCAGCGCGATTTTCCTCAGCCAGCACAGCGAACCCGTGCCGGGCAGTTGCGTGCTGGTGACGCTGGAAGGTACCCGTCCCATGCTGGTGGAAATCCAGGCCCTGGTCGATGGCGGAGGCCCCAACCCCCGGCGCCTGTCGGTGGGGCTGGAACGCGACCGCCTGGCCATGCTGCTGGCGGTGCTGCACCGCCATGCGGGTGTGGCGTGCGCCGACCAGGATGTGTTTGTGAATGCGGTCGGCGGCGTGCGTATCAGTGAACCGGCGGCCGACCTGGCCGTGATGCTGGCCATCACCTCCAGCTTGCGGGGCAAGGCACTGCCCAAGGGCTTCTTTGCCTTTGGCGAAGTCGGACTGGCTGGCGAGGTGCGACCCGCGCCCCGGGGCCAGGAGCGGCTGAAGGAGGCCGCCAAGCTGGGCTTCAGCGTGGCCGTGGTGCCGCGCGCCAATGCCCCCCGGCAACCGGTGGAAGGGCTGGCCATCCATCCGGTCGAGCGCATCGAGGAAGCCATGGAGGTGGTGCGCGGCCTGACCTGATTTCCAGTGGGGTTCCTGGTAGGGTAGATAGCCCCGCAGGCCCCTTAAAATCAGC
>JAPKHH010000138.1:0-7198 GCA_026647025.1 Giesbergeria sp.
CCTGCCAGAGCGAGAGAAAGCAGGGGGCCCAGCCCGTGCGGGGCGTGGCGCTGCCACTGGCGTGCAATGCGGCCAGGTATTCATGGCGCATGAAAGGGGTGGGCTGCGCCTGCAGGGCCCACAGGGCGTTCCAGTCGGCTGCGGCGATGTCCAGCGGAGATGCCGACACGCGGGTGATAATGGCATTTTCAGCCATGGGCATCCCCGCCGCTGCGGTTCGCCAGAGCGTTTGCGTGGGGGTGACTGGCTTTGTTTTTTGGGGCCCTGGCGGCCCGTTTCCATTCCATGACGCTTTCCATTTGCACTGCGCAGCTTAATTTTGTGGTGGGTGACCTGCCCGCAAACGTGCAGAAGATCGTTGCGGCGGCGCATGAGGCCCATGCCGCCGGTGCGCAATTGCTGCTGACGCCCGAACTGGCCCTGTGCGGTTATGCCGCCGAAGACCTGTTTCTGCGCCCGGCCTTCCAGGCTGCCTGCGATGATGCCGTGAAAGCAGTGGCCCGCGAGACGGCGGGGTTGAAAGACCTGGTGATTGTGCTGGGCCATCCCCAGCGCACAGCCCCTGATGCGCCCGCGTTCAGCCCGTGCTTCAATGCGGCCAGCGTGTTGCGCAATGGCCGGGTGGAGCAGACCTATGCCAAGCGCGAACTGCCCAACTACCAGGTGTTCGACGAGCGCCGTTACTTTGTGCCCGGTCAGGCGCCTTGCGTGTTCGAGGTGGGCGGGCTGCGCGTGGGTCTGCTGATCTGTGAGGATGCCTGGCATGCCGCTCCAGCGCGCGATTGCGCCCAGTCTGGCGCGGAGCTGCTGGTGGTGATCAACGCGTCGCCTTTTCACATTGGCAAGAGCGCCGAACGCGAACAGACCATGCGCCACCGGGTACTGGAGACCGGGCTGCCGCTGGTCTATGCCCATCTGGTTGGAGGCCAGGACGAGGTCGTCTTCGAAGGCCGTTCGTTTGCGCTGGATGCGGCTGGCGCAGTGGTGGGACGGGCGCCAGGTTTTGAAGAAAAAATGGTGTTTACGCAGGTGGATAAAGCGCCATCAGCTATTGCTTTGATAGCTGATGTGCTGCCCGAACGCAGCATGGAGGCCGATCTGTGGGATGCGCTGGTGCTGGGCGTGCGCGACTATGTGCGCAAAAACGGCTTCCCGGGTGTGTTGCTGGGCCTGTCGGGGGGCATCGATTCGGCCCTGGTGCTGGCCATTGCCGTCGACGCGCTGGGCGCAGCCAGGGTGCGCACGGTGATGATGCCCTCGCCCTACACGGCCGACATCAGCTGGATCGACGCGCGCGACATGGCCGAGCGGCTGGGCGTGCAGTACGACGAAATCGCCATTGCGCCGACGTTCGACGCCTTGCGGGCCGCGCTGGCCCCCCATTTCGTGGGGCGCAGCGAGGACACGACCGAGGAAAACCTGCAGGCGCGCATTCGCGGCACCTTGCTGATGGCGTTGTCCAACAAGTTCGGGGCGGTGGTGCTGACCACCGGCAACAAGAGCGAGTTGGCGACGGGTTACTGCACCCTCTATGGCGATATGGCAGGCGGCTTTGCGCCCATCAAGGATGTTGCCAAGACGGTGGTTTTTGCCCTGGCGCGCTGGCGCAATGCCCATGATCCGTATGGCACGGGCGCCAACCCCATCCCCGAGCGCATCATCACCCGCCCGCCCAGCGCCGAACTGCGCCCGGACCAGACGGACCAGGACAGTCTGCCGCCCTATGCGGTGTTGGATGCGATCATTGCGCGCTACATGGAAAATGACGAACCGATCGAGGCCATCGTCGCTGCCGGCTTCGCGCGTGCCGATGTCGAGCGCGTGACGCGCCTCATCAAGATCAATGAATACAAGCGCCGCCAGGCCCCGGTGGGTATCCGGGTCACGCGGCGCAGTTTTGGCAAGGACTGGCGCTACCCCATCACCAGCCAGTTCCGGGCCTGATTGCCCTCTTCACCCCTTTGCCGTCTCAAGGAGTTAGCACCATGAAAATGATCACCGCCGTCATCAAGCCCTTCAAGCTCGAAGAGGTGCGCGAGGCCCTCGCCGAATGCGGGGTTACAGGACTGACCGTCACCGAAGTCAAGGGCTTTGGCCGCCAGAAGGGCCACACCGAGCTGTACCGGGGAGCGGAATACGTCGTGGATTTCCTGCCCAAGGTGAAGATCGAGGTCGTGGTCAAGACCGAGGACCTGGAGCGCTGCGTGGACGCCATCGTGGCTGTGGCGCGCACGGGCAAGATTGGCGATGGCAAGATCTTTGTGACGCCGGTCGAGCGCGTGGTTCGCATTCGCACCGGGGAACTGGACGACACCGCGATCTGAGCCGCAGTGCCCCCTGCCGCCGGGGCTCTCAGATCACGGAGCGCAGTGCCGGGCCGCTGGGGCTGGCCTGCATGGCCTGCACCAGCCCGGGGAGCAGGACGTCAGATGATGTGCTGGCGTGCACCAGATCCATCTGCCAGGGACCCATGAAGCCGCTGCCCACGCTGGTGTGCAGAAAGCGCAGAAGGCCGTCGTAGTAGCCCGCCACGTTCAGCAGCCCGATGGGTTTGTCGTGGTAGCCCAGCTGGCGCCAGGTCCAGACTTCGAACAACTCCTCAAAGGTGCCGATGCCACCCGGCAGCGCCAGAAAGGCGCCGCTGCGCTCGGCCATGAGCGCCTTGCGCTCGTGCATGGTCTGCACGATGTGCAGCTCATCGCAGGCGTGGTTGGCGTATTCCTTGTCGACCAGCGTCTGGGGAATCACGCCGACCACACGACCGCCGGCTTTGGCCGTCGCCTGCGCCACCATGCCCATCAGACCGCTGCTGCCGCCGCCATAGACCAACTGCCCGCCATGCTGGCCGATCCATGTCCCCACAGCATGTGCTGCGTCGGCGAACAGTGGGTTTTCTCCGGGACGCGAGCCGCAGTAGACACACAGGGAAAAAGCGGGGTCAACCATGTAAATACCTTTGAAACAATGCAGTACCCCAGACCCCGATACACAGCAACAGGCTCAGCAGCACCGCAGCGCTGCCCATGTCCTTGGCGCGTTTGGACAGTTCATGCCATTCGGGACCGATACGGTCGATGGCCGCTTCGATGCCCGTGTTGAGCAGTTCCACCACCATCAGCAGCACCACGGTGGCCGACAGCAGGGCGGTTTCGACCCAGGTACGGCCCAGCCACAGCGACAAGGGCAAAAGCACAAGAGCAGCCAGTGCTTCCTGGCGGAAGGCGGTTTCACTCCAGGCGCTGCGCAGACCTTGCAGGGAATAGCCCGTGGCGTGCCAGAGGCGGCTCAGCCCTCTGCGGGTCTTTTGGGGGTTGACGGGATCAGTGCCTGAAGGCTTGGAAAAGGACATGGGGTACAAGTGCCAGCGAAACGTGCGGTAAACGCTGGCTACAGTCCCGAGGACTGCGAATCCACCAGGCGGGTGCCCGCCCATGCGTCATGCCAGAACTGCTGCTGCGGGTGCAGGCGGCTCGACAGTGCCCATACGGCCACCCAGCCCAGCACGATCACGGTGATTTCCCCCGCGGGCAGTGAAAAAGGTGCCACGGCAAGCAGTGGGGGCAGAAACCAGAGCCAGCTCAAGACATAACGTGCCAGTGCGCGACCCTGCGTTACGGGGAGGCCCGCCGTGTCCACCACCCGGATATGCCAGGTTTTCATGGCCAGGGTCTGCCCCTTGGCCCAGAACCAGGTGAAATAGATGCCGAAAACAACAAACAGAAAGGCTTGCAGGGCGTGGCGGTTGTCCAGCGCATTGCGCGTCTGGCTCAGGGTGCCGAACAGGTATCCGGCGATGAAAACCACACCAAACATCAAGATACCCTCATAGAGCCAGCATGCCATGCGGCGTCCCAGGCGGGGAGCGATCGTGTGTGGAGAGGCAGCGGAGGGCAAAGAGGCGCTGGCGAGGGGTTCGGGCATTGCTCAGTTCAAGTAGATGTCGGAAGGCCGCGTGTCGGGCGTCGGGGGCTCCATGGGGGCCTCCGGGGTAGATGCCGTCGGCTGGGGAGCGGCCGGTGCCGTGCTGGCGGGTGCGCTGGCGCTCTGTGCCTCGATTGCTCGCGCCTCGGCGGCCATGCCCGGTGCGGCAATGCGGGCCGGTGTGGATACTGCAGGGGGAATTTTGGGGGGGTTGGCGGGATTGCCTGGCGGGTTGATGGCTGCCGGCACCTTTGCCAGTCTTTTGGACGCCGTGGGACGCAATGCCGGTGCGGCGCCCTGGGGCTTGGTGCCGGCACGGGCTGCCAGCTTGCGTTTTTCTTCTTCGCTCAAGGCCTGGTAGGCGTCCCATTGGGTGCGCTTGTCCTGCGGCGACAGACGATTCGTCACCGCAAAGTTCAGCCGCGCCTGGTTGCGCTGCTGCGCGCTCAAGCTGGCCCAGGCGGTCATGCGGTCATGCAGCCGTGCCTGTTCTTCCTCGGGCAGGGATGCAAAGGACTGCGCCATTGCCAGCCATCGGCGTTTTTGCAGACTTCCCAGAAAGGCCCAGCGCTCAGCCAGGGGATAAAGCGCCAGTTTTTGCGGTGTGTTCAGGGTTTCCCAGCCGGGGCCTTCGCTTGGGGCGGGGAGGGGCTGTCCCGGCTTGTGGGCTTGTGGGGCATAAGGAGCTGGCGCTGCCGGGGCTGATATGGTGGTGCCGGGCGCCATGCGGACTTGCTGCACCACCATCCATGCACCCACCGCCAGGCCCCCTAGCAACGCCAACGCCAGCACGATGGCTGGCGTTGGACTGCGGGAGGGATGTTGAGTGTTTGCGGATGCGTGCATGCAGGTTGAAAACGGGTGTCAATGGCTTTGCGCGCCGCCTGTTTTCAGGAACTGTGCGAAACCAGGGTCAGAGTATGCCGCCGGAGGCAGGTCGTCGGCAAGCAGGGCCGCGTCCAGTTCCGCCACTTCCATCATGCCGACTTCGTCCAGATCAAGGTTGATGACCACCAGGCCGGCCAGCAGCGCCATGATGGGAACGGCCGACAGGAGCGACTGCCACCAGTTCATGCCGCTGCCACCGCGCCCCAGCGTGGCGCTGTGGCCCGCCTGTACAACGGAGGGTGCCGTGTGCACGACCGCCACGAACTTCTTGCGACGTGCCAGTGCCTGCATCCGACTGGCCCGCAGGCGCTCTGAAATGTCGTAGGGCAGATCGCTGGCGCCCTCGCTCAGCCGGGCAGTGATGCGCCGGGCAAAACGATCGGCAGCCGATGTGTTGACGGGGGTGTGCGAGGTGGTCATAGATGGATTCCTTTGGCCTTGAGCGCCTTGCCGAGAGCCTGAATGGCGCGGAAACAGTGCGTCTTGACACTGCCTTCGGAGCAGCCCATCGCGGTTGCTGTTTCTGCGACATCCATTTCCTCCCAGTAACGCATCAGGAATGCTTCCCGTTGACGCGGCGGCAGATGCTGAATTTCAAGCTCGATATCCCTGAGCGTTTGTCCACGGCGTGCCAGGTCTTCGGCGCTTTGGGCCTGCTCGCCGCCCTCGGGGCCGCTCCAGGCTTCCAGCAGGTCGAAATCACCGCCGCCGTCGCCATCGCTCTCGAAGTCACTCATGTGCGAGAACAGCGCATTGTGCGTCTTTTGGCGGCGGAACCAATCCAGGGTGCAGTTGGAAAGGATGCGCTGAAAGAGCATCGGCAGCTCGTTGGCCGGCTTGTCCCCATAGTGCTCGGCCAGCCGCATCATGCTGTCCTGCACGATGTCCAGGGCTGATTCCTCGTTGCGCACGTGGTACATCGAGCGCTTGAAGGCGCGCTTTTCCACGCTGTGCAGGAAATCCGAGAGTTCTTTTTCGGTGGCCAAAGGGGTCGGGCAGGAGCTGGTGCAGCGCGGAGTGCGCAGCAGCGCGATTGTGCGCAAAACGCCGACGATTATCGCATCGGAGCGGATTTTTTATACCTTTTGCGCATTTTCTTTGTTGCAGTGCGATAATGAACGCCTGCAAACATAAAGGCAAACGGGTCACGGTCCGGCGCGGCAATCTTCACGCCCATGTCCTTGGCCTCAAGTTCCAAGCTGGCTTCACAAGAGTCCATGCAAGGGGCACCCAAGGTTTTTCGTCAGAGAAATTCACAAAGGTTCATCATGGAAATCACCAAGGCCGAAATCGCTTCGGCTGCCGCTGCGCACAATCAATCCGCTTCGCAGGAACTGATGGGTTCCGAGATTCTCGTCAAGGCCTTGCAGGCCGAGGGCGTGCAATACATCTGGGGCTACCCTGGCGGGGCCGTTCTCTATATCTACGATGCCCTGTACAAGCAGGACACCATTCAGCATGTGCTCGTGCGCCACGAGCAGGCGGCAGTGCATGCGGCCGACGGCTATGCACGGGCCACCGGCGAGGTGGGTGTGGCGCTGGTCACGTCCGGCCCCGGCGTTACCAATGCCATTACCGGCATTGCCACGGCGTACATGGACAGCATTCCCATGGTCATCGTCACGGGCCAGGTGCCCACGGCGGCCATTGGCCTGGACGCCTTCCAGGAATGCGATACCGTGGGCATCACGCGGCCCATCGTCAAGCATAACTTTCTGGTCAAGGACGCACGCGACCTGGCCATGACCATGAAAAAGGCCTTCCATATCGCGCGTACCGGTCGCCCTGGTCCTGTGGTGGTGGACATCCCCAAGGATGTGTCGTTCAAGAAGGTCGCCTACGAGGGCTACCCGCAGGGCGTCGAAATGCGGTCGTACAACCCGGTGCGCAAGGGCCATGGTGGTCAGATCCGCAAGGCGCTGCAACTGCTGTTGACCGCCAAGCGCCCCTACATCTATACCGGTGGCGGCGTATTGCTGGGCAATGCGACGCAGGAACTGCGCACCCTGGTCGACATGCTGGGCTATCCGGTCACCAACACGCTGATGGGCCTGGGCGCCTATCCCGCCTCTGACCGCAAGTTCCTGGGCATGCCGGGCATGCACGGCACGGTGGAAGCCAACAATGCCATGCAGAACTGCGACGTGCTGCTGGCCGTGGGCGCGCGGTTTGACGACCGCGTGATTGGCAATCCCAAGCACTTCGCCCAGAATGATCGCAAGATCATCCATATCGACATCGATCCGTCGAGCATCTCCAAGCGCGTGAAGGTGGACATTCCGATCGTCGGCGATGTCAAGGATGTGCTGACCGAGCTGATTTCCATGATCCGTGAGACACCCACGCGGGTGGAGGCTGGTGCCCTGGCCGCATGGTGGGAGACCATCGA
>JAPKHH010000139.1:0-6952 GCA_026647025.1 Giesbergeria sp.
GGCGGGCTTCACCGAAGCGGCCAAGCGCAATTTCATCACGCTGCAGGCTGCCTGGGACCGCTCGGACATCGCCACGCTGCGCTCCATGATGACCGACACCATGCTGGACGAGATCCGCACCCAGTTGGCCGAGCGTGAAACCCATGGGGGCGAACAACCCAACCAGACCGATGTGGTCATGATCGAAGCCCAGTTGCTGGGCATCGAAGACCTGGGCGAAGGCTACATGGCCAGCGTCGAGTTCTCCGGAATGATCCGTGAAGATGCGTCCGCCGGGCCCAGCCCGTTCCGCGAGGTCTGGAACATGACCAAGTCCAAGAGCGGCCCGTCGGGCTGGCTGGTGGCCGGGGTGCAGGCTTTGCAGTGATTTGTGGCTTATCCGCGCAGCATGCGCGGTTCAGGGAATAATCGGGGACTATGGCAACACAGTCCCCTTTTTCTTTTCTTGGCGATGTTTTCGAGCGCGTCGCCAACGGCCCGCAACCGCCCCAGTGGATGGTGCATGAGGTGCAGCACCGCGTGGTGCTGCTGCTCAACCACGTGCTGATGCAGGAACCTGCAGCCACCCAGCGCCTGCTGCCCCGGCGGGGCCGGGTGGTGCGTGTGCAGTGGCGCCAGTTCTTCATGGCCCTGCAGGTCACACCGGCCGGCCTGTTCGACATGGCCGCCGAGGGCGCCACGCCCGACCTGCGGCTGGAGGTGACGCAGACCTCGCCGCTGGACCTGGCACAGGCCGCGCTGCGCGGTGACCGCCCAGCGGTGCGTATTGACGGAGATGTGCAGTTTGCCGGTGACATCCAGTGGCTGGCCGACAACCTGCGCTGGGACCTGGAGGAAGACCTGGCCCGACTGATGGGTGATGTGCCGGCCCACACGCTGGCCAGCATGGCGCGCAGTGCGGTGCAGGCGTTGCGCGGTTTTGTGCAAAGCCGTGCGCCCGGTAGTGCCTCTGCGTGGTCTGCGGACCGCACCATTCCATGAAGCGCTTCTTTCGCGGCGCCACCATCGTCTGGGTGGTGCTGCGCTACGGTCTTGACGAACTGGTGCTGACCAGCTTCCAGAAGCCCTGGCTGCGCCTGCTGGCGCGCATCGTTTCGGTGGGGCGTGACCTGCGTGCGCCCCGTGGCGTGCGACTGCGCGAGGCGCTCGAGCGGCTCGGACCGATTTTCGTCAAGTTTGGGCAGGTGCTTTCGACCCGGCGCGACCTCATGCCGCCTGATATCGCCGACGAACTGGCGCACCTGCAAGACCGTGTTCCGCCCTTTGATTCGGTCGTGGCTGTGGCCACCATCGAGCGGGCTTTTCGTCGCCCCCTCGCCGAGGTGTTCGAATCGTTCGAGCGCGTGCCCGTGGCCAGCGCCTCCATAGCCCAGGTGCACTTTGCCACCCTGCGGGACCGCCACGGCGCACTGCACCAGGTGGCCGTGAAGGTGCTGCGTCCCGGCATGCTGCCCGTCATCGAGAAGGACCTCAGCCTCATGCGCATGATGGCGGGCTGGGTCGAGAGCCTCTCGGCCGACGGCAAGCGCCTCAAGCCGCGCGAGGTGGTGGCCGAGTTCGACAATTACCTGCACGATGAGCTCGACCTGGTACGCGAAGCCGCCAATGCCGCGCAGCTGCGCCGCAACATGGAGGGGCTGAACCTGGTGGAGGTGCCCATCATCCACTGGGACTTCTGCCATCCCGAGGTGATGGTGATGGAGCGCATGAATGGCGTGCCCATCAGCCAGGTGCAGCGCCTGCGTGATGCGGGGGTGGACATCCCCAAGCTGGCGCGCGATGGCGTCACCATTTTCTTCACCCAGGTGTTCCGCGATGGTTTTTTCCATGCCGACATGCACCCCGGCAACATCCAGGTCAGCCTGGACCCGGCCACGTTCGGGCGCTATATCTCGCTGGACTTTGGCATCGTCGGCACACTCACCGAGTCCGACAAGGAATACCTGGCACAGAACTTTGCCGCGTTCTTCCGGCGCGACTACAAGCGCGTGGCCGAACTGCACATCGAGAGCGGCTGGGTTCCGCCCGGTACGCGGATCAACGAACTCGAGGGCGCCATCCGCACGGTCTGCGAGCCGTACTTCGACCGTCCGCTCAAGGAAATTTCGCTGGGCATGGTGCTCATGCGCCTGTTCCAGACGTCGCGGCGCTTCAACGTGGAGATTCAGCCCCAGCTTGTGCTGCTGCAAAAGACGCTGCTCAACATCGAGGGACTGGGCCGCCAGCTCGACCCGGAGCTGGATTTGTGGAGCACGGCCAAGCCGTTTCTGGAAAAGTGGATGCTCGACCAGCTCGGCCCCCAGCGTTTCAGGCGTGAGCTGCGGGCACAGGCACCGCACTACGCCAAGATCGTGCCCTCGCTACCCCGGTTGCTGCACGATTTCCTGCAGCACCCACCGGGGCAGCAGCACAACCGCGAGTTGCTGGAGTTGCTCAGGGAGCAGCGGCATACCAACCGTCTGCTGCAAGGCCTGGTCTACGTCTGCATTGGCTTTGTGCTGGGCCTGATCGTCATGCAGGTGCTCGTGCGGGTCAGCCTTTTCTAGGGATTTACGCCAAAGCCCGTGCCTGGGTGATCGGACCGGGTGTGGGTTGCGCAGATAATGCGCGTCGTTTTTCATCAACCACCTTACCGCGGAGCGGCACATGCTGGTCACTTTCATCGTTCTGTATCTGCTGGCATCGATTGCCATCGGCCTGTATGCCGCGACCCGCGTGCACAACACAGCGGACTATGCCGTGGCCGGGCGCAGCCTGCCGCTGGCGGTCGTGATTGCCACGACCTTTGCCACCTGGTTCGGTTCGGAAACGGTGCTGGGGGTTTCGGCGCGCTTCATCGATGGTGGCCTGGGGGGCGTGGTGGAAGATCCGTTTGGTGCCTCCATGTGCCTCATTTTGGTGGGCCTGTTCTTTGCCTACCGCCTGTACCAAAAGAACCTGATCACCCTGGGCGACTACTACCGCCTGCGCTTTGGCCGCACCATCGAGGTGCTGTGCTCGGCCATCATCATCTTCAGCTATCTGGGCTGGGTGGCTGCGCAGATCACGGCGCTGGGCCTGGTGTTCAACCTGCTGACCCAGGGGACCATCTCGGTCACGGGCGGCATGGTGCTGGGTACGGCCATCGTGCTGGTCTACACCTTGTATGGCGGCATGTGGTCGGTGGCGCTGACCGATTTTGTGCAGATGATCGTGATCGCCCTGGGGCTGCTTGCCATTGCGTGGTTTGCCGCCGATCTGGCCGGCGGCGCGGGCAAGGTCATCGACTATGCCGCTCGCGAAGGCAAGTTCCATTTCTTTCCGCAAGATGGCGGGCTCAAGGAGTGGACCTTCTTTTTTGCTGCGGCCATCACCATGATGCTGGGCTCCATCCCCCAGCAGGATGTGTTTCAGCGCGTCATGTCGTCCAACAGTGCCAGTACGGCACGCACCGGTCCGGTCATTGGCGGAGTGCTGTACCTGCTGTTTGCCTTTATCCCCATGTTTGTGGTGGCATCGGCCGTGCTGATCATGCCCGAGACGGCCCAGGCGCTGCTCAAGGATGACCCCCAGAAGGTGCTGCCCACGCTGGTGATGGAGCGCATGCCTCTGGTGCTGCAGATCGCTTTCTTTGGTGCGCTGCTCTCGGCCATCATGTCCACGGCGTCGGCCACCTTGCTGGCGCCCTCGACCACTTTTGTCGAAAACATCCTGCGCAACCTGCGTCCGGGCATGAGCGACGCCGTCACGCTCAAGGCCATGCGCATAGCGGTGCTGGTGTTCACGGCCTGCGTTCTGACCTATGCCATCACCATGCAGGGCACGTCGATCTATGAAATGGTATCGGGCGCCTACCAGGTGCCGCTGGTGGGAGCATTCGTTCCGCTGGTGTTTGGCCTGTACTGGAAGCGCGCCACCACCCAGGGTGCGCTGGCGGCAGTGGCCCTGGGGCTCGGGGTGTGGCTGCTGTTTGTCGCCAGCCCCCTGCTGTCGGAGGCGTTTCCACAGCAGCTGGCCGGTGTGCTGGCGGCCCTGGTGGGCATGGTGGCGGGGTCGCTGGCGCCCCAGTTCATCCCCGACCACAAGGGCCATGTGCACCACTATGAGGGCAGTGCCGTCTGAGCAGGGCTTGAATCTGGCCGCTGCCGCCTATAATTGAAGGCTTTGCACTTTCAATCCAGGCTTACAACATGCCAATTTACGCCTACAAATGCGGCTCCTGTGGCCATGCCAAGGATGTGCTGCAAAAAATCTCTGATCCGCTGCTGACGGTGTGCCCGGCCTGCGGTGCCGAGGCCTTTTCCAAGCAGGTGACGGCGGCAGGCTTCCAGCTCAAGGGCTCGGGCTGGTACGCCACCGACTTCCGGGGTGGTGCTGCGGCCGCAGCGCCCTCGGCAGGCACTGCCGACGGCGGTGCCTCCGATGCTCCACCAGCGGCCAAGGACGCCTGTGCAAGCTGCCCTGCAGCCTCTGCTGCAGGCGCCACCCCCACGCCCTGAAAGCCCCGATGGCCCCGCTGCGCAAATGGCTCTTCACCGGTTTGCTGGTGATCGTTCCCGGAGCGATCACCATCGCGGTGCTCAACTGGATCGTCGGCCTGCTCGATCAGACGCTGCTGATCCTGCCCGTGGCGTGGCATCCGGACCGCCTGCTGGGATTTCATATTCCTGGCTTCGGGGTTTTGCTGACCTTGCTGATTCTGCTGGTCGTGGGGGCCACCACCAGCAATTTTGCCGGCCGCAAGCTGGTGGAGTGGGGCGACCGCGTTGTGAGCCGTATTCCGGTGGTGCGGTCCATTTACTCCAGCGTCAAGCAGGTGTCGGACACCCTCTTTTCCGAGGGGGGCAACGCATTCCGTACGGCCGTGCTGGTGCAATGGCCGCGCGAAGGTGTGTGGACGGTGGCGTTCATCACCGGCGCGCCCAGCGGTGAGGTGGCAGCTTATCTGCGCGACGAATTCGTCAGCGTGTATGTTCCCACCACCCCCAATCCCACGGGGGGCTATTTCGTGATGGTGCGCAAGAGCGACTGCATCGAGCTCGACATGGGCGTGGACGCGGCCTTGCGCTACATCGTCTCCATGGGCGTGGTTGCTCCCAGCGACCCGGTCCTTGAGGCATCCTCGTAATTTTTTAATGTGCCCTGCCGGGCGCCGGAAGTTCTGCCATGGTTATGCGTTCCCACTATTGCGGTCTTGTGACCGAAGCCCTGCTGGGCCAAACCGTCACCCTGTCTGGCTGGGTGAACCGCCGCCGCGACCATGGCGGCGTGATCTTCATTGACCTGCGCGACCGCGAGGGCTCGGTGCAGGTGGTGTGCGATCCAGACCGCGCAGAGATGTTTGCCACGGCAGAAGATGTACGCAACGAGTTCTGCGTGCAGATCAAGGGCCTGGTGCGCGCACGCCCGGCGGGCACCACCAATGACAACTTGAAGAGTGGCAAGATCGAAGTGCTGTGCCACGAGTTGAACGTGCTCAACCCCTCGGTGACGCCCCCCTTCCAGATCGACGAGGAAAACCTGTCGGAAACCACGCGCCTCACGCACCGCGTGCTTGACCTGCGCCGTCCCTACATGCAGAACAACCTCATGCTGCGCTACCGCGTGAGCATGGAGGTGCGCAAGTTCCTCGACACGCATGGTTTTGTCGACATCGAAACCCCCATGCTCACCAAGAGCACCCCCGAGGGCGCGCGCGACTACCTGGTGCCCAGCCGGGTGCACGACGGCCAGTTCTTCGCGCTGCCGCAGTCGCCGCAGTTGTTCAAGCAATTGCTGATGGTGGCGGGTTTTGACCGTTACTACCAGATCACCAAGTGCTTCCGCGACGAGGACCTGCGCGCCGATCGCCAGCCCGAGTTCACCCAGATCGATATCGAAACATCGTTCATGGAAGAACAGGACATCCGCGACCTGACGCAGGAAATGATCAAGACCGTGTTCCAGAACACGCTGGGTGTGGACCTGGGCGAGTTTCCGGTCATGACCTACCAGGATGCGGCTTACCGCTTTGGTTCGGACAAGCCCGACCTGCGCGTGAAGCTCGAATTCACTGAACTCACCGACGTGATGAAGGACGTGGACTTCAAGGTCTTCTCCGGTGCCGCCAACTTGAAGAACGGCCGCGTGGTGGCCCTGCGTGTGCCCGGCGGCGCACGTGAGACGGGCGGTCTCTCGCGTGGCGAGATCGACGGCTACACCGAGTTCGTCAAGATCTACGGCGCCAAGGGACTGGCCTACATCAAGATCAATGAGCTGGCGAAGGGGCGCGACGGTTTGCAGAGCCCCATTGTGAAAAACATCCACGACGCAGCGATTGCCGAAATCCTGCAACGCACCGGCGCACAGGACGGTGATTTGCTGTTCTTCGGCGCCGACAAGGAAAAGATCGTCAACGACGCCATCGGTGCGCTGCGCATCAAGATCGGCCACAGCGAATTCGGCAAGAAGAACGGCCTGTTTGAAGACCGCTGGGCACCGCTGTGGGTGGTGGACTTCCCGATGTTCGAGCACGACGAGGAAAACGACCGCTGGGTGGCCGTGCACCACCCCTTCACCGCGCCCAAGGACGGCCACGAGGACTACATGGTCACCGCGCCCGAGAAATGCATTTCCAAGGGCTACGACATGGTGCTCAATGGCTGGGAAATGGGCGGCGGGTCTGTGCGTATCCACCGTGCCGACGTGCAGCAGAAGGTGTTTGATGCCCTCAAGATCACCCCCGAGGAAGCGCAGCAGAAGTTCGGCTTCCTGCTCGACGCCCTGCAGTACGGCGCGCCCCCGCACGGTGGCCTGGCCTTCGGCCTGGACCGCATCGTCACATTGATGACGGGCGCCGAGTCGATCCGCGACGTGATCGCCTTCCCCAAGACGCAGCGGGCGCAGTGCCTGCTGACCCAGGCGCCGTCGCCCGTGGACGAGAAGCAGTTGCGCGAACTGCATATCCGCCTGCGCAATGTCGACGCGGCCAAGG
>JAPKHH010000014.1:0-46299 GCA_026647025.1 Giesbergeria sp.
CTGGCTCTGACTGGCGCGCTCCAGACGCAGGTGCGTGCCCAGGTTGCCCGGTCGCACGCCTTCCAGGTGCGATGCGATGCGCCGCACATGCACCGTGACCATGCGATTGAACATCAGCATGATGAGTCCCGCCAGCATCAGCGACTGCAGCAATTGCGCCACGACGATGGTGGCCAGTTGGCTGCGCAGGCGCTGCCACAGCACTTGCTCATCGCCATACAACACCAGCTCGCCGATTTCCTCACGGCCCCCGGGAAACGGCGCGAAGGCCAATCGCAGGCGGCGCATCGGCGCCCAGCCGGACCCGCTCCAGCCGGCATGCGCACTCTCGAAAATTTCCGGGGGCTGGTTGGCCAGTCTGACCGTCAAGACAATTTTTCCCACCGAGGCAACGCCCTCCGCACTGCGCACATAGGTCTTCAATGCCTCCCGGTCCAGCTCCCAGATGGCCTTGGACAAGGTGTCGCCATAGACTTGTTCGATCTGTGCGAGATCAGCATCCATGCGGGCAAGGCCTGCATTCCAGGCTGACCAGGTCAGCGCCATGACCGAGGCCAGGATGAACAGGACGCAAAACACCAGCGTGGCCCACACCAGGCGCCAACCCAGGGAACGCTGGCGCACTGGCGCCGCTGGCAGCCCAGCGCCGGGTGGCGGGGTTACTGCCATTTGCGCTGCAGCCGGTCGAGGCTGCCATTGCGCTGCAGCGTCTCCAGCGCCTTGCGGAAACGCTCCACGGTGGCATCGGGCGTCTGGGCCCCAAACGCCATGTAGTAGCTCTGCGAACTGAGTTCCGGAATGGCCAACGCCTTGTGCAGGGTTTTTTCCGGATCCTGACCCGCCTGCCGCACCAGATGGTAGGCGGTGAGCCGGTTCATGATCCACAGGTCAATGCGCCCCAACCGGAGTTTCTCGTAGTTGAGTTCGTTCCGGGCACTGGCCTGCAGATTCTTTCCCTTGACGAAGCCTCGGGACAACAGGAACTGTTCACCCACGCTCTGGTTCACTGTGCCGATCTGCAGGCTCTGCGCTTTTTCAAGCGACGCAAGGGACAGTGGTTTGTCCGCCAGAGAAAACAGGTAGTACTCGGACGGTGCGATCACGCCCACCCATTTGAAGCGCTTTTCACGCTCTGGCGTGCGCACCATCGAATAAATCAGGACCCCAGGGACATTGCTGGCCGTTTCGTAGGCGCGCGCCCAGGGCATCGACTGGAACTGTCCCTGCACGCCCAGTTGCTGGAGCACGGCTTCGACCACCTCGGTCCCCAGTCCCGTGATCTGGCCGCCTTCGGTGTAGTTGTAGGGTGGGAATTCTTCGGTGAGGATGCGTACCGGACCGTCTGCCGCACCCGCCAGGCGCCAGCCACCGCACAGCAAGCCCATCAGGCATGCCAGCTCGCGTCTGCGAACGCCGATGTGTGTGTGCTGCGGTTCTGCCATGGTTGCTGAAGGGCGGGTTCCTGCCGTGGAAGAAAGCCAGAAGCCCCGTGCAGGACTTCCCAGGTTCAGTATCGGATTCATCGCCAGCGCGGTCAATGGCGGATATCCATGGCAGCCCGGGGCGCGCGCCCGCTTGTGGCGCGCGGCACACGCATCGGTCAGGTCGAAGATTCAGCCTCGCGCGGACGCTGCAGCAGCAACTGCACCAATGGGTGCGCCACCTTGCGCTCGGTGCTGATGGCGTAGTAGTGCTCTTCCACCCCATCGCAAGCGCCCACCAGCCGCACCTGGCAGCGCTGCTGCAATTCAGCCTGTGCCGCCACCGCGCCGGGAAACACCCCCAGGCCGGTGCCACCAAAAGCCTCCAGCAGTGCGTTGTCTTCAAACTCGCCCACCACGCGTGGACGCAATCCCTTCTGGGCCAGCCACTGGTCAATCGTGTTGCGCACAATGGAGTGCGTGGTGGGCAGCAGCACGGGCAGCAACTGCAGCGATGCCGGAAAGCCGTCCGCCGCCTGCGCCCACCACTGCGGCGCGGCATACCAGCCCATGGCCGACGTCCCCAAAGGATGGTTGTGCACCTTGAGGCGTGGGTTGAACGGCGCAGGGTGGTCAGAGAGCACTACATCGAGCTTGTGCACGGCCAGTTCGGCCAGCAGGTCGGGCATTTCACCCTCCAGGCACACCAGGCGCAAGCCCTGCACCTGCAGCACCGGGCGCAGCAGCCGCTGCACCTCCAGCTTGGGCAGGCCGTCGGCAATGCCCACCACCAGTCGCACCGAGGGGCTCTGCGCCGCGGTACGCGCCAGCTCGGGCAAGGCTTCGCCCAGTTGAAAGATGGCTTCTGCCTGCCGCAGGGCCACCACGCCCGCCTCGGTCAGCGCCAGGCCGCGCCCCGCCGGGCGCAGCAACTGGCACCCCAGATCGCGCTCAAGCTCACGCACCTGGGTACTTACGGTCTGGACCGCCATGTCCAGCCGGGCAGCGGCATTGGACATGCTGCCCTCCTTGGCCACCATCCAGAAATAGTAGAGGTGGCGGTAGTTGAAAGGCGTGTTCATTGTTCGATTTTACGGAAATGAATCTCAGTTTTTATCTTCTTTTTCAGAAAAAATTATCCCTCTACCCTCGGTCTTCATTCTGTCTTTGGAGACCCTCATGAACCATCCTGCCACCTACCAAGGGACCGCTACCGGCGGATCCCTGGGCAGCACCCTGGCCACGCACCGGGTGCTGCGCAACACCTATGCCCTGCTGTCCTTGACGCTGCTGTTCAGCGCCGCGGTGGCGGCCACCGCCGTGGCCCTGCGTTTGCCCGCACCGGGCCTCATCCTCACGCTGGCGGGCACTTTCGGTCTGCTGTTCCTGGTCCACAAGGTACAGAACAGCGGCTGGGCCGTGGGCGCCGTGTTTGCGCTTACCGGTTTCATGGGCTACACCCTGGGTCCCGTTCTGTCGGCGCACCTGGCCTTGCCGGGTGGCGGCCAGACCATTGCCCTGGCCCTGGGCGCCACGGGCACCACCTTCCTGGCCCTGTCGGGCTGGGTGCTGGCGACGCGGCGTGACTTCAGCTTCATGGGCGGCTTCCTGTTCGCCGGCATGGTGATCGCCATCCTGGCGGGCCTGGCAGCCATGTTCTTCCAGCTCCCCGCATTGGGCCTGGCGGTATCGGCCATGGTGGCCCTGCTGTCGGCCGGTTTGATCCTGTTCGAGACCAGCCGCATCGTGAACGGCGGTGAAACCAACTACGTACTGGCCACCGTGGGCCTGTTTGTTTCGCTGTTCAACCTCTTCACCAGCCTGCTGAGCCTGTTTGGCTTCAGCAGCAACGACTAACACCCAGGAACGCACCATGAAAAACACCAACCGTACCGCCGCCGCCGTCATCGCCCTCACCGTGGCCGCCCTGGCGGCGCCGACCCTGGCCCACGCCAAGCGCATGGGTGGCGCGAAGTCGCGCTCCATTCCTCCAGCCAGCATCGGCAAGGCGCCGTCCACCCCTGCGGCCCCGGTCGCGCCCAAGGCCCCTGCAGCCCCTGCAGCCCCTGCAGCCCCTGCAGCCCCGGCGGCTGCGGCAGCTCCGGCTCCGGCTCCGGCTGCGGCAGCCGCTCCTGCCGCACGCGGCCCGGGCATGATGGGCACCATGGGCGCAGCTGCGGTGGGCGCCGTCGCCGGCACCATGGCAGGCAACGCACTGGCCGGTGGCAGCTCCGCCGAGAAGGATGCCAAGGCGGCCAAGGCCGCCGAAGCCCAGGCCGCCGAAAAGGAGGCCCTGGAGCTGCAGCGCAAGGCCGATGAGGCCAAGGCCAAGGCCGCCGCCGCACGGGCCGCTGCCCAATAGAACATGGCCCGGGGCGGCTGCTAGCATGTGCGGATAGTTTTTCCTCCGCACACATCCTGGAGGCTGTCGGACTTGGAGCGTCGTAAGCGAAAATCGGCCCCAGCGAGGACAGTTTTTGCCGGATTTGCAGCCCCATAGCCCGGCTATGGGGCAAAAGACGGTGAAGAATGGACCGCTGCGGCCGATTTGCAGCCGACGATTTCCAAGTCCGACAGACTCCCAGGAGCGCCCCGTGAACCTCCCCTCGTTTTCCCCGCAGCCGCTGGTGTCCGCACTGGCCTGCACCGCGCTGCTGTGCAGCGCAGGCGCCGTTGCCGCCCAAGAGGGCGCCTCGCGCATTGCCCGCGTCACGGTCTACCCTGGCAGCGCCACGGTGGAGCGCGTGGCCAAGGTGGGCGCCGGTGCGCGCAGCCTGACCCTGGCCTGCCTGCCCGCCACACTCGACCCGCAAAGCCTGCAGATCAGTGCCGATGCGGGCGTGCGCGTAGGCGAGTTCAATGTGCTGACCGAAGACCGCGACGTCGCCTCGGCCTGCGCCAGCCCGCTCGATGGCCGCATTCGTGAGCTGGAAGACCAGATCGCCGCCGTCAGGGCCGAATCGGGTGCGCTGCAGCTGGTGGACAGCTACCTCAAAGGGGTTGCCGCTGGCAGCGCGGGCGAGGCCGCCGCGGGGGGCCGCACCCTGCCCGCCACCCCGGCACAGATCAGCGCCACCGCCGATGTGCTGCGCAAGTCCGGCCAGGATGCACTGGCCCGCGCCCACCAACTCAAGCGCCGCCAGGAGGCGCTGGAACTGGCGCTCAAGCCCCTCGCGGCCGAGCGCGATCGCGTGGCCAGCCAGCGCACGCGCGTGGTGTCCGTCACCGTCAACCTGGCAACCGAGCGCGACGCCGAGCTGCGCCTCACCTACCAGGTGCGCGGCCCCGGCTGGCAGCCCAGCTACCGCGCCACGCTCGATACCCCCAAGGCCAGCGTGCAGCTGGATCGCCTGGCGCTGGTGGCCCAGAACAGCGGCGAGGACTGGAGCAACGTGCAGCTCACGCTCTCCACCGGCCAACCCCATCGCGCCACGCAGGGCCGCCTGCCCCGCCCCTGGACCCTGGACGTCGCACCGCCGCCCCAACTGGCGGCCAAGGCCATGTCCATGGCACCGGCTGCCCCGGCCCCGGCCCCGGCCCCGGCGATGCGCGAGCGCGGCAACGCGGTACCCGAGGCCATGCCCAGCTTTGACGTCAGCACCCTCGACAAAGGTTTTGCGACCGAATTTGCGGTGCCGCAGCGCATCACCGTGCCCTCGAACGGCCAGCGCGTCACGCTGGCGCTGGGCACGCAGCAGGCCAGCGCCCACTTGCTCACCCGCACCGCGCCGGGCGTGGAAGAAGCCGCCTACCTGGTGGCCGAGATTGCGCCACCGCCAGGCGTCTGGCCACCCGGCGCCGTGGGCCTGTACCGCGACGGCGCCTTTGTGGGCACCGGGCGCCTGGATTTCAACGCCAGCGCTGCCAGCACGCCGGGCGCTCCGCCTACCACCAGCCTTTCGTTTGGCCGCGATGAACTGGTGCTGGTGCGCGCCGAGGCGCCCCAGGACATGACCAGCACCACCGGCCTGACCGGCTCGCGCACCGAGCGCCAGACGCGCCGCAGCTACCAGGTGGAAAACCGCCACAAGAGCAGCATCGACCTGCAGGTGCTGCACGCCACACCGGTCTCGCGCAACGAAAAGATCGAGGTGGAATCGCGCTACCAGCCACAACCCAGCAGCCTGGCCTGGAACCAGCAAAAGGGCACCATCGCCTGGCAGCAATCCCTGGCTGCCGGGGCCACCGCGCAGTTCAGCGCCGAGCACACCCTCCGCTACCCCAAGGACATTGAGCTGCTGGAGCGCCCATGAACAGTACCGTGCCGCTGCGCCCCACGGTGCGTTTTCTGCTGGCCCACCCCGCACACTTCATTGCGCTGGGTTTTGGCGCGGGCCTGTCGCGCAAGGCGCCCGGTACGGTGGGCACGCTGTGGGCCTGGCTGGCTTTCCTGGTGCTGCAGCCGTGGTTTGCCACGCCGCTGCAAATGGGCCTTTTGATCGCCGCCAGCACGCTGGGCGGCTGGTGGGCCTGCACCATCACCGCGCGCCACATGGGCGTGTCCGATCCCGGCAGCATCGTCTGGGACGAGGTGGTGGCCTTCTGGCTGGTGCTGTGGCTGGCCATGCCCATGGGTTTCTGGGGCCAGCTGGTGGCGTTTGCACTGTTCCGCTTCTTTGATGCCGCCAAGCCCGGCCCGGTGGGCTGGGCCGACAGCCTGTTCAAGGGTTTTGGCTGGCGCGGCGGCTGGGGCATTCTGTGGGATGACTTTGTGGCGGCGTTCTGCACCCTGCTGGTGATTGCGCTGTGGAGATTCTGGTGACACCACGCCCCCAATTGCTATCAAAACAAGAGCTTCTAGCGCTTGATGGTATTGCGTTGAATGCCATTTTGACCACTGTTTCTGATGCCCTGCTGGCCCAGGGCCAGATGCTGGCGACGGCCGAAAGCTGCACGGGCGGCCTGATCGCCGGGGCCTGCACCGACCGGGCCGGTTCCAGCCAGTGGTTCGAGCGCGGCTTTGTCACGTATTCCAACGCCGCCAAGGCCGAGATGCTGGCCGTGCCCTGCACGCTCATCGACCAGCACGGCGCCGTGAGCGAGCCGGTGGCCCGCGCCATGGCCGAAGGCGCCCTGGCGCATTCTGCCGCCCAGGCCAGCGTGGCCGTCACCGGCGTGGCCGGGCCCACCGGCGGCAGCGCAGACAAGCCCGTGGGCACGGTGTGGCTGGCATGGTGCGTGCACGGGCACACCTACAGCGAGCGCCAGCATTTCGCAGGCGATCGCGCCGCCGTGCGCGCCGCCACCGTGCGGCATGCGCTGGTGCAGTTGGCGCAGCTGTTGTCACGGTCGTGAACGGTGGTTTCGCCTTGGGGGTTACGCCCTTGCATCGGGCGCCGCATTTGATCTAATGGGTTTGCGCTCTTCCCGCTGGCGCGCCGCGACCACCAAGGCGCGGGGCGCCAGACAGGGCGTCCCCACCACGATACCGAATGCCCTTGATCCGTCCTTCGTTCATGCGCAGCCTTAGAGGCCAGCTGGCCCTGTGGTTTGGCGGGCTCTCGCTGCTGACGCTGGTCAGCGTGGGTCTGTATGTGGGCCGACTGGCCACGCAGCAGGTAGCGGCCACGGCGGGCGCATCCGTCCATGCCACCGCACGCGCCGCCGCCGACCTGCTGGGGGCCAGCCTGCGTGAACATGAGCTGGACCTGGTATTGCTCAGCCTGGCACCGCACTTCACCCGGGGTGATCTGGCCCAGCCTGCCGTTCTCCATTCACTGGAACAACGACGCAACCTGCGCGAAGAATATGCCTGGATGGGCGTGACAGACCCGCAAGGCACGGTCGTGCAGGCGGTCGACGGCATCCTCCAGGGCCAGTCTGTCGCACAGCGGCCCTGGTTCATCGAGGGACAGGCGGGCCTCTACGTCGGCGATGTGCACAAGGCCCTGCTGCTGGAAAAGCTGCTGCCGCAGCAAGCGTCCTCCGAGCCCCTGCGCTTCATCGACATCGCCGCCCCCATCCGCAACCCGCAAGGTGCTTTGGTGGGCGTTGTCGGCGCCCATATCCACTGGCGCTGGGTCACGCAGACAGTACAGGCCGCATTCGACCAGCACCCCCGCAACCAGGGCACCGAAATCCTGATCGCCAATGCGCTGGGCGATGTGCTGTACCCGCAGGCCCTGGCCAGCCACACACGCCTGGCCGCCGCGCCGCCCTCCGCCCCGACGACGGGATATGCCCGGCTGCGCTGGGACGATGGCCAGGAATACCTCACCAGCCAGGCATCCGTCCAAACCCGCATCTCCCAGGGCCTGGGCTGGCGCATCGTGGTACGCCAGCCGCTGGAACTGGCACTGGAGCCGGCGCACGCGCTGCGCACCCGGCTGCTGACGCTGGGACTGCTGGCTGCGCTGGCATTCAGCCTGGTGGCGCTGTGGCTGGCCCGCTCGTTCAGCCGACCCATCGAACAATTGGCCAATGCTGCGCGCCAGATCGAGCAGGGCGCCAGCAACGCCCGCTTTCCCACGGATCACCGCCTGATCGAGGTGCAGCAATTGAGCCAATCCATTCAGTCGATGACCACTGCGCTGCTGGCCCATGAACGCGAGCTGGCGGCCGTCAACCAGACGCTGGAAACCCAGGTGCAGCAGCGCACCGAGGCGCTGGAGACCGCCAACCTGGAACTCGAACGGCTGGCCACCCGCGATCCGCTCACCGGCGTGCACAACCGGCGGCACTTCGATGCCAGGCTGCTCGAATGCTTCCAGACCAGCCAGCGTACCGGCACGGGGTTTGCCGTGCTGCTGCTCGACGCCGACCATTTCAAGCAGGTCAACGACACCCACGGCCACCCTGCAGGGGACGCCGTCTTGCAACAACTGGCGCACCTGCTGAATGAAAACACCCGTGCGGTCGATTTTGTAGCCCGCTATGGCGGCGAAGAATTCGCAGTGCTGCTGCCACACACCCCAGGGGGCGAGGGCAGCATGGCGGCAGCAGAAAAAATACGCGCGGCCATCGCCGCAGCCGACTTCCCGGAAATCGGCCACATGACGGTCAGCATCGGTGCCAGTGTATGGAACCCCGCCGACACCCACGCCCATGCGATCGTCGAACGCGCAGACAAGGCGCTTTACCAGGCCAAGGGTGCAGGGCGCAACCTAGCGATGGCGTCCTGAAGCCAAGGCGCCTCAGGCGCCGTGGCACTTCTTGAACTTCTTGCCGCTGCCGCACCAGCACGGGTCGTTGCGGCCGGGCTCGGGCGGCTTGCGCAGGGTCTCCACGCGCGGGCCCATGCTTTTCCAGATCCGGCGCAGGTCGTACACGGCCCAGATGGCTTCGCCAAAGGCTTCCACACGGGCCTTGCTGGTGCTGGGCGGGCCGTCGTCGCTGTACATGCAGATTTCGGGCTTGCCCGTGTCGTCTTCGGTCAGCGCAACGATGTGTTCCATCGCATCATCGAGCCACTGCGCGGCCTCCTTGTCGCGCGGCGCGGCCCATTCGTCGGGCCAGTTTTCCACCGCAAACATGAAGCCCAGCGCCCACACCTGCGCAAAAGAGGGAATCTCCTGTCCTTCGAGCTCGGCGCGCTCCTCTTCGGGCAGGCTGGCCACCGCACCGCGCATGTCCATGGCCTCGGGGGCATACGCCTGGTCCTCGTCGAGCGACTTGACGTCGGCATCCAGTTGCGCCTGCACCTCGTTCCAGCGGAGCATCCACAGTTCAAGAAAACGCGCCTGCTGCGCGGCATCGGCAAAGGCTTCGAGCAGCGGCAGGGGCTCACCCTCGGCCAGTTCCAGCGCCTCACCGTCGCCCAGCAGCATGGGCAGGTATTCGGCCGGGCCGATGGGCCGGCGGGTACACACCAGCGCGGCCATGAAACCGTCGCAAAACTCCCACTGCGGGATCTCTTCGCCGCGCGTGCGCAAATCGTCCAGCAGGGTATCGAGTTCATCGAGCTCGTCAGGGCCAAGGGCCGGTGCACCGGCGTCGGGAGTGGCGGTTTCAGTCATGGAGAGCTCCGTTCTGGGTGCAAAGGCTTTTATGATGCCCCGGGTGGTGCCACATGGCAGCGCCGTGGGGGATGGCGCGCAGGGCCAGCCCGCGCACGGCGGCAAGTGTAGCCCGCCCGCTGGCCGGAAACCCCTATTGCACTGCCCATGCCGCACGACACTGACACGCCCCCTGCGCACGACTACGCCGCCTTCCTCCGCCAGCAACTGGCCCTGCAGCATGCCAACGTGGCGCGCTACATGCTCGACGGAGAGCAGGTCTGGCTGAAAAAAGCCGGGCCGCGCCACGGCATGGGGCGCTACCGCGTGCTGGGCGCACTGGCCCGACTGGCACGCCTGCAGGTGCTGCGCCCCGTCCCCAACCTGGGCGGCACAGCGGCCATTGCCACCGAAGCCCGGCGCCTGCACGACCTGGCGGCGCGGGGCCTGCGGGTGCCCGTGCTGCTGGCCCGGCAGGAGGACGGCCTGCTGCTGCGCCACCTGGGCCGCCCGGGCGAACCCGCTCCCTCGCTGGACGGCGAAATGCACTCGGCCGTGCCACAGGGACCGGCAGCCGTGCAAGCGTTGTGGCACCAGGGCCTGGAGGCCCTGCAACAGGTGCACAGCACGGGCACCAGCCTGAGCCAGGCCTTTGCGCGCAACCTGGTGCGCTGCCCCGACGGAGTGGTGGGCTTCATCGACTTCGAGGACGACCCCACCAGCGCATTGCCACTGGCGCACTGCCAGGCCCGCGACGCGCTGTGTTTTGTGCACTCCACCGCGCTCTACCTGCGCGAGAGCGGTGCGCTGGAGACGGCCCGCCTGCTGTGGGCGGCCTGGCTGGCGCAGCAGCCCGCCGACATGCAAACCACGCTGGCCCACAGCATTGCCCGCCTGGCCTGGCTGCGCCACCTGCCCCCAAACCGCCGCCTGGGGCGCGACCTGCAGCGCGCGCGCGCCGCGTACGATCTTTTGACGCCCGTGATACCCGCATGACAGCCCATGTGCGCATACAACGGCACACTGGCGTCTGCCAACCCCTAGTATCCTGAGTTGGCAGTTTGTTTCATAAAGATGCCGAGAATCACCGCCATGCTGCGTTGCAAATCCTCGCGATAGCAACGGCTATCGCTGCGGTTTGCGCCTTGCCTGACGGCGATTTCGACACCTTTTTTTCTTCAACCAACTTCCAACTCAGGACACCAGGAGCCCCCCGATGAAACTGATTGCCGCCGTGGCGCAGACCGCTACCGTACTGTTCGACACCGCCGCGACCGTGGCCAAGGCCGAAACCCTGATGGCAGAAGCCGCAGCACGTGGCGCCCAGGTGCTGGTGTTTCCCGAGGCCTTCATCGGCGGCTACCCCAAGGGGGCCGACTTTCACATCTTCATCGGCGCGCGCACGCCCGAGGGGCGCCAGGATTTCCTCAAATACTACGAGGCGGCCGTGGCGCTGGACGGCCCCGAAATTGCCCGGCTGGCCCAGGCCGCAGGCGCGCACAAGCTCTACGTCTGCGTCGGCATCATCGAGCGCGATGGCGGAACGCTGTACTGCACTGCCGTGTACCTGGGGCCTGAGGGCACCGTGCTGGGCCACCACCGCAAGCTCATGCCCACCGCGCTGGAGCGCCTGGTCTGGGGCTATGGCGACGGCTCCACGCTCAAGGCCGTGGACACGCCTTTCGGCAAGCTCGGCGCCGTGATCTGCTGGGAAAACTACATGCCCGCGCTGCGCATGGCCATGTACCAGCAGCGCGTGGCGCTGTATTGCGCGCCCACAGCCGACGACCGCGACACCTGGATCAGCACCATGCAGCACGTCGCCATGGAGGGCCGCTGTTTCGTGCTGTCGAGCTGCCAGCACCTGCGCCGCGCCCAACTCCCCATGGACGCCCTGCACAACCGTCTGCCCGAGGCCCCCGACACCCTGCTGATGCGCGGCGGCAGCTGCATCATCAGCCCCATGGGCAAGGTGCTGGCCGGTCCGGTATACGGAGAGGATGTCCTTCTCACGGCCGAGATCGACCTGGACGACATCCCCCGTGCGCAGATGGATTTCGACCCCGTGGGCCACTATGCACGGCCCGATGTGTTCCAGCTCGCCGTCAACACGGCGCCGCAACGCGCCGTGCTGGCTGCCCCTGGCGCCACCACCGGGGCACCGGACGCCGCACCATGAAAGTCTCCGACGCAGTGCAGCGCCGGGTATCGATCCGAGCCTTCAAACCCGAGGTGCCACCCGCTGCCGTGGTGCGCACCCTGCTGGAACGGGCGGCGCGCGCGCCCTCGGGCGGCAACCTGCAACCCTGGCACGTACACGCACTGGCGGGCGAGCCGCTGGCGCAGCTCCTGCGCCTGGTGGCCTCCGAGCCCTGGCAGGACCAGCCGGAATATGCGGTCTATCCCCCCGACCTGTGGGAACCCTACCGCACGCGGCGCTTTCGCAACGCCGAGCAGCTCTATGCCACGATCAACATTCCCCGCGAAGACAAAGAGGCCCGCCTGCGCCAGATGGCAAAGAACGCTACGTTCTTCGGCGCCCCCGTCGGCATCTTTTTGAGCGTGGACCGGCGCATGGGGCCACCGCAATGGGCCGACCTGGGCATTTACCTGCAGACGGTGATGCTGCTGGCCGTGGAGCAGGGCCTGGACACCTGTGCGCAGGAATACTGGGCTTTCCGCTCGCAGCCTGTGGCGCGCTTTCTGGGCCTGCCTGCAGAACGCATGCTTTTTGCAGGTATTGCATTGGGTTGGCGCGACGACAGCGGGCCCATCAATGCCTTGCGCACCGAGCGCGACCCGTTCGAGGTCTGGGGCGAGATGCGGGGGTTTGACCCCGATTAGAGCGCTGTAGACGCCTGCACGCCCAACGCCTGCAGCCGCTTGCGCAAATTGAGCACGGCACGGTCCTTGCTGAGCAGGAGGGCGCCGTGCTGCACGGCCAGGTCGATGAACTGCTGGTCGTCCGGGTCTTTGCAGATGGCGCTGGCGCGCGGCGCAGGGTCCACGGTATGTGCCTGGGCATCGAAGGCCTGCAGCACCTGTGCGGCGCTCAGCCCGTAGTAGGCGAGGCGGGGGGCAATCTGCAGATAGCCCAGCACGCGCTCAAGCTCGACGCGCATGGCAGGCGCGGCAATCCACTGCAACGCGCCGCTGGCCAGCTGAGGCTTGAGGGGCGCTACCGCCTCGTCGGCAAACACCAGCAGATCGAGCACGATGTTGGTGTCGATCACCACCGGCCTGGCCACGGGCAGTTGCGCCAACCTCTGCGGCTCAGGCCCCATCGGCCACTCCGGGCTCCGCAGAGCCTGCGCGCGCGCGCGCGGTGCCCTTGACCATGTCGAAGCGAAACAACCGACATTCGATCGGGCCGTTCCACATCGGCACACGGCGCGATTCCTTCAGGCGCATCTTGCTGGGCAACTTGAGATCGGGCGTAAGCATCCAGGCGGTCCAGCCCGCATAGTTTTTCTTCCAGTGCGCGGCCAGTTGACTGAAGAACTCGCCACCATCGTCGGTATGCGCGGCCTCACGGCCTACGGCGTCGCCCTGGGCGCGCTGGGCAGCGCGTTCCGAGGCGTTCTGCCCGGCCGCACCGGCCGCGGCAATGCGCTCGCCATAGGGCGGGTTGAGCAGCATGATCCCCGGCGTCTCACACGGCGGCATGCGCTGCAGTGCATCGCCGCCGCGCAGTTGTACAGCGCCCGCTACGCCTGCGCGTTCGGCATTGCGCTGGGCGAAATCGACCATGCGGTGCGAAACATCACTGCCAAAAATGGCTACAGCGCTTTTCTGCTGTACGTCTTTAGCTTCTGTTTTAATAGCATCCCAGACATGCGGCTGGAACGGCAGAAGCTTCTCGAAAGCAAAGCGCCTGCGCATGCCCGGAGCGATGCAGCAGGCGATCTGCGCCGCCTCGATGAGCACCGTGCCACTGCCGCAACAGGGGTCGTAGAGCGGCACGGGCGCATCACCATGCGGGTCCCACCCGCTGGCGGCGATCATGGCGGCGGCCAGGGTTTCCTTGAGCGGTGCGTCACCCTTGTCCTCGCGCCAGCCCCGCTTGAACAGGGGCTCACCCGAGGTATCGATATAGATCGTCGCCTCGTCGGTGGTCAGGTGCAGGTGGATGCGTACGTCCGGCCACTGGGTGTTCACGTCCGGGCGCACACCGCTCTTGGCGCGAAAACGGTCGGCCACGGCATCCTTCACGCGCAAACCGGCAAAGTTCAGGCTTTGCAGCGGGCTGTGCTGCGCCGTCACCTCGACCTTGAAGGTGTGGCGCGTCGTGAACCAGACCTCCCAGGCCACGCTGCTGGCGGCCTCATACAGATCGTTTTCGTTGCGGTACGGACGGTGCGCCAGTTGCACCAGCACGCGCTGCGCCAGGCGGCTGTACAGGTTGAGCAGCATCGCGTCCCGCCAGGAGGCTCGCAGCAGCACACCGCCACGCCCGGTAAGCAGGTCGCTGCCGGTCAGGCCGGTGATCTGGTGCACCTCGTCGGCGAGAAAGCCCTCGACGCCAGCGGCGCAGGGCAAAAAGAGTTGAAGTGGGTTCATAGCAAGCCCCGAGGATAAGGCTTTCCCTCATCGACGGGGTGCAGTTCAGGATGCGGATGGAGGCAGCAGCTCCTGCGCGGGCACCGGTCGGCCAAACAGGTACCCCTGGTAGCCCGTGCAGCCCTGCTTCATCAAGAACTCGAACTGCCCCTGCTCCTCCACACCCTCGGCCACCACGGTCAATCCCAGGCTGTGCGCCAGCGCCACGATGGTGTGGGCAATGGCGGCAACGTTCGGGTCGGTCAGAATGTCGCGCACAAAGGCGCGGTCGATCTTGAGCAGATCCAGCGGCAGACGCCGCAGGTAGGCCAGGGACGAATAGCCGGTGCCAAAATCATCCAACGCAAACCCGATGCCGTGGGCCTTGAGCTCCAGCATCTTGGCGATGGCGCCCTCGGCGTCGCTCAGCAGCAGGCTCTCGGTCAGCTCCAGCCGCAAGCGCAGCGGGTTCGCACCGGTGGACCGCAACACCGCCAGCACCCCTTCGACAAAGGTGGGCTGCTGGAACTGGCGTGCGCTCACATTGACCGACAGGGACAGGCCCGCCGTCGCCGGGTTCGTTGCCCATTGGGCCAGTTCCTGGCAGGCCGCCTCCAGCACCCAGTCGCCCAGCGGCACAATAAAGCCTGTTTCTTCGGCCAGGGGAATGAACTCGCCCGGCAGCACCCTGCCCCGCCGCGGATGCTCCCAGCGCAGCAGCGCTTCTGCACCCGTCATGCGTCCCAGGCCATCGACCTGCGCCTGGAAATGCAGCCGAAAATGGCCCTGCTCCAGACTGGTGCGCAGATCGGCATCAAGCTGTACACGCTCCGTCACCACGGCCTGCATCTGCGGGTCGAAAAAGCGCAGGGCATTGCGTCCAGCCGACTTGGACTGGTACATCGCCAGATCGGCCTGGCGCAGCAGCTCGTCGACGGTCGCCCGCTGTCCCGCAAAAAGTGTCACCCCGATACTGGGCGTGCTGCGCAATTCGTGCCCGGCCAGAACATAGGTTTCGTTCAGCACGGCAAGCACCTTCTCCGCAACCACCCGGGCCTGCTCTGCCGCCTCGGTGGCGTCGTGCGCCAGTTCCTCGAGCATGACGACGAACTCGTCGCCGCCCAGGCGCGCTGCCGTATCACTGGCCCGGATGGCGTCCTGCAATCGCCGGGCAACTTCGATCAGCAACAGGTCGCCCACATCATGGCCCAGCGTGTCGTTCAGTGCCTTGAACTGGTCCAGATCGATGAACAGCAGCGCTCCACGCCCCCCCGTGCGCTCGCCCAGCGCCATGGCCTGCTGCAGCCGGTCGAGCAACAGGCGCCGGTTGGGAAGATGGGTGAGCGGATCGTAGAAAGCCAGATGGCGGATCTGCTCCTCGGCTTCCTTGCGCTCGCTGATATCGGAAAAAGCGGCCACGTAGTGCGTGACCTGTCCATCCTCACCACGTACGGCGGAAATGCTTTGCAGCAGGGGATAGACCTCGCCGTTCTTGCGCCGGTCCCAGATTTCGCCAAACCAGGCGCCCCGGTCGGCCAGCGACTTCCACATCTGGACGTAAAACGCCGCATCGTGACGCCCGGATTTGAACATGGCCGGCGTGCGCCCGATCACCTCATCGGCCGCGTAGCCGGTCATCCGGGTAAAAGCGCGATTGACCCGAAGAATGGTGCCCCGGGCATCGGTCACGATCATGCCGTGCAGCGACTCGAAGGCCGTCGCGGCGATGCGCATCTCCTGCTCGACCCGGCGGCTTTCGGTGATGTCCCGCACCACCACCACACTGTGCGTGGCCACGCCTTCACTATCGAGCACCGGGCTGACCATGGCCTCGAACCAGAAGGGCTGACCGTCACTGCGCCGACCTTCCAGCACCCAAGGCGATCCGTTGCTGTCCTCCAGACGGGCATTGTCCTGGGGCTGGGCGCAGAGAAAATCGGGCTTGCGCCCCACGATGGCCTCGGGAGCGTACCCGGTGATGGTCGCCAGCGCCGTATTGGCAAAGGTGACAAGGCCTTGTGCATCAACGATCAGCACCCCCTGGGAAATGGCGCCCAGCGCCTTGTGGTGCAGGCGCAGGATGACGGCATTCTTGAGCCGCTCTTCTGCCTGGGCAATACGAACCAGGTTGTCGCGGAACACCAGGGTGGCCCGCGCCATCTCGCCGATTTCGTCACCGCGCTGGTGGTCAATGATTTCGACCTCCGTATCTCCAGCCTTCTGTGTTGCCAGGCGGTTCATGGCGCGTGTAATACGTTCGATCGGGAAAATGATGCCGCGCGCCAATGTCCCGGCGATCAGCACCGCCAGAATCAGCCCCGCCAGGGCTGCTGCGCCACTCCAGAAGACGGCCTTGCGTGCTGCCTCTTCGGCGCGACTCGCCTGCACCATCAGAACCTGGGCCATGCGCTCCTCGACCAGCCGGATCTGATCGATCTTCCAGGTCATCACATCCATCCAGCGCGCGGTGGTGTCCTGCACGACTTCCTGCCGTGTCGGCATTCGCTGAAAAACGAAACCACGCAGCCGCTCGATGTCTGCGGCCTTCACGTCGGAAAGCACCCGATCGAGCTGCTGCACCAGTTCCTGCGCCGCAAAAAAACGAAACTGCTCCAGAAAATTCGCCTGTCGATCGGCCTGCGCCACAAAAACCTGGCGATCAATGGCATCTACCCGGGGCACGGAAAAATAGGCAGCGCCCAAGGCGCGCTCGATGCCGGCTTCCTCCTTGGCCTGCATCAGGTTGACAAAAGCGTAGATGCTTCGCGATAGATCGGCATCGCCGCCCAGGAAATACATCTCCTGGACGATGCCAATCAACGCATGGATGGCAGCGCTGTAGCGCGCCAACTGCACTTCCGGCGTGACGGTGAGCGCGAAGGCGTCCCTGCGCCACGCAGCCAGGGCTTCCCACTGGAGCTGGGCTTGCGCGATGCGCGAACGCAGGCGACCGTCAAAGTGCTCCAGTGCCAAATGCTGCAACTTCTGGCGCAAGACTGCCAGCTGCGCATCGGTCTGTGCATGGCGGACCGCCTGGTGCGCAAGGAACGCGGTGCCGCCCGAACCCAGAAATGCCGTCGACATGCCTCGTTCACGCTGAACCTCATGCACCACAGCGCTGACCGATGCGGCCAGTTCCGCCATTTCGCGCAGGTTGCGCATCTCATTGGCCGTGCGCTGGTGGCCAGACAGCGCCCACAGCACGAAAAACAGAAAGCCTGCCATCGGCAAGGCCAGCGCCAGCGCAATGCGCTGGCCAATCGGAATGCTCTGTAGTCGGGCTTGCATCGCGGCATGTTCTGGGAAAAGGGTCGGAAGCACCTCGCGATGGCGGCGATCTCCGGCGTGAGGCCATTATGCGGTCTGTGTCCAGACCAGGCTGTCCCGGCAGCCCCATGCCAGACCATGCCGGTGCGGCGCGCACTTTGGCCGGCGCCCAGCTTCGCCCTACACTGGTACTTTCCGGCTCCGCCGTTACCTCGCACCTGCCTCGCCATGCCTTTACGTTGCCCCGACGACGCTTCTCTGCAGGCCACCGTGGCCGACGTTCTGCAGCGCCATGGCGCACGCCGGACGTCGCTGGTGCAGATCCTGCGTGAAGTCCAGGAGCACACACGCTGGCTACCGCACAGCGTTCTGGAGCGGGTGGCGGCCGGGGTCGGCCTGTCCCCGGCCATTGTCGAGGGGGTGGCCAGCTTCTACCGGTTCTTCCATCTGCAGCCCGTGGGCCGCTACCACCTGTTGTGGAGCGACAACGTCACCGACCGCATGCAGGGCAGCCATGCCCTGGCCGCAGACCTGCGCCAGCGCCTGAACATCCCCCACGGCGCACCTAACGCCAGCGGCCTCGCCAGCATGGGCTTTGCCTCCTGCACCGGCCTGGGCGACCAGGGCCCAGCCTTGTTGGTCAACCAGCACCAGGTGGTGACACGCATGGACGGCCAGCGCGTGCGCGATCTGGCCGACCTGGTGCAAGGCCAGGTGCCGCTGGCCGAATGGCCTGCCGCCTGGATGCGGGTGGAAGACCAGGTACGCCGCAGCGATGTGCTGCTGGACGCCACCCGCCTGCAAGGCCAGGCGCTGCAGGCAGCCCTGGCACGCGGCGCGCAGTCCACGCTGGCAGAACTGGACAGGTCTCGCCTGCGCGGGCGCGGCGGCGCAGGATTCGCCACCGCCCGCAAGTGGGCGCTGTGCCGCGACGCACCGTTGGCCCCTGGCGACACACGTGTGGTGGTTTGCAACGCCGACGAGGGAGAGCCCGGCACCTTCAAGGACCGGGTTCTGCTGAACCGGCAAGCCGATGCCGTATTCGAGGGCATGACCCTGGCCGCCCGGGTGCTGGGCGCCCGCACGGGCCTGCTGTATCTGCGGGGCGAATACCGTTTTCTGCTGGAGCAGATCGAGGCCGTGCTGGCGCGCAGACGCACACATGGCCTGCTGGGCCGCAGCATCCTGGGCGTGGAGGGCTTCGACTTCGATATCGCCATCCATGTGGGTGCGGGTGCCTACGTCTGCGGCGAGGAGAGCGCCCTGATCGAATCCCTGGAAGGCAAACGCGGCACACCACGCATCCGGCCGCCCTTTCCGGTGGAACAAGGCTATCTGGGCCAACCCACCATCGTCAACAACGTGGAAACCTTCTGCGCGGCGGCGCAGATCGCCCTGCGGGGTGGTGCCTGGTGGGCCAGCATCGGCACGGCCCACAGCAGCGGCACCAAGCTGCATTCGGTCAGCGGCGACTGCGCGTACCCCGGCATCTACGAATACCCGCTGGGCATCACGGTGGCGCAGGTGCTGCACGACTGTGGTGCCCGCAACGTCCAGGCAGTCCAAATCGGAGGTCCCTCAGGCCAGTGTCTCACCGCACATGAGCTGGAGCGGCGCATCGGCTTCGAGGATATCCCCACGGCGGGCTCCCTGATGGTGTTCGATCAGTCGCGCGACATGTTCGAGGTGGCCCACAACTTCGCGCAGTTCTTTGCCCACGAGAGCTGCGGCTTCTGCACGCCCTGCCGGGTAGGCACCACACTCGTGCTGCAGCGCCTGGACAAGCTGGCGGCAGGCCGTGGCTCGCCCTTCGACAGAGCCGACCTGGACGACCTGGACACCCTGATGCAAGGCACCACCCACTGCGGCCTGGGCGCCAGCAGCACCCATGCACTGCGCGACACGTTGGAACGCTTTGGCCCGGCCTATGCCCGCCGCATGGGACGGCCCAGCTTCACCCCTGGCTTCGACCTGGACGCTGAACTGGCGCCCGCAAGGCGCGTGACCGGACGCGACGACGCCCACGCCCACCTGGAACAACAGGGATGAGCGACTTCCTGCTTGACGGCACCGCCGTGCCTTTCACCGAAGGCGATACGCTGATGGACGCTGCCCAGCGTGCAGGCCATTCCATCGCCCATCTGTGCTGGGATGCCGCCCTGGGCCAGAGTGGTGCCTGCCGCCTGTGCACCGTCCGCATCGATGGCCGCCTGGCTGCTGCCTGCACCACCCCCGCCAAAGCAGGCCTGGTGGTGGAGAACCGCACGCCCGAACTCGACGCACGGCGCCTGCGCCTGACGCAGATGCTGTTTGTCGAAGGCAACCACTTCTGCCCCGGCTGCGAGAAGAGCGGCGACTGCCTGCTGCAGGCCACCGCCTATGGGTTGGGCATGACCGGCATGCACTACGACATGCAGGCGCCCGTGCGCCCGGTGGACGCCAGCCACGCGGACATCTGGCTGGACCTGAACCGCTGCATTCTGTGCAAACTGTGTGTGCGCGCCAGCCACGAAATCGACGGCAAGGGCGTTTTCGCCATGGGCGGGCACGGCATTGGCACCCACCTGCTGGTCAACTCGCCCACGGGCCTGCTGGGCGACAGCCGCTTGGCTGCAGAGGACCATGCGGCGCACATCTGCCCGGTAGGTGCCATCCTGCCCAAGCGGCGCGGCTTTGCAGTCCCCATAGGCCAGAGACGCTTTGATCCCCCTTGCGCAGAGGCCCTGCCACCGGAGCCCGCGCAGGACCGCGATGAGAACCACTGAACCACAGCATCCCAAGCCACGCATCGCCACGGTTTCGCTGGCGGGCTGTTTTGGCTGCCACATGTCGCTGCTCGACATCGACGAGCGCCTTTTTGCTCTGGCAGAACGCGTCGAATTCGACCGCTCACCACTGACCGACATCAAGCACTGCGGCCCCTGCGACATTGGCCTGATCGAAGGCGGCCTCTGCAACAGCGAGAACGTGCAGGTGCTGCGCGAATTCCGGGCGCATTGCAAGGTCCTTGTGGCCGTGGGGGCCTGCGCCATCAATGGCGGACTGCCTGCGCAGCGCAACCACCTGGACGTCGGAGAGATCCTGCTCGACGTCTACCGCAGCAGGCCGGGGCTGGCTGCGGGGAGCCAAGTCCCCAACGACCCCGAACTGCCCTTGCCGCTGGCCCATGTGCATCCGATCCACGAGGTGGTGCACATAGACCATTTCCTGCCTGGCTGCCCCCCCAGCGCCGACGCATTTCTGGCCCTGCTCACCGCACTGATCGAAGGCCGACCACCGCACACAGACCCTTCTCTGGTTCGATTCGACTGATGTCCCACCCCGCTCCCGTCCCCCAGCCTGCCACCCCTCGGAGGGTGGTGATCGACCCCGTTTCTCGCGTGGAGGGCCATGGCAAGGTAACGCTGCTGCTGGACGAACACCACCGGGTTCAGCAGGCGCGGCTGCACATTGTGGAGTTCCGTGGCTTCGAGAGCTTCATCGTCGGGCGTCCCTACTGGGAGGTTCCCGTGATGGTGCAGCGTCTGTGCGGCATTTGCCCGGTCTCGCACCACCTGGCGGCCAGCAAGGCCATCGACGTGGCGCTGGGCATTGCTGCCGTGCCGCGCACGGCCGAAGTGGTGCGCCGCCTGATGCACTACGGCCAGGTGATGCAATCACATGCCCTGCATTTCTTCCACCTCTCGTCCCCTGACCTGTTGTTCGGCTTCGACAGCGATGCCACGCGGCGCAACATCCTTGGTGTAGCGGCGGCCTGCCCCGATATTGCCCGCCAAGGCGTGCTGCTGCGCAAGTTTGGCCAGGAGGTGATACGCCTCACGGCAGGCAAGCGCGTGCACGGCACCGGCTCGATCCCTGGGGGCGTCAACCGCCACCTGACGCGCCCGGAACGCGATGAACTGGCCGCCCAGGTACCGCAGATGCTGGACTGGTGCGAACAGGCGGTAGAGCTGGTCGCTCGCCTGCACAGCCAGAACACGGCGCTGTACGGGGAATTCGGCAGCATCCGTTCGGGCTGGATGTCCATCGTGCGCTCCGATGGCGCCATGGAGCTTTACGACGGCGCGTTGCGTGTGCGCGATGCCGATGGCCACATCCTGCACGATGGCGTCGACGTGCAGAACTACATGGACCTGATCGAAGAGACCACCGAGCCCTGGACCTACATGAAGTTTCCCTACCTGCGCAGCCTGGGGCCGGACGCTGGCTGGTACCGTGTCGGTCCGCTCGCACGGGTGCACAACTGCAGCCATATTCCCAGCGCGCGGGCCGAGGCCCAGCGCCAGCGCTTTCTCGCCCACGGCCCGGTGCACGCCACGCTGGCCTACCACTGGGCACGCATGATCGAGATGCTGCACGCCATGGAAGTGATTGCCGAGCTGCTGCAGGACGATGCGCTGCTGGGCGGCACACTGACCACGCCGCTGCCCGCGCAGCGGCCCGCCCGGCGCGAAGGGGTGGGCGTGATCGAGGCACCGCGTGGCACCCTGATCCACCATTACGCGATCGGCGACGACGACCTGATCAGCTGGTGCAACCTGATCGTCAGCACCACCCACAACAACCAGGCCATGAACGAATCGGTACGCGCCGTGGCCCGCACCAACTTCGACGGGCGTGAGATCACCGAAGGGCTGCTCAACCACATCGAAGTAGCCATCCGCGCCTACGACCCCTGCCTGAGCTGCGCCACACATGCGCTGGGCAGCATGCCCCTGCAGGTGGCCGTCGTCGACGCCCATGGTCAGCTGGTTGATTCGGTGTTGCGCCACAGCGATGGCCGCACCGAGCGCAGCACCCGCCATCCCCTGCCATGACAGCCCGCATGGTGAAAACACCTCCCCTGCTCCTGCTGGCCGTGGGCAACCCCAGCCGGGGCGACGATGCCCTTGGCCCCTGCCTGCTGGAACGGCTGGCCGCGCTTCACCTGGACGATGCAGGCGATGTGGAATTGCTGACCGACTTCCAACTGCAGGTGGAGCACGCTCTCGATTTGCAAGGACGCCAGGCCGTCCTGTTCGTGGACGCCGCACGGCCCGGCGTGGTGGACGGCGCGTGCCTGGCCTCCATCCAGGCCGATGCATGCACCCCACGCAACAGCCATGCGCTTTCGGCACCGGCGGTGCTGCAGGTCGTGGAGCAGCTCAACGGCCAGGCGCCACCCGCCTGGCAACTGGCGATGGAGGGTACGGATTTCGAACTGGGCGCCGCACTGAGTCCTGCGGCCACGCTCCATCTGGCTCGGGGCGTGTCCCTGGCCATGGACTGGATTGCAACACATCGGCGCTGCCGGGCTGAAACCAACGCACCACCCCACCGGCAAGGCACATCAAACCACTGATGGCGATCAACATTTGGTGCGCCGCCGGCCCATCCAAGGGATTTACCCGAGAACCTGCCCCCCCGTTCCCGACCTAGACTGCGCGTTCCTGCGCCACCGTGGCTGCAGGCCAGAGGACTGGAGTTTGCCTTGCAGCCTACCCACACCGCCCATCCGGACTACTTCCACAAGGTCGTCGATTGCCAGTGGGCCTGCCCCGCCCACACCCCGGTGCCCGAATACATCCGACTGATCGGCCAGGGCCGCTACGACGACGCCTACATGGTCAACTGGGTGTCCAACGTGTTTCCCGGCGTTCTGGGCCGCACCTGTGACCGGCCCTGCGAGCCCGCCTGTCGGCGCAGCCGGGTGGAGGAAAGCAACGGCGCCCAGCCCGAACCCGTGGCCATCTGCCGCTTGAAGCGTGTGGCCGCCGACCACAAGAGCGAAGGAATCAAGGCGCGCATGCCCGCCATTGCAGAGCACAACGGCAAGCGCGTGGCCTGTGTGGGGGCCGGCCCCGCATCGTTGACGGTGGCGCGCGACCTGGCGCCGCTGGGCTACGCGGTCACGGTGTTCGACGCCGAGGCCAAGGCGGGCGGCTTCATCCGCAGCCAGATTCCACGCTTTCGCCTGCCCGAATCGGTGATCGACGAAGAGACCGGCTACATCCTCGACATGGGCGTGCAGTTTCGCAACCAGGAGCGCGTGGACTCGCTGCGCGCGTTGCTGCAGCAAGGCTACGACGCAGTGTTTGTCGGCAGCGGCGCGCCGCGCGGGCGCGATCTGGAAATTCCAGGCCGGCGCGACATCAAGGGCAACATCCATATCGGCATCGACTGGCTGGCCTCGGTGTCGTTCGGGCACATCACCAGTGTTGCGCCGCGCGTCATCGTGCTGGGCGGCGGCAACACCGCCATGGACTGCTGCCGCTCGGCGCGGCGCCTGGGCGGCACCGACGTCAAGGTCATCGTGCGCAGCGGTTTTGACGAAATGAAGGCTTCGCCCTGGGAAAAAGAGGATGCGCTGCACGAGGGCATTCCGATTTTGAACTTCCACGTGCCCAAGACTTTCGAACACGACAACGGCCAGCTCACTGCCATGACTTTCGAGATCGTGCAGGCCGAGTACGACGCGCAAGGGCGCCGCAGCCTGGTGCCCACGGGTGAGCCCGACGTGCGCGTGCCCTGCGACGTGGTGCTGATCGCCGTGGGCCAGGAAAATGCGTTTCCGTGGATCGAGGACGATCTGGGCATCGCCTTTGATCGCTGGGGCCTGCCAGAACTCACGCCGGACACCTTTCAATCCACGCTGCCGCAGGTGTTCTTCGGCGGGGATGCGGCCTACGGCCCGAAAAACATCATTACCGCCGTGGCGCAGGGGCACGAGGCCGCCGTCTCCATCGACCGCTTTCTGCACGGCGAAGACGTGCGCCAGCGCCCGGCGCCGCGCACCAACCTGGTGTCCACCAAGATGGGCATCCACGAGTGGAGCTACGACAACGATGTGTCGAACGACCTGCGTTTCAAGGTGCCCTGGGCCCAGGCCGAGGTGGCGCTGGCCAGCATCCGCGTGGAAGTGGAGTTGGGATTCGACGCCGCCACGGCCTTCAAGGAGGCCAGCCGCTGCCTGAACTGCGATGTGCAGACGGTGTTCAACCGCTCCACCTGCATCGAATGCGACGCCTGCGTGGACATCTGCCCCATGGACAGCATCACCTTCACCACCAACGGCGAGGAGGCCGAACTGCGCACCCGGCTCAAGGCTCCGGCCGGGAACCTGACACAAGCGCTGATGGTTTCGGCGCCACTCAAGACCGGGCGCATTCTGGTCAAGGACGAGGACGTCTGCCTGCACTGCGGCCTGTGCGCCGAGCGCTGTCCCACGGGCGCCTGGGACATGCAGAAGTTCCGCCTGGATACCACCCAGGCCGGCCCCGACTGCCGCGATGCCCAGATCACCCGCCACACGCTGGAGGCCGCATGAAGCCCATTGAAGCCGTCAACGACTTTGTCATCAAGTTCGCCAACGTGAATGGATCGGGATCGGCGTCCGCCAACGAGCTGTTCGCCAAGGCCATTTTGCGCATGGGCGTGCCGGTGAGCCCGCGCAACATCTTCCCCAGCAACATCCAGGGCATGCCCACCTGGTACGAGGCCCGTGTCTGCGAGCGCGGCTATCTGGGGCGGCGCGGCGGCGTGGACATGATGGTGGCCATGAACCCCCAGACCTGGGACGCCGACGTGGCCGAAATCGCGCCCGGCGGCTACCTGTTCTACGACAGCACCCGGCCTATTCCCGCGTCAAAGTTCCGCCAGGATGTCAGCGTGATTGGCGTCCCGCTGACCGAGATCAGCAACAGCGCCTTCACTGATCCGCGCCAGCGCCAGCTGTTCAAGAACATCATCTACGTGGGCGCGCTCTCAGTGCTGCTCGACGTCGAGGCCGAAGTGTTTGAAAAGCTCTTTGCCGAGCAGTACAAGGGCAAGGAAATGCTGCTCGAGTCCAACGTGCGCGCCCTGCACCTGGGACGCGACTACGTTCGCACGCATCTGCAGGCGCCCCTGGGCATCCGCGTGCGTCGGGCCGACCAGGTAGGTGAGCAGATTTTTACCGACGGCAACAGCGCAGCCGCCCTGGGCTGCGTGTACGGTGGCGCCACCGTGGCGGCCTGGTACCCGATCACGCCCTCGTCGTCGGTACCCGAGGCCTTCCAGAAATACTGCGACAGGTTCCGCGTCGACCCGGACACCGGCCGCAGCAACTTCGCCATCGTGCAGGCCGAGGACGAACTGGCCTCCATCGGCATGGTGGTGGGCGCCGGCTGGAACGGCGCGCGCGCCTTCACAGCCACTTCGGGCCCGGGCATTTCGCTGATGACGGAGTTCATCGGCCTGGCCTACTTTGCCGAGATTCCGGTCACCATCATCAACGTGCAGCGCGGCGGGCCGTCCACCGGCATGCCCACGCGCACCCAGCAGTCGGATCTGCTCGCCTGCGCCTACGCCTCGCACGGCGACACCAAGCATGTGCTGCTGTTTCCCGAAGACCCGCACGAATGCTTTGAACACGCTGCCGCAGCGCTGGATCTGGCCGACCGGCTGCAAACCCCCATCTTCCTCATGACCGACCTGGACATCGGCATGAACCAGCGCCTGTGCAAGCCCTTTGCCTGGGACGACGCCCGTACCTACGACCGTGGCAAGGTGATGACTGCCGAAGAATTGGAGGCGGGCAAGGATTTTGGCCGCTACAAGGACGTGGATGGCGACGGCATTCCCTGGCGCACCTACCCCGGCACGCACCCCACCAAGGGGAGCTTTTTCACACGCGGCACCACGCGCGATCCCTATGCCCGCTACTCGGAACGCGGGCCGGACTACATCTACAACATGGAGCGCTTGCTGCGCAAATTTCGCACCGCCGCCGACCTGGTGCCCCAGCCCGTGCTGCGCAGCGCAGACCAAGCTACGTCGTTGGGCGTGCTGTACTTCGGCTCCACCAGCCCGGCCATGCAGGAGGCGCTGGATGTGCTCACGGCCGAAGACATCCACATCGACGCCCTGCGCCTGCGCGCTTTCCCCTTCCCGGATTCGGTGGACCGCTTTATCGCCGCGCACGAACAGGTGTTTGTGGTGGAACAGAACCGCGACGCCCAGATGCACGCCCTGCTGGTCAACGAGCTGGGCGTGGACCCGGCGCGCCTCGTCAAGGTGCTGCACTACGACGGCACGCCGATCACGGCGCGCTTCATTGCCCAGGCCATTCAGAGCCATCTGCAAGGCGCCACCGCCGCGCTCAAGGAGGCCGCATGACCTACCTCGCCAAGCCCCGGCTGCACCACCCCACACTCACGCACAACAAGGTGGGCTACACCCGGCGCGACTACGAAGGCCGCATCTCCACGCTGTGCGCGGGCTGCGGGCACGATTCCATCTCGGCGGCCATCATCCAGGCCTGCTGGGAGCTGGACATCGAACCCCACCGCGTCGCCAAGCTCTCGGGCATTGGCTGCAGTTCCAAGACGCCGGACTATTTTCTGGGCGCCTCGCACGGCTTCAACACCGTGCACGGGCGCATGCCCTCGGTGCTGACCGGCGCCAACCTGGCCAACCGCGACCTGCTGTACCTGGGCGTCTCGGGTGATGGCGATTCGGCCTCCATCGGCCTTGGGCAGTTTGCCAATGCCATGCGCCGGGGCGTGCGCATGGCCTATATCGTCGAGAACAACGGCGTCTACGGCCTGACCAAGGGCCAGTTCTCGGCCACGGCGGACCGGGGTTCGCGCAGCAAGAAGGGCGTGGTCAACAACGACAGTCCGGTGGACCTGGTAGGCCTGGCACTGCAACTGGGCGCCACCTACGTGGCGCGCAGCTTCTCGGGCGACAAGGAGCAGCTGGTGCCACTCATCAAGGGTGCCATCGGCCACGGCGGAGCGGCGTTCATCGATGTCATCAGCCCCTGCGTCACCTTCAACAACCACGGCGGCAGCACCAAGAGCTACGACTATGTGCGCCAGCACAACGAGGCCGTGAGCCGCATCGACTTCATGCCCCGGCACAGCGAGATCACGGCGCAGTACGCGCCCGGCGAAGTGATCGACGTGCAGCAGCACGACGGCAGCCTGCTGCGCCTGCGCAAGCTGCACACCGGCTACGATCCCACCGACCGCTACGCCGCACTCAGCTACATGAACGCCCACCAGGCGCGCGGCGAAGTGGTGACCGGCCTGCTCTACCTCGACCCGCAGGCCACCGACCTGCACCTGTCGCTCAACACCAGCGACACGCCGCTCAACAGCCTGGGACCCACCCAGCTGTGCCCCGGCGCCAAAGCGCTCGAAAAAATCAACGCATCACTGCGCTGACCCTGTTGTCCCTGTGCCAAAGGAGCCCCGCCATGGCTGAACGCACCGTCTTCCAGTCGATCTCCCAGCGCCATGTGGTGAGCCTGGGGCCCCAGGCCAGCGTGTGGGAGGCTGCCTGCGTGATGACGCGCGCCAATTGCGGCAGCGTGCTCATCCTGGACACGCTGGGCGCCCTGCTGGGCATCCTGACCGAACGTGATCTGATGACCCGCGTGCTGGCCAAGGCCCTGAACCCGCAGACCGCCCTGGTGGGCGATGTGATGACGCCCCACCCGCAGACTGTGCCGCCCGACATGAAGGTCTCCGAGGCGGTGCTGATCATGATCGAACGGGGCTTTCGGCACCTGCCCATCGTCTCGCCAGCGGACAAGATCCTGGGCGTTTTCTCGGTACGCGACGCGCTGCCGCGCGAGATCGGGGACGCGGTAAGCCTGGCGGAATTCAACGATCAGGTGAACGATGCCCTGGGCTGAGTCCGTGGCAACGCATCGCCACGCCTTCCTGCGCGGCCCGGCTTGGCGGACAATCGCCTCCATCCACCCACCCTACAAGGCAAGACCGCACCATGGGACTATTTGACCGGTTCTGGGGAAGCCCCCGCAAAGCCGCCCCCAGGCCCGACGCCAGCACGCAACCCCCTGCACCGGCACTCGACCTGGAACCGGCCGATGCCGTGGAGCGGCGCCAGCGCGAACGCAAGGACGCACGCAAGGGGATCAAGGCGTTGATCATCGACGACTCACCCACGGTTGTCGCCGCGCTGCGCAAAATCCTGCGCTCGGCCGGCTACAACACCCTGGAAGCACTGGACGCAGAGAAGGGGCTGGCGCTGATGGAGCAGGAACCGCCCGACCTGGTGTTTCTGGACATCATCCTGCCCGGCATGAATGGCTTCAACGCCCTGCGCCTGATCCGCAAGAACCCGGCCACCCAGCATATCCCGGTCATCATGATCAGCGGCAACGAACACGCGACGGAACAGTTTTACGCCAACCGCATCGGGGCCGACGATTTCATGAAGAAGCCGTTCTCGCGCTTTGAAATCTTTGCGCGCATCGAGAACCTGCTCGATGCCAGCCAGATGCCGCGGCGCAAGGCGGCCTGACGACCCGCATGTGCGCCCCGGCCGGTGCTCAGGCCGCTTTTTTCAGAATGGTGTAGAGCTGGTCCTTGATCTGCAGCTTTTCCTTCTTCAGGGTTTCAATCTCATCGTGCGTGCCCGGCGAAATGCTGGCTTCCATGTTCTTGATCTTCTGGTCGAGTTCGTTGTGCTGGTCGAACAGGCGCAGGAAATGGCGATCCGTGGTCTTGAGCTGGGTGATCAGGTCGCGGAATTCAGGAAACATGCGGACTCCTCTTCGTCGTGGTGAAAAAACCGTGCGGCGCAATGCACCGCCTCGTAACAATACTTTACTCCGCTGCGTCTCCCGGTCGCATCAGGGCAGCCATTTTTTCAGCATGGCGGCGTCGGGGGCGCCAATGCTGCGCTGCATCGATCCATCGCGCCCCAGGAGCACGATGTAGGGCGTGACATTGGGCCATTTCGGATCCACACTTTGCCGGATCGCGGGCTCAAAGCCCTCGAAGGCATACAGCCGGGTCAGCCCCAGATAGTGCCGGGCATGCTCCACAGCACGCACACCCTGCACGTCCATCATCACGGCCGCCAGTTCGACCGGCCGGTGCGCATCCATGACAAAGCTGCGCAGCTTCTCGAAGGCGTCCGGGCAGGTCGAACAGTAGGTGGTGGTAAAGATGTACGCCGCAGGCCGCGGACCTTTTTCCACCAGCCTGGCCCAGGTGGTTTCGTCAAAATGCGCTACTGAACTGATAGCTACCGACGGTGACCTGGCAAGCGCCAGGGGCTGATTCAGGCCAAAAGCCAAAGCGCCGACCGCCAGTGCGACGCAGGTGTTGCGCCGTTGTTTAGAACTCGATTTCATGGACTCTGACCTCTGCTGCGTTACGCCACACTACCACCATGCGCCGGCCCTGCTGCACCAGGCGCGGGAAATCGTTGTCTCCATCGACCTGGCCCAGCACCTGCGTGCGGAACGTCTGCCCGCCATCGGTGGAGACCCAGGCCTTGAGCGTGCTGGTCATGCCGTCGGTGCTGCGCCAGACCACGGCCACCCGCTCGCACTGCGCGGCTACATCGGCATGTTCGGCGCGCGCATCCGGCAGGGTGCGCACCGTCTGCAGCCGGGGCGTGCCGTCCGGGGCCAGCCGGGCGTAGCGTACACCGGGCACCTTGTCCTCGCCTTCCTGGCGGATACCGAACCAGACCGTATGGAAACCATCGGCCGCCTGCGCCAGCGCCGGGCCGTGGTGCGGGCAGCCATCCACCCGCCACTCGTCGTAGGTGGCACGCACCACGTCGGCCGGGGTTTCACCGCGCAGCACGGCAAAGGCGTGGTCGCGCACATTGGGTTCGAACACATGCCGCCACAGGGCCCGCATGGCCCCATCGCTGCCCACACCGAGCGCAATGCGACAGCACTCGCAAGAGTGGTCGGCGACCTTGGTGTCCGGGCCAAAGGTGGCCCCGCCATCGCGCGAGATGTTGCGGTAAATGGCGGCCCCCCGGTAGCTGGATTTGCCGCCCACCTTGGGGGCGGCTTCCAGGTCCCGCTTGTCGATCCATACCGTGTGCAAGACACCTTCGGCATCGAAGCCCATGGACTCGAAGCGGTGGGTGATGATCTGGCGGTCGGCATGCACTGTGACGGGCGCCGCAAAATGCTGCCCCCCGTCCACCGAGCGCAGCAGCCGCACATAACCCGTATTGGGCTTGGCCAGCGGCTGGGTGTAGGCAATCAGTACCGTGCCCTGGGGGCCAAACACCAGCTTGGGATGGTTTTCGCCGTCGGCCGAGATCGCATCGCCCGCCGTGTTCAGCACGCGCGGCGCGCTCCAGTGCAAGGGCGCCGTGCCCTGCGGTGCCGGGGCGTTTTGCACAAACAGGCGGCCCTGGCCATCGAGACCTGCCAGCCACAGTGCGCCATCGGGCGACACCGCCACCCCCACGCCCAATGCGGGACGGGGCTTGCGGGCGGCGGGTTTGCTGGCAGACGCTGCGGCCAGGGCGGGTGCCGCGCTGACAGCCGGGGGGTGCATATGCTGGGCCCCGCCGACGCTGCAGCACAGCGCCAGGGCCAGACCACAGGCCCAGCGCCCGGGGGATTGCAAAGCCGATTTCCATCGTTTCATGGCCGCTCCTACTTCATGCTGTAACGCAGTTCGGTCTGCACCGAACGCTGGGGCAGGGTGTGCGCCTGCCAGGATTGCTGGTTGGTCACGTTGTTCACGCCCAGCGCCCATTCCCAGTGCGGGGCAAATTTCCACACCGCTTTCAGATCGAGCTGGTTCACGCGCGAGACGCCGCCATAGGTGTCGGGGTTGCTGTCGATGTTCAGCTCGGTGTTGTACGCACGGCCGCTCCAGCGCCAGGCGGCGCCCAGCAGCCATTGCGCATTGGGCCGGTAGCTGGCCTGCACGGCGTAGCGCTGCTTGGGGATGCGCAGCCACTGTTTGCCCACCTGCGCCGGATTGGCGGCGTTGGCCTTGACCACAGCGTCCGTCCAGGTGGCGCTGCCGCCGATGTCCAGCCCCCGGATGCCCACATCGCGCGCCTGCCACACCATCTCGATGCCCTGGGTCAGAACACGGTCCACGTTGCTCACGCGGGTGATGCTCGGAGTGACGGTGGCGTCGGTCTGGCGCAGGATGGTGTCCTTCACATCGTCACGGAAGTAGCTGGTGCGCAGCCAATGCTCACCCCAGAACTTTTCTGCCGCCAACTCGAACGAGCGGGACACTTCAGGCCGCAGGTTGGGGTCGCTGGTGGTGATGCTGCTGCCCGTCTTGGTGCCGTTGAACAGCTCGTCCACGTTCGGAAAGCGCACACCACGCCCATAGCTGGCCCGCAGCAGCAGGTCATCGGCCACTGTCCAGGCCAGCGAGAGCTTGGGGCTGGTGGAATGCAGGCTGCGCTTGGCATAGTTCTGCTGCACCACGGGCGGCCCAGCGAAGAATTGCGAGCCATCGGTTGCTTCAAAAGTCTCCAGCCGCACACCCGAGGTCAGCACCAGGTCGGGCGTGAGGCGCCAGGCGTCCTGGCCATAGAGGGCCGTGATGGTGGTGGTACCTTTGAAGCGCTGGTCCAGGGTCGTCTCGGTCGTGCGCCAGTCGCTGGCCAGGTTCACCACGTTGTTCAACTGGTACTGGTTGCGGTGCAGACCAAACACCAGGGCATGGCGGCCTGCGCCAAAATCGTCGGCCGTGGGGGTGTAGGTGGTTTGCAGCTCCAGCGTGTTCCAGCCCGTGCCGTCACGCCGCGTCACCGTGCCCGCGCCGCCCAGGTCGGCCAGGGGCTGCGCCAGATCGGCCTGCCGGTTGGCATCGCTGAGCATTTTGTAGTCGGTCAGCATCACGGAGGCGTTCCAGCCCGTCGCGTGCTTTGTTTTCCAGGTGGCTCCGAGCTGGCGGTGGCGTTCGTCGCGCTGGCTGGGGGCAAAAGCGTTGGCCGCCACGTTGAAACGGTTGACGCCATCGTTCACCACCCCGCTCCAGAGGGGCTTGCCAGCCGCGTCGCGCAGGTAGGTCATGGTGCGCACCGTGCTGTCGCTGCGCCACAGGGACACGCGCCCTTCGATTTCCTGGGTGGACGAAATCTCGTAGCCCATGCGCAGGTTCACGGTGTCCTGCAGGCTGTGGTCGCTGCCTGTGGCTCCAAAAATGGCGCGCTCGCGCCCCTGGGAGTCGCGGTCGTAGCGAATACCCGTGACCGGGGTGCCCGTGGTGGGCGCGGCAAAGGCACCGCTGGTGGCACCCCGCACCGCGTTGGCGTAACCCATGGGGTGGCCCTGGCTGTCCTGGTGCTGCACACCCAGCGCCATCCAGAGCCCGGAATCGAGGCGCGAGGCAATGCGCGCCGACAACTGCTTGCTGCCATAGCTCTCGTGGGTGCCGTATTCGTCGAAAGACTGCCGGTTGTATTTGATGCTGGCCGAGGCCTCCAGGCCCCGGGGCTTGCGTTCGGTCACCACCATGGTGGTGCCGATGGAGTTGCCGGGGTAGATGGCCGAGTACGGGCCGTACAAGGCATCGACCCGCTCGATGGCCTCCACGTTGATCATGTTCCAGCGCGGGGCATCAAAGCGCCCGAGAAAGTTGGAGATCAGATAGCCGTCGAGGTACACCAGCGCCCGGCCCGGCTGCAGCGTGCCAAAGCTGCGCCCGCCAATGTTGGCATTGCGGTCGCCCAGGTAGCGTTTGCGCACGGTGGTGCTGGGCAGCAGGCTGGCGGCGTCTTCCGGGTTGAAGATGTTTTGCGCCTCCAGCTCTTGCGCGGTTTTGCTGGCGGTGCTGTTGGGCAGGTTGGGGTCCAACTGCGAGCGTGTTTCGGTCACGCTGATGGTTTGCAATTGGGATTCGGTGGCAATGCCCTGGGCCAGGCCCCAGGCGGGGAACAAAGCCAGGGCGGCAGCCAGAGGGGCCAGGCGCAGGGCCGGGCCGGAAGAAAAACAAGGGTTTCGCACGAATGCACTCCAGAAATACCAGTCAAAAAGGCTTCAAGCGCCCTATTCACGAGCGCAAGCAGCTATGAAAAAGATAGTTCAGGAGAGCGCAGGCGGGCCGCGCGGCGGCGGCACAGTGACCCGGCCTGCCGCAAGTGCGACCACCGGCGTATAGGACGGCAGCGGAGCAGCGCCCAGCGCAGCCCGTTGCAGGCTCCAGGGCGACGGTGCGGGCACGGGTGCCAGGCGATCGGCACAGAGCAGGCACATCGGGCAGTCCACCCGCATGTCGGAGAGCGGTTGCTCCGAGGACGCATCCGATGCCTGCGAGGCATCCATCCACTGCATGCCCATGCTGGTACAAATCTCCATGCCCACCGGCGTGCGGTTGGACGCCAGCGCGTGCGATACGGTCGAGCCCAGCGCGCCAAACACCGCCAGCAGCACGGCCAGCCACAGCCACACCGCACGGCGCAGCAGCGCAAAGTGCACAGGGGGAGAGGCGTGGAGGCGGGCATTCATGGGGAAAACCCCGGGATTCTACGGCCCCGGACGAGAATCATTACCATGGCGCCATGACCCTCGTGCAAGCCCCCGCCGCCCCGGCCCCTGCGACCGCCAGCGCAAGCATCATTTCCATCAACCCGTCCCGGCAGGTGCGCGGCGCCTGCCCGCACGACTGCCCCGACACCTGCGCCCTGCTCACCACGGTGGAGAACGGCGTGGCCGTGCGTGTGCAAGGCAACCCCGCGCACGCGCAGACGGGCGGCGTGCTCTGCGCCAAGGTCTCCAAATACCCCGAGCGCACCTACCACGCAGAGCGCATCCTCACGCCCCTCAAGCGCAGCGGCCCCAAGGGCAGCGGCCAGTTCACACCCGTGGGCTGGGACGAGGCGCTGCAGGATATCGCGGCACGCCTGGGCGCCATCGCGGCGCGCGAGCCGCAGGCCATCCAGCCCTACAGCTATGCCGGCACCATGGGCCTGGTGCAGGGCGAGAGCATGGACCGGCGCTTCTTTCACCGCCTGGGCGCGTCGTTCCTGGACCGCACCATCTGCGCCACGGCGGGCGGCGAAGGCCTGGTGCACACGCTGGGCGGCAAGGTGGGCATGCGGGTGGAGTTCTTTGCCGAGTCCAAGCTCATCCTCATCTGGGGCAGCAACTCGATTGGCAGCAACCTGCATTTCTGGCGCATCGCACAGCAGGCCAAGCGCGATGGCGCCAAGCTGGTGTGCATTGACCCGCGCAAGAGCGAAACCGCCGAGAAATGCCAGGAGCACCTCCAGCTCCTGCCCGGCACCGACGCGGCGCTGGCACTGGCGCTGATGCACGAGCTCATCACGCACGACTGGCTCGACCACGACTACATCGCCCGCCACACCGTGGGCTGGGAGCTGCTGCGCGAACGCGCCCTGCAATGGCCGCCCGAGCGCGCCGCGCAGGTGTGCGGCCTGCCGGTGGAGCAGATCCGCCAGCTCGCGCGCGACTACGGCACCACGCAGCCCGCCGCCATCCGCCTGAACTACGGCGTGCAGCGCGTGCATGGCGGCGCCAACGCGGTGCGCGCCGTGGCCTGCCTGCCCGCACTCACGGGCGCCTGGCGCCACCGGGCGGGCGGCGTGCTGCTGTCGAGCTCCGGCAGCTTCCCGGTGGACCGCGCCGCGCTGCAGCGCCCCGACCTGCTGGCGGGCCGCAGCCCGCGCACCATCAACATGGTGACCATTGGCGACGACCTGCTGCGCGAGGCTTCACCCGCCTTCGGCCCGAAGATCGAAGCCCTGGTGGTCTACAACAGCAATCCCGTGGCGGTGGCGCCCGAATCGGGCAAGGTGGTGCAGGGCTTTGCGCGCGAAGACCTGTTCACCGTGGTGCTGGAGCATTTCCAGACCGACACGGCCGACTACGCGGACTACATCCTGCCCGCCACCACGCAGCTCGAGCACTGGGATGTGCACCTGGCCTACGGCCACACCGACGTGCTGCTGAACCAGGCGGCCATTGCTCCGCAAGGCCAGGCCCGCAGCAACGCGCACATCTTCCGCGACCTGGCGGCGCACATGGGTTTCACCGAGCCGTGCTTTGCCGACAGCGACGAAGACCTGTGCCGCCAGGCCTACGGCGCCCAGGTGGATTTCAGCCAGTTGCTGGCGCAGGGCTTCGCGCCGCTGGGCGGACCGGACGCGCCGTTTGCCGAAGGCGGCTTTCCCACGCCTTCGGGCCGCTGCGAATTCTTCAGCGAGCGCCTGGCCGCACAGGGCCTGGACGGACTGCCGGACCATGTGCCCAACCACGAGGCTGCGGGCACGTCAACACAGTACCCGCTGGCCATGATCTCGCCGCCCGCGCGCAACTTTCTCAACTCCACCTTCGTGAACGTGCCCAGCCTGCAGGGTATCGAGAAGCGCCCGCTGCTGGAAATCCACCCCGAAGACGCCACCGCACGCGGCATTCACGAGGGCAGCGTGGTACGCGTGTTCAACGACCGGGGCAGCTACCGCTGCCACGCCACGGTGAGCGAGCGCGCCCGGCCCGGCGTGGTCAATGGCCTGGGTCTCTGGTGGCGCAAGATGGGGCTGGACGGTACCAACGTGAACCAGCTCACCAGCCAGGCGCTGACCGACCTGGGGCGGGGGCCGACCTTCTACGACTGCCTGGTGGAGGTGGTGCGCGACACAGCGCCCCAAAATACTATCAATTAAATAGCTGTCAGCGCTTACCCAATAAGCGCCAGAGCCATTTTTTCCCTATTTTTACAGGCAATCGACTCACCCACGCCAGTAGTTGTTGGCAGCCGAAACGGTCTGGAAGTTGATGGCAATCACCTGCGAAGCGGCCGTCAGACCGTCGGCCGACTGGGCGTACTCGGGGCGCAGCTGCTTGAGCGTGTCCATGTCGGGCTGGGTGTACTTCACGCCACGGCGGCTGAGCGTGATGGCCAGTTCAAAGCCTTCTTGCGGCGTGGCGGTGATGAGCGAGGGCAGCCAGGTGTCGGCCATGTTTTTTCTCCTTGGGAAGATCGTGGGGACAGAATGCCGATGAGAACCTGGAAACGATCCTGTTCTGATCGGCACTTGACTGTAGCGCGCGCTACCAGCCACCTGCTCCGCACGGGCACAAGCCCCCTTTGCGAAAGCGCTTATCGCACGAGCACACTCCTTTTTTGGGAGCTGCTTGCGCTGACTGGGCAAGCCTTAAAGCCTTATTTCGCTTGAATTCTTGCAGGACACCCACAGAGGCGCCGAAGACCTCTCAGCGTGCGTCCCGCGTTCCTGCCGCAGTGCGTTCGGGCGGCACTGCAACATTCTGGTCGATGGCACCGCACAGGCTCAGGCCATCGCGCCCCTTCATCTCGATGCGGATGGTGTCCCCGGCCTGCATGAACGCGGTGGCGGGCTGGCCGTCCTGCAGGGTCTCCATGGCGCGCTTGTCGGCAATGCTGCTGTAGCCCCGGGGCCAATCGTTGCGGCCCTTGGCGGCCTGCACGGCGGGGTTGCTGACCGGGCCGCTGCAGACAATGCTGCCCGCGCGCAGCGGGCGCGTGGTGCAGGCCTGGGCGATGAGCTGGCCGAAATGGAAGTCCATCTCCGGCCCGGCATCGCACAGGCCGACCTTGCGGCCGTTCCAGGTGGACTGCAGCGTGAGGTGCACCCGGCCCTGCTCCCAGGCGGGGCCCAGTTCGTCGAGCGTGACGGCCACGGGGCTGAAGGCGGTGGCCGGGCGGCTGAGCAGCGGCGCCTGGCCACGCTCGCGCTCGATGGTTTCCAGTGCACGCAGCGACACGGTATTGGCCAGCATCAGCAGGCGGATGCCATCGAGCGCCTGCGCTGGCGTGCAGCCGCGCTCGACGTCGCCCGTGACCACGGCCAGGCCCGCACCAAAGTCGATGCCCATGGCGGCGCTGGGGACGACGATCTCGTCGCAGGGGCCCAGGCTGGCATCACCGGCAGCTTGCTGCAGCAGCGGCTCGCGGCGCAGGCTGGCGGGCAGGTCCATGCCACGCGCCTGGTATTCCAGTGCGGTGGCGTGCAGGTAGGCATTGCCCTGCAGGCACTGGTAGGCGCGCGGCAGGGGCGCCATGCACTGCTGGGCATCAAAAGGAAAGGCATGGCGCGCGCGGCCCGCGTTCAGGCTGTCGTACAGGTCCTGCAACTGCGGCGCGTAAAAGCCCCAGTCGTCCAGTACCTGCTGCAGGCGGCTGGCGATGCCGGTGGCATAGTGGGCCATGCCCAGGTCGCGCGAGACCAGTGCGAGCTGGCCGTCGCGGGAGCCGTCCTGCAGGGTGGCAAGTTTCATGGCGTGGTGTTGGTGAAAGGGAGAAGCGGCGCCGTGCACGCCAGGGCACCTGGCTGCCGACGGCGCATTCTAGGCCAGCGCGAACCTCACAAACCCTGCAACCGCCGGGGCGCATCGCACCCCCTGCACAGACGACGCGTGGACGTCGGTTAACCTTTGGCCTGTGGTACCAACACCTTGCCCATGATTCCGCGCCGCTCCCTGCTGACCATCACCCTTCTGGTGCTCGCGCTGCACGCCCTGCTGCTGGGCGGCGCGCTGCCCCACTGGGGCAGCAGCCAGGCGGCCCCGGTGGTGCGCTTCACCACGCGCACTATCGCGGCGCCCGTACCCGCTGCAGCACCGGCCGCCGCCGAAACCGTCGCACAGCTGGCCAAGCCCCCCGTGCGTGCAGCGCGCAAGAAGCCCCGTCCGGCCGAGGCGGCGCAGCCGCAGCCCCGCACAACGGCCCCAACGGCCCCAACGGCACCGATCGAACCAGAAGAACCCACACAGGCCGAAACGCTGGAGGCCCCCATCGCCTCCGAGGACATCACGGCCCCGACCGCTGTAGCCAGCGCGCCTGCAACCGACCCACCCCCGGCCGAGGCCGCGACCGCGCCCGGCAGTGCCATCGCCATTGCGCCGCCGGGTGCAGGCGATGCCCCCGGCAGCACCCAGCCCGCCCCGGTACGCCTGCCCGCACCAACGCGCCTGGAATTCGATGTGGACGGCCAGGCCAAGGGCTTCCACTACAGCGCCCGGGCCGAACTGGTGTGGCAGCACGACGGGCAGCAATACCAGGCTCGCCAGGAAATCAGCGTGCTGTTCCTGGGCTCGCGCGCGCAGACCAGTGTGGGCGATCTCACACCGCTGGGCCTGCAACCCCGTCGCTTTGGCGACCGCTCGCGCAGCGAAAAGGCCGCGCACTTCGACTTTGCCAAGGGTGTGGTGACGTTCAGCGCCAATACGCCCGCCGCAGCCATTGCCCCCGGCGCCCAGGACCGGCTCAGTGTGTTCCTGCAACTGGGCGCCATGCTTGCCGCAGCCCCCGAGCGCTACCCGGCGGGTACACAGATCAGCGTCCCCACCGTCAGCTCCCGCGCGGCCGACACCTGGGTGTTTACCGTGGGCGCATCGGAAGACTTGAATCTGCCCATGGGCCCCATGCGCGCGGTTCCGCTGCAGCGCCTGCCGCGCCGCGACTACGACCAGAAAGCCCAGCTCTGGCTGGCGCCCGAACTGGGCTACCTGCCGGTGCGCATCCGCATCACCCAGGCCAACGGTGACTTTGCCGAACTGAACCTGCGCGCTCACGGCGCGCCGTGAGCGCACCGGCGGGCCCAGAAAATGCCCGCACCCCCTCGCGCAACCGCCCGGTTTTCATGGAATACTGGGCTCGGTAGACGCACAGGCCTTGAACTTGCCGCCACTGCGGCCATCTGACAAGGACTCAGACCAGGGAGATCCATACCATGCACATGCTCTACGACTCGGAATCCTTTGTGGTGGTGCATATGCTGCCCGACGCCATCGCAACCGATGCCCCCGCCCTGCAGGACACCGCACCGCCACCGCCGCAACTGGCGCGCCACGGCTTTGAGATCGTGGACAAACGTTCGGGCAAGGAGGTGTACCTCGACGGCTCCTGGGCCGAAATGTTCCAGCTGCAAATACTGGCCTGGCAACGCGACGCTCCCACCCAGGAGGAGGTGGAAGACACCCTCGACCGGTATACCGGTCTGGCGCAAAACCCGGTCGTGGTGCATTGAGGGTTCGCTTTTTTAGATAAAAACAGGCTCCAGCGCCCTATCCACAAGCGCAATCAGCTACATATTCAATAGCAACTACGCCATGGCACCCCGGCGTTGGCGCATTTCCTGCCCCATGGCCTGCAAGGCCTGGGGCTCCAGCAGGGCCCGGGCCGCCGGGTAGACCACCTCTTCCTCGCTGCGGATATGGGCGTCGTAGCCCTGTGCAAACTGGGCCAGCACGGCTTCGTCCTGTGCACTCCAGCGCTCCAGTTCCCCTTGGGCCAGCGCCTGCAAAAGCACGCGCGCCGCCTGCCAGTGGGCTTCCATGCGGACATGGTCGCCCTGCAGTTGGCGCACGATCGCAGCGACCTCGGCGGCGCCGCGCTCCAGCAGGAGAGGGAAGACATGAAGCTCTTCGTCCTCATGGTGCAGCGGGGCCGCGATGTCGAAGTAACGCTGTACGTCGCGCGCGGCCTGGCGGGCCGAGTCGTCGCACGCATGGGTGTACAGGTAGCCGGTCAGGCGCTGCAGCAGGTCCAGCGAGCGCTGCACGCGCTCGTGGCAGGCTTCGAGCATTTCAAACGGCGTATCAAACCCCACGGCGGCTGCGCCGAAGCCGGGCAAAGGCACTGTGCGGGCCATGGCCGCGTCAGCCAAAGCGCACCGGCTCGCCCTGCCGGTTGAACGGGATGAAGGCGCTGTGCGCGCCCTGCTTGATGGCGTCCACCATGCGCTGCAGGGGCGCTTCAGCCTCCTCGCTGGTCGGCAGCTTGTCCAGCGTGCCGGACAGGGCCGCAACGAACACCATGGCCCAGTCGTGTCCAAACTGGCCTGATTCCTCGGCCAGCGCCTGAAAGGAAGCGATCTCCTCGGGGCGCTTGTCCACGCACATCAGCGGCACCAGCGCCCCCCCTTGCCCGGCCGCAAAGCGCTCGCGCTGGGCGGGGGTGGCGTCGTCGGGCAACTCCACACCGGCAAACACGAACAACAGCCGCTGGGGCTCGGGTTGTGCACGGGCCGCGTGCAACAGGTCGTCAAAGCTTGCTATTTCCATGGTCACTCCAGACATTCAAAAATCAGGGGGGCGCCCCCTCGGGCGGCGGATCGCCCAGGGTCTGCAGATAGTCGGCCGGACTGGGTCGCACCCGTGCGCCTTTGCGTGAAAGCACGGTGCCCAGGCTGACAAAACACAGGGCATGCTCGCCGTCCTGCAGGCCGAAGAGCCGGCGCAATCCGGTGGATTTGAGCGCCTTGCCGCTCGTCAGCGCAGAACCAAAACCCAGCGCCGTGGCCATCAGCAGCATGTTCTGCACGGCGCATCCGGCGGAAATGAGCCGCTCGTGCAGGTCCACCTCGGGGTCACCACGCCGACCATCCACCACGGCCAGCAGCAGCACGGGCGACCGGAAGGCCTTGTCCCGTGCCTGCTCCAGTTGTTCGGGCAAGGCCGACGCATCGCGCTCACGCAAGGCATCGGCAAAGACATCGGCCAGCCGTGTGCGCTGCGCCTGCGGAACCAGCACAAAACGCCAGGGCAGCAACTGCCCGTGGTCGGGCGCATGCGCTGCCGCACCCACGATGCATTCGAGTTGCTGCGCGTCGGGCCCGGGGCTGCCCAGCCGCTTGGGCAGAATGGTCTGGCGCGCCTGCATGAGCGTGGCGGCCATGGCCGCAAAGTCTGCCGGAAGAGGCGCTGCCTGCGCCAAGGCTTGGTGTTCCATGGTTTGTCTCAGCCTGGACGCCCGTCCACACGCAAGCGCCCATACCAGGTGCCCAGCCGCATGCCCCAGACGCCCATGGTTCCCGTCCACAACAGCGCGGCCACCAGCAGCAAGGCGCCCGAGAACGCGGTCGGCAAAGTCGCCACGATGCGCAGCACGGTGGCCGCCTGCAACACCCAGAACAAGGACCAGGCGATGCTGTCGGCCACCAGGGCACGCCCGCTGTGGCCACACGATACACGCGTCACCATGGCCAGCATCAACGACCCCAGGCACCCCATGGTCAGGGCATGCAACGCGCCCAGCGCGAGATAAGGGGCGCCTTGCACCAGCCCCAGCAATTGGGCAGCGCCCGCCAGCACGAAGGACAGGCCCAGCCACAAAAATCCGATGTGCAACATGGCCAGCAGACGGTTCTTGAGGCTTTGCACCAGCCCCCACACCCCGGCCAGCCACAGCAGCACAGCCCCCACGCCCAGTTCCAGCACGCCGCGCAGCAGCATCCACGCAGGTGCCACGGGGCCGCGCAACGGTCCCTCGAACTCCACCCAGACAGCGGCGGCTTCAAAGGCCGCAGCTCCCAACATGAGCCACAACAGCCAGAATGGCCGCCAGACCTGGATGAATGGCATGGCGCTGGAGGTGAAAAACGGAATCATGCGGTGCGCCACCGTGACATACACCACCAGCACAAAACCCCACAGGCCGGTCAGCACGAACACCCGCGCGATGTCCTGTGCGCCCCCTGCCAGGCTGGCACACACGCCCAGCAGGCTCAGACTGCCGACGATCAGGGCAGCGCCAATGGCTCGCGCATGCACCTGGTCTTCGGCGCTGCTGCGCAGCACCAGGCGCCAGAACAGCGCACCCATCCAAGTCAGCCCCCCACAGGCCAGCACCGCGCCCAGCAGACTCACCACAGGCCGCAGATGCGCGCCCGCCAGCCACACCAGCCAGCCAGCAGCCTGCAGTGTCAAGGGCGCGCGCAATGCGTGCGTCGACCAGGGCTCCACACGGAGCCACTTGGGCCCGGCGGTAAAAAGAAAGCCCGAGAAAAACAAAGGAATGAAACCGAACACCATCACGGCGGCATGCACCACCGTTGGCGACAGCGCATAGAACGGTGCAGGCCACGAAAACACCCGCGACACCTGCACCATCGCCCACCATGCACCCGAGGCCACCAACAGCACCATGGCCAGGAAGAATCCCAGCCGGTGTGGCGCCAGCATCAGGTAGCGCCAGCGCCAGCGAGGATCGATCTGCGCCAGCGTTTCGGCAGAAGGTTTGCCCGCAACGGGCCGTACCGGAATGACCGGCCGCTCACTCACCCACAGGTTCCCAGGTGACCGCACTGGGTGCAATAGTCGCAACCGTCCTTGCGGATCATGGCATGCGCGCCACACTCCGAGCACTTCTTGCCCGCCATCACAGGGGGCATGGCAGCCATCGGTGCATTGCCCTGGGCTGGCTCCTGCACCACAGGGCTGTGCTGCCGCGCCCTGCGCGCCAGGATGTTCTGGATAGCGTAGGCAATCGCCGCCACTTCGGAGTCATGCCACTTGGGCACCTGCGTGCCGTCGTCCTTCTGGTGGGTGCCCAGGCGCACGGGGCCGCGGTCCCAGGCGACCTTGCGCATGTCGGACAGGGCGCGCTCCAGGAAGCCGCCGCGTGCGGCGAGCGAGAGCAGGCGCATGCTCGACGTGACCCATTGCTGCGACTCCCCGCTCTGGCCCACGGGCATGAAGAATTCGATGGCGCGGTCCACCATGCCGGTGCCCTCGGCATTGGGCACCGGCAGGAACGAGACGATGAGGTACAGGCGCTTCTGGCCTTCCTGCGTCCAGTAGTCCACCTTCTCGGCCACGGCCGAGAGGGCGCCCTTGGGGCGGCTCTCGATCACGGTGCGCATCGGATCCACGGGTGCGGACTCGGGCGCGGCGGTGGCCGTCTTCTCGTCGGCCTCGGGCGCGGCATGCACTTCGAGCACGGAGCCCAGGATGGTATTCGGGCGGTAGGTGGCCAACCCCTTGAGGCGCGCGCGCCAGGCCTGCAGGTACAGGCCCTTGAAGTCGTCGTAGGGGTAGTCGGCCGGAATGTTCACCGTCTTGGAGATGGCCGTGTCCACGAAGGGCTGCACTGTCTCCATCATGGCGATGTGGTCCTGGGCCGACATTTCCAGTGCCGAAACGAAATACTCGGGCAGCTTGGAAACGTCGCCGCCCAGCTCGCGGTAGAGGCGCCAGGAATGGTCTTCCACGGCGTACTCGGCCATGCTGCCGTCGGCCTCGCGCTTCTTGCGCTTGTACATCCACGAGAACGGCGGCTCGATGCCGTTGGAGGCATTGTCGGCAAAAGCCAGACTCACGGTGCCCGTGGGGGCGATCGACAGCAGGTGGCTGTTGCGGATGCCGTGCTGGCGGATCTGCTTCTTCAGCGCGGCGGGCAGGCGGCTGGCAAAGGTGCCTTCTGCCAGATAGCCGTCGGCGTCAAACTTCGGGAAGGCGCCCTTCTCGCGCGCCAGTTCCACCGAGGCACCGTAGGCGCTGTCGCGCATGTGCTCGGCAATGCGTGCAGCCATGGCGCGGCCCTCGGCGCTGTCGTAGCGCAGGCACAGCATGGCCAGGGTGTTGCCCATGCCGGTAAATCCCACACCGATGCGGCGCTTGGCCTTGGCCTCGGCATCCTGCTGCGGCAGCGGCCAGAAGGTGACGTCGAGCACGTTGTCGAGGGCGCGCACCTGCAGGGCCACCGATTTGGCGAAAGACTCGAAATCGAAGGCCGGGACACCATCGAACCCGAAGGGGTGGCGCACAAAATGCGTGAGGATGATGGGACCGAGGTCGCAACAGCCATAGGATGGCAGGGGCTGCTCCCCGCAGGGGTTGGTGGCCGCGATACCCTCGCAATAGCGCAGGTTGTTGTCCTGGTTGATATGGTCCAGGAACAGGATGCCAGGCTCGGCGAAATCGTAGGTCGACTTCATGATGGTGTCCCACAGCTCGCGCGCGGGCAGGCTCTGGTACACCCACAGGCCGTCGACGCGCTGGTAGGCTCCCTGTTCCATCACGGTGGCGCCCGGCCGGGCCTTGTGCACCAGTTCCCAGGGCTGGTCGTCCATCACGGCCTGGATGAAGGCGTCGCTCACGCCCACGGACACATTGAAGTTGTTCCAGCGCCCGGGCGTGCGCTTGGCCGTGATGAAATCATGCACATCGGGGTGATCGATGCGCAGCACACCCATCTGCGCACCACGGCGCGCACCTGCGCTTTCGACGGTGGAGCAGGACTGGTCGAACACGTTGATGTAGCTGCACGGGCCCGAGGCCATCGAGTGCGTTCCCTTGACCTCGGCACCGCGTGGACGGATGCGCGAGAAGTCATAGCCCACGCCGCCGCCGCGGCGCATGGTCTCGGCGGCCTCGCGCAGGGCTTCGTAGATACCGGGGAAACCTTCATCGTCCACCCCCTGGATGCAATCCCCCACGGGTTGCACAAAGCAGTTGATGAGCGTGGCCTGGATGTCGGTGCCCGCGGCGCTCATGATGCGTCCGGCACCGATGGCTCCGGCATGCATGTTGGCCAGGAACAGGGCTTCGTACTTCTCGCGGTCGGCTTCGGCCTCCACTGATGCCAGGGCGCGCGCCACGCGGCGAAAGAGGTCTTCGGCGCTGGTTTCACCGGCCTTGAGGTATTTTTCCTTCAGCACATCCAGGCTGATGGGTTGGGTTGCCGTTACATCGTGTGCACGGCCCAGGTTTTCTCGTTTCATGGTGCCAATCCCGTAGATATTGCTGGAGACAAGACCTCGCTGCAGCCACGCGGCCCGGAGGTGCGGCAGGCCCGATCCGGGTTGGCCGGGCGCCAGTCAACCGGCAGTGTAGCGTCTTGATCCGGGCGCGCCGTCAGGGGTTTTCCTGCCGACCACAGCCATTCGGCGCCCAGCCTTGCTTCGCGCCAAATGTAAATTATTGTTACAGATCCGATGACCCGCCCCGACGCCCGGGTTATTCGTCGGCCAGCACCTGACCATCGTGTTCGACGTAGGGGTGGTAGGGGCCCGTTCCACAGGTGGTAGCCACCGAGGCGGCAACAAAGCCTCCGGTCTGCACGTCAAAGACATGCACCTCCCCGTCCTCGATGACATAGTGCCAGCCGTGCAGTGTGATGCTGCCATCCTGGATACGCCTGCGCACCATGGGGTAGTCCATCAGGCGTTCGAGCTGCAATACCACGGCCCGCTGCTCGGTACGACGCAAGGCTTCCGGACCGGGCACCACGGGCAGGGCCGCCTTGCGCCCCAGATCCAGCCAGCGGCGCAGGTTGTGCGCCTCGGCGGGCACCTCCCCGTAGAGGGCCTTGATGGCACCGCAGTGGCTGTGACCGCACACGACAATGCGGCTGACCTGCAAGCTCAAGACCGCAAACTCGATGGCAGCAGCGGTCCCATGCAGGCCGTAGGAGCCGTCATAGGGCGGCACAAAGGCCCCCACATTGCGCACCAGGAACAGCTCGCCAGGACCCGCACCCGTCAGCAGATGGGGCACCAGACGGGAATCCGAGCAACCGATGAACAGCGTCGTTGGGCGCTGCCCCTCGGTGACGAGGGTCTGGAATTGCTGCCGGTACTGCGGGAAAGCGTCCTGGTTGAAACTGCGCAGGCGCTCCAGTAGGTCGTCATCAGGCATGGACGGCTTTCTGCCCGCCGGCATGGCCGGGCGGGCGTTCTACTTATTGAACCAGTGGCGTTTCTGCACCGTCGATGTCCACGCCCTCCAGCACGGCCGCCCCGGCCAGCAATTGCAGGTACTGGCGCAAGGCATTCATCCAGGTTTGCTGGCGCAGGGACAGCGCCACAGCGCCGCGAACCTGCTCGAACGAGGGCTGCTCGCCGGCCTCGCGCGCCACCACTTCCACCACATGCAGGCCAAAACGGCTGTGCACCAGGCGCGAAAGCACGCCGATCTCGGCACTGCCAAAGACGTCCCGCGCAAACTCGGGCGCACAGTCTGCACGCGTCAGCCAGCCCAATTCGCCGCCCTGCGCTCCGCTGGGGCAGTTGGACCACTTCTGTGCGGCCGCCCGAAAGGTAGCGCCGCCATCGTCGGCGCAGCGCAGTTCCAGCAGCAACGCCTCGGCGCGCAAGCGCAGTTGCTTGACATCCACACCCGGCGTGACGGCAAACAGCACATGGCGCATCTGCACACGCTCGCCCTGCACATGGGCGGCGGGGTGGGCTTCGTGGTAGCGACGGCAGGCCTCTTCGGAGGGATCGGGCACCTGGAGCTCCCGCTCCAGCAACTGCTCGATGGCCGCCGTTGCGGCCTCGCTGGTGACGCCATCGGTGGAGGACCCATCCTGCGCAGACAGCAAACCGGCCTGCTGCGCCGCTTGGCGCAACAGTTCCGTGCAGGCGCGCTGGCGCAGCGTTTCCGGATCAAGCGGCTGGCCCGGCTCATGCAATGCCACACCGTTGACCCGCGCAACCGGCGCATTGACGGCAGGCTCCACACGGGCAGCCACCGCAGGCGCGGCCAGGGGCTCCGTCACTGCCAGGCTGTTGACCAGCGCATCGTAGGCAGCCTGCTGCTCCGGCGTCAGCGGGTTCACTTTTCACGCGGATGCGCCTGAGCGGCTCGATGACCTCGTAGTGGAGGGGGCCGACGCCGATGCTGTCGGGCGCAT
>JAPKHH010000140.1:0-6822 GCA_026647025.1 Giesbergeria sp.
CTGACTGGTGGGATCGGTCATAAGACCCAGACGAGCGACCGGCAGACTTGCCTGCCCAACACCGGCAAAGAGATCCATGTGTCGGCAGTTGTGGTCTCTTGCTGAGCAGGCCGACCTGCCGCCCAGATCTTGTGTTGCCTGCACCAGTGCCATCAGTCGCTGCTGTGTGCAGGCGGAATTGAACCCTTTGTCGGCGCAGAGAAGGTTGTCAATGAACCGCTCGGTCTGGCTCTCGCGAATGGAGGACTTGAAGGCTGCAGAGCTTTGAGTCAAGGGGGCCGAAGCACGGAGCAACGCCAGCGCCCCCTGCAGCTTGCAAAGTGACCCGCACATCGCCTCGCCGTGCAACGCCTGATTGACCACCATCCAGGGTCGAGCGGCAGGGGTCTGCGGCAGCGGCAGGCAGCCTGCGAGCGATTTGCCTTGATGGTGTGCCTGGTAGCAAGCGGTATGCCCCGATGCCGTAGCTTGTATCTTGCCCGTGGGTACATCGACCACCAGGACGGCTGCCATTCGCGCACGGGCTTGCTCCAGCATGGCCCCCCCCTGTGTCTGCGATGCCGGAAGCCATGCGCAAGTACCGACATAGCAATCGACAAGGCGTTGAGCCTCGCCCTGCGCTTGCAGATCGACCGACAGGGTCACGCTATCGCCCTGACCGATACGGGTTTTGACAGGCTCTTGCTGATCCAGCGGATTACCCAGGCTCAATGTCAAGCCGATGGCATCAGCCCAGGGTGGCACACCTACAGAGCTGGTTGCCGTCCGCGACTGCGCGTGCCAGTGATCGGCACTTTGCTTGGACGCGTCCTGACGCACCAGACTGGTCGCCCCCGCCAGCGCGTCTTTCAACGTGGGAGACGAGCGCATCAGTTGTGCAGCGGTGTCCGGGGTCGATGGGCAAGGTCCGTTGACCTGTACGCTCGCATTGCGCCCCGTAGGCTCGCCCGCAAAGTGTATGCAGCCATTGAGCCGGTAAGGGTTGCTCACGCCGATCAAGGCAGATGAAGGACCACCCAACAACCTCAATGCCTGATGCTGTGGGCGCCCGACAGCCCACCGGGCCGCAGCCTCCACGGCCTCAGCTTCCCCACAGTTGATGGCAAATGACGAGAGCGCTTTATCCACATGGCGGGACAACCGCCCGAGCAACGCTTCCAAAGGTTTTTCAGGCGTCCTGCAAGTCGGCTCGTCGATCACCACCGACACGCCTGCTCCGGTTGACGCGTGCAAACCACCCGCCCCGGTTTCGACAACGCGGGCGCGGATCAGCCCCAGTCCGTCGAGGACAACCTGCGGGGTCAGCCTGTCCTGAACAGGTTGGCTATCCGCCAAGCGCCAACTCCAGGTGAGAGCCACAAAGCACCCCATGCCCACCACCGTGGCTGCAAAGTAGCGGCGCAAGGGTTGGGAAAGCCAGCCGCGGGTCTGCACATCGGAACGCAACCCCCCAAGAGCGAAACCCATCCACAAGGCTGACGACAGTAACGCCGTGGTACCCAGGCCCAGGAAGGGCTGGGTGACGCCCGAGAGTGGAATCAGCCCGACGTTTCCCGCCACGCTGACCAGCACCTGGCCCATCAGCAAGGTCGCACCCACCACCACGATCCAGGCGTGCAAACGGGCACCGCTTTGTTCAAGGCCAGTCTGCCTGTTTTGCCGGGATGCGGCCCACACCGTGAGCGCCAGGAGCGAGAGGGTTAGCAACAGCAGCAGCACCGCTGCGGAAACACCCCAAACAGCAGCCGTGGCGGTGTAGACGTAGTCACTGCCAAACTGAACCGGAACACCACTGTGCCTGGTACAGGCAGCCAGCCCAACCAGCGCTTTTGCGCCGCACCAGGGAACGGCCCCCAAACCAAACCCCTGCGGACCTGCCGCTTCGAGGATCCAGGCGATCTGGCTCGCGTAGTTCAGACGTGACGTGAAGGGCGACTTCATGGCCTCGTTACGCAGGACGAGCCGTTCCGGTGCCCAGCTTTGCGATGGCAACCAGTCGGTCAGCAGATACCTCACAGCAATCGCCAAGAGCAACCAACCAATACCGAAAGCCACCACTTTTGGAAGTGTGCGGGAGGCCGGATCCGTTGAAACGAGCACGACCAGTAGCAGCGGTAGCAATGCAACGGCGATGGCCAGAACGGGCCCAAGATCTCTTGTGATCACCAACACCGTCAGGCACCCGGTGAAGACAACCAGCACCAAAGCACCAGCCCGAGAAGTCAAACCCGAGCGCCCGTTCCATTCGAAGTGGCGGGCCATCAACCACGCCACGGAAATCGCGCACAACAGGCGTACCGCCTCGGAGCTGATGTGGGGATAGCCCTTTTGCCCTGCGAAGCGCATTTCAGACCCGATTAGGACTAACAGGATCAAGATCAGCAGATAGAAGGACAACAGCACCTGCGGGCCCCTGGGCCTTTTCCACAGCACCGTGAAGCTAGCCAGCAGGACAAGGAATCGCTGAGCCCCCCATGCAGCCACGGGCAGGACCAGCAATGCCGCGGCCCAGACAGCGTCAAGCTGTCGCAGACCGGTATAGCGAAGGCTGATAGGCCCGCGAGCGGCCAGATCGGACAACCAGAGCACGCTATGCCCGACCAGCAGCATCCAGAGCGCCCAGATCACGAAGACGGTCGTCCACGGTACCGCAGGCGCTACTCGACGAGCTGAGCTCGCAGTCGTGGAACCGTAGCGAAACCAAAGGGCCGTGAGGCCCGCCAAAGCGGCACCAATCAACCACAGAGGCGGTCTGATGCCATAGGCCTGTGAGGCGGCTGCAGCCACAAATGAAACGCCGACAATCGACCAGAAACCCCAGCGCTCACTGCGGTGGCGCAGGGCGATCACAACAGAAACAGAACCCAGCGTCGTCCAGGCCAACAAGGTGTAAGGCAGCGCGGCGAAGTGCCCCAAAGCTCGGTGGCCGTCAGGGAGCACCCAAAATGATGCCCCCGCCAGCGGGGGTGAAGCGTATCGGGCTAGGCTGTCGGCCCCGATGGCCATATGGACAACAGGCATCGCCTGGAACGTCAAAGCCCACCATACGAGCATAACCAAGACGACGGGGATCGTCAGCGAAGCATAGGAATCGAAACCCTTGCGCATACCGCACCTCCAGCATTAACACGAATGCAATGAGGACGGAATGAGGGGCGGATACGACTCACGCCTGAACTACGTCTTGTGGAAGCGCAGAAAAGATGTTGCGGCGGACCTGCGCCACATCTACCAGGCTGCCACCGCCGAAGAGGCCGAGTTGCGGCTGGGCGAGTTCGAAGCCAAGTGGGACTCGGACTACCTGCCCATTGGCCAGTCCTGGCGCAGGAACTGGAGCCGACTGACGCCGTTTTTTGACTACCCGGCAGAAATCCGAAAGGTCATCTACACGACCAACGCCATCGAGTCGGTGAACATGGGGCTGAGGAAGCTGAGCAAGAACCGGGGCTCGTTCCCCAGCGACGAGGCGCTGACCAAGCTGTTCTACCTGGCCCTGCGCAACATCAGCCAGAAGTGGACCAAGCCCATCCGTGATTGGAAGGCTGCGCTGACCCGCTTTACCATTCAGTTTGAACCGCATCTCCGTCAACTGAAGTCCGAACCGTTTACACAAAAATTCGGACACGCCCCTATGCTGCACGAGTTAGCGCAGCCGCGGTCCATCGATTCATTGTCCGTTTTGCTGAGTCACTTCTCTAGACGCCCTGCGCGATATGCGCTCCTACCTGCGAACGTTTGTTCTGGCCGATAACGGTCATTTGCCAGTGGTCACCGAACGTCCGCAACCAGCCTACGGACGGCTGTCCCGGCGCGCCGACGGTCAGCGCCTGGTCGATTGCCAACGTCCAATCCTTTCGATCTACTGCCCAATTTAAGCCAATGTCACCATGACAGAGAGCGGTACAGATTCACAACCTGGCCCATCGCCTCGTCGAATGGCGGCAATTCGCCATCAACGTCTGCCGCTAACTCCTGGTAGCCAGTGCGCGCCATGGATACGACCTCGGCCGATTCCATGGAGTGGATGTCCGGAACGATACCCTTGGAGCCGCAAGAAGCCACCAAAATCTCATGAATCTTGACGAGATCGTCAGCAGTAAGCGCAGGCCCGGACTCCCGCAATAGCCAGATGTCATAGACGTCTTGTCGGCGGTTTCTTCTTCGAACGGGCTGCTGAAGCAGCGAACGCATCTTTTCAGCCAGCACGTTGTTCAGGGTGTAGGAATGGATGGTCGCCCCTCCATCCAACTCCAGCACCTCCACATCAAAAACAGCCTCATTGAAGCTGTAGTCAATTTCGACCACCTGAGGCGAAGTACCTGCCTCCAGGCGAGCCATCTGCCCTGCATTGCTCCGGTTCGCGAACCCGATTTTCAGGGCCAGGCTCTGGTGGGTCTTGTTCTCGCCCTTGGGTTCAACCTTGTGAGACTGCAAACGGCAAAGCGTGTCGTAAGAAAGTCGGTCCTCTGCAGTGACAAGCCCTTCCCGCAGCTCTGCCAAAAGCAGGTCGACACTTTCTGCCGTGTACTTGTCCCTGGTAGAAAAATCCAAGTCCCGGGTGTAGCGAGAGCTGGCATACCGTATGGCCAGCAGAAGTCCGCCCTTCATCACCATCTTGGCACTCAAATTCTGGGAATGGCCAATACCGTCGAGGATGGTGTGCACCGCCTCCCTGAAGCCCCGTTGGCCTTGTGGAGCTTGCGCCACCCACGCGTCAATTTCAACTTCGTTCATGAGTCCCCCGCATCGGTTTGCGACGCATCCAATGACGGAACGTTGACCGATAGCGCCCACCTTTCAGAAAAAACCGATGCGTACTCTGCCTGTGGGTCCAGCTTGCGGGAGCCTCCTCGTTGAACCTTGGACGCCCACGCATCAATGACTGGATCCGATAGACCACACACCGTTTCCAGCAGGTAGCCAGCCCGCGCCTGCTCAATCGACGTCCCGTGCTGGCCAACTTCGTCAATGATGAGTTTCAGATACTTGACCGCATATTCCCGGTAGGTGTCAACGACATGCTGTATCCCGCCGCACAGCTCCGGTTCGCGGAGCATGTCCAAGAAGGTTCGTCCCACCATTGCGACGCGAATGGATGGAGACTTGATCGTCTTAAAGGCACCACGATGCGAACGACGCACCAACTCAACCCGCATCCCATCAATGCGTTCGAACTTCTGAAACTTCAACGTGGGCAGCTTGGCCGCAAGGTATCCCTCCTTGCGCATCTTGAGGTCCTTGTCCATGCGTGCAGCCGCTTGCTCCTTCCACTCCCGTTCGGGTGGAGTGGACAGGTACAGATTTTTGGAAAAGCGGTCGGTGACGCCGTGGTACTCCATGGCGCTCAGATGACTGACGTATGCGAATGGGTCAACGGAGCAGGCCACTTCCATGGGGAGCGGCTTGTTGCGCCCAAAAAGCTGATAAACCGTGCCAGCCTTGAACTCCTTGGCCGGTGAAATCAAACCAAATGACGTCAAGACCCGGACAATTTCTGCATACAAAGACAGTGGAATCGGATCGCCTGTGGCTTGGGTCGCGGCCAAAACACCCAGCTCATACCCCGTGACGACAGGCCGCTCCCACACCCCCAACCGTTCTTGGATGGGTCTGATGTAGGCGTTCAAGGCCTCTGGCAACATCAAATTATCATTCACTTGTTAGCATCACTGTCCTTAGGACAGTGATGCTAACAAGTGGTACACGGCATGTAAAGAAGATTTTTACTATCATATGCTGGCATGAACTACAATGCGTCCTTAGGACGCATTGTAGTTCATGCCGTACCGCAAATACTGACACTGGGCACGCGAAGCAATTGCCCAAGAAACAAGATCGCGCTGCATTCAAAGCAACGGGGACAGTTTACGGAAAACCATGTCCTACGCTGAAGGCGGGACCACCTAATTTGGCAACGCCGCCTGGGCGCGCTTGTTGTGTCGGTACTCCCAAGGGGCTACGGGATCCGGATCAGCCCAAAGACCTCGCTTGTCGACCTGGGCTTGTCGCTCCAGCTCAAACAGCGCCGAATCTTTCGCATACCGGCGATAGACCCATGCCATGCCCAGCTCGACCATCTGGGCATTCACGCTGACCCCCGAGACATAGACTGCCCCAATGACGCGCCCGTAACGATCCCTGCCAGCCTCTTCCACCGTCACCGATTGCCGAAAAACAAGCCCCGCCAGCGTCTGTCGGGCACGTGTACCGAATGCCTGCCGTTTCTCCGGGGCGTCGATCTGCGCCAGGCGCACGCGAATCGGCTGGCGGTCCACGAGCACGTCAATGGTGTCACCATCCAGAATAGCCACCACAGGCCCGACCAATTCCGCGCGGGCCAACGCAGTGAAGAGCAGCAGCGCAACTACGCACCATGCCCGTGCTGCGTTAGCGACTCCTGCCCTTCTCGTTTTCATTCCTGATTCCTTGGTTGGTCGTCTCTGGATCGCGCCCGGGGTCACGGGCATCGGTGTGCAATGCAAAGACATATTCGTGATTCGCACCAAAGTTGTCCGCAGCAAAAGCACGCACCGCATCTCGCAAGGCAAGCGGATCGGCCTTCCCAGGCATGGACAAGACCATGTGCATGGTGTCACGCCGGTTCGGGGCCTGCCCTGGTGGGCTCTTCGCATCAATATCGCCACGCCAGTCCGCAAAGAGCTGCTTCACATCGTCAACAGCGTCAAACAACGGCTTTGTTGCACAAGTCGGAAGATAGACGCAATGACCCCAGCCCCAGACGCAGCTATGCCATGGCACCCACGGGCACCGTGCTCGGGCGCCCGAGTTGCGTGAAACGGTTGAGCAGAGCCACACGCACAT
>JAPKHH010000141.1:0-6738 GCA_026647025.1 Giesbergeria sp.
ACGTCGAGCGTGTCGCGTTCGAGCCCCTGCAGCCAGCGCGCCACCTGGCGCCCGTAGTGCGCGCCCGCCGGGGTGAGCACCACGCCATGGCGCGTGCGGCGAAACAGTTGCACGCCCAAAAACTCTTCCAGCGCCTGGATCTGGCGCGAGACGGCGCTTTGCGTGAGCGAGAGTTCCTGCGCGGCGCGGGTGTAGCTCTCGTGCCGGGCGGCAACTTCAAAACAGGCCAGGGCCTGGGTGGAGGGAATGTTGCGGCGCATGATGAAGAGGAATTTTTAAGTGACCAGCCACGCCTTGATGCAGCTGGCCATCAGTATTTCATACATTCCCAAAACGCATGTCTGGATGCAAAGAACTCGCTTGCGAGGTGCCATACCAAGGCCTACCATGCGTTCCAGTCAATTCGCTTCCCCCCTCATTTTTTGTTTGATCTGGAGACACGCACATGGCCCACGCCGCTTTTCAATGGGACGACCCTTTTCTTCTCAGCCAGCAACTGACCGACGACGAGCGCGCCATCCAGGCCGCTGCCGCCGCCTACTGCCAGGACAAGCTGGCCCCGCGTGTGCTCGACGCCTTTCGCCACGAAAAGATGGACACCAGCATCTTCCGCGAGATGGGTGAAGTGGGTCTGCTGGGCCCCACCATTCCTGAACAGTACGGCGGCCCCGGCCTGTCGTACGTGGCCTATGGCCTGATCGCCCGCGAGGTGGAGCGCGTGGACTCGGGCTACCGCTCGATGGCCAGCGTGCAAAGTTCGCTGGTGATGGTGCCCATCCATGAATTCGGCACCGAAGCGCAAAAGCAGAAGTACCTGCCCAAGCTGGCCAGCGGCGAGTGGATTGGCTGCTTTGGCCTGACCGAACCCGACCACGGCTCGGACCCCGGCAGCATGGCCACGCGCGCCCACAAGGTCGATGGCGGCTACAAGCTCTCTGGCGCCAAGATGTGGATCACCAACAGCCCCGTGGCCGACGTGTTCGTCGTCTGGGCCAAGGAAGTCTCCGAAGGCGGCGCCGTCGGCCCCATCCGCGGCTTTGTGCTCGAAAAAGGCATGAAGGGATTGAGTGCCCCCGCCATCCACGGCAAGGTGGGCCTGCGCGCCAGCATCACCGGCGAGATCGTGATGGACGAGGTGTTCGTGCCCGAAGACAACGCCTTCCCCGAGGTGCAGGGCCTCAAGGGGCCGTTTACCTGCCTGAACAGCGCGCGCTACGGTATTGCCTGGGGCGCCCTGGGCGCCGCCGAGTTCTGCTGGCACACCGCCCGCCAGTACACGCTGGACCGCAAGCAGTTCGGCCGCCCCCTGGCCGCCAACCAGCTCGTCCAGAAAAAGCTGGCCGACATGCAGACCGAGATTTCCATCGGCCTGCAGGCCTGCCTGCAATTTGGCCGCATGAAGGACGCAGGCACGGCCAGCGTGGAAGGCACCTCCATCATCAAGCGCAACAGCTGCGGCAAGGCGCTGGACATTGCCCGCCTGGCGCGCGACATGATGGGCGGCAACGGCATCAGCGACGAGTTTGGCGTGGCGCGCCACCTGGTCAACCTGGAAGTGGTGAACACCTACGAGGGCACGCACGATGTGCACGCGCTCATTTTGGGCCGCGCACAAACGGGCATTGCGGCGTTCGCCAACTGAGCCCCCTCTCCCCAACCCTCTCCCACGAGGGGCGAGGGAGCAAGCCGGGATTCTTCCAAAAACATTTCAAGTGTTTTAGGCCTCTAACGCTTGATAGACAAGCGCTGCAAGCTATCAATTCAATAGTAATCGACCTATGACCACACTGCCCTCCAACGCTGGCGCCCTGGCCGGCACCAAGGTCCTCGACCTCTCCCGCGTGCTGGCGGGCCCCTGGTGCACGCAAATTCTGGCCGACCTGGGGGCGGATGTGGTCAAGGTCGAGCGCCCCGGCGCGGGCGACGATACGCGCCACTGGGGCCCGCCCTTCTTGAAGGACGCCGACGGCAACGACACCACCCAGGCCAGCTACTACACGGCCTGCAACCGCAACAAGCGCTCGGTCACCATCGACATGGCCACGCCCGAGGGCCAGGCGCTCATCCGCCAGATGGCACAGCACGCCGATGTGCTGGTGGAGAATTTCAAGGTGGGGGGGCTGGCACGCTATGGGCTGGACTACGCCAGCCTGCGCGCCCTCAACCCGCGCCTCATCTACTGCTCGGTCACCGGTTTCGGGCAGGACGGGCCGTATGCCGAGCGTGCCGGCTACGACCTGATGATCCAGGCCATGACCGGCATGATGAGCATCACCGGCCGCGCCGATGGCGAGCCCGGCGGCGGCCCGTTGCGCGTAGGCGTGGCGCTCACCGACCTGTTCACCGGCGTGTACGCCAGCAGCGCCATCCTGGCCGCACTGAACGTGCGCGACAACGCCACCACCGGCACCGGAGAGGGCCAGCACATCGACATGGCACTGCTGGACGTGGGCATGGCCATTCTGGCCAACCAGGCGTCGGGCTTTCTGGCCACGGGCGTGGCACCCACGCGCCAGGGCAACAGCCACCCCAGCCTGGCGCCCTACCAGGATTTCCCCACGCAGGACGGTTCCATGCTGCTGGCCATTGGCAACGACGGGCAGTTTGCCCGTTTTTGCGCAGCCGCAGGCAAACCGGAATGGGCGGTCGACGCACGCTTTGCCAGCAACACGCTGCGCGTGCAGCACCGCACGGCCCTGATCCCCGCCATGGAGGCCGTCACCCGCACCCGCCCCACCGCCGACTGGATTGCCCTGCTCGAAGACAAGGCCGTGCCCTGCGGCCCCATCAACACCATCGCCCAGGCGTTTGACGACGCCCAGGTGCAGGCCCGCGGCCTTGCCGTGCCGTTACCGCGCTGGAAAGAAGGCGAGGCGGGCGACAGCGTGGCGCAGATCACCGGCGTGGCCAGCCCGCTGCGCCTGTCAACCCACCCGCCCGTGCTGCGCAACGCCCCACCGGCGCTGGGCCAGCACACGGATGAAGTGCTGCAGGAGCTGGGGCTGGACGCTGCACGCATTGCGCAACTGCGCGCCAACGGCGTGCTGTAGACGGGACGCAGCGCCTGGCCTGGCCTGCCCAGGCGCGGTCGGGACGCCATTGCTGCCCCCAGAGCGCCTGCACCCTCGTTGCGCAGGCCCGGGCCGTCAGCCTGGGCGGCCACCGTGCCTGGCTGCCACCCCGGGCTGAGCTGTGCGCAGCGCTCTGCCGCCACCGCAGAAACCCGTGCACAAAAGTTTGCCGATCTCTCCATAATGTTGCTCCTGATGCCCTTGGCATGGTGCGGATCCGAGGCGAATGCAAGCCACGGACCAATGGACACATTGGCGCGCAGAACGCACAACAGGAGTTCCCCATGAAGCTCAGCCTCAAGCTCCCCTTGGCCTTTACCGCGTCGCTGCTGCTGTTTGCTGCAGCGCTGTTCGGCATCAGCCGCCTGAACCAGGCGCTGGACACCTACCAGACCACTGTGGCCCAGAGTTTCGAGAACGAGCGACTGGCATCGAGCATGCTCAACGACTTCAAGGTGCAGGTCCAGGAGTGGAAGAACGTGCTGCTGCGCGGCAAGGACCCCGCCCTACTCACCCGTTACTGGGCCTCGTTTGAAAAGCAGGAAACCACCATCAGGGCCGAAGCGCACAAGCTGCTGACGCTGCTGCCTCCAGGGGACGAACGCGACCATGTGGCAAAGTTTGTCCAGGCCCACGAGCGCATGGGCGTCGCATACCGCAAGGGCTTTGACGCCTTCAAGGCGTCGGGCCACGACCCGGACGCAGGGGACAAGGCGGTGCAAGGCATCGACCGCGAGCCTTCGCAACTGATCGTTCAGGCGGGCGACTTGATCGCCAAAGCCAGCAGTGAAGTAGCGGCCAAGGCTGCCACCACGGCGCAGCGCGCCACCACCATCAGCCTGGTGGTGATGCTGGTGGTCTGTGCCCTGGGCATTGCAGGCGCCGTGGCTTTCAGCCGCACGGTGGTCAACCCACTGGACAACGCGGTGCGCGTATCGCAGGCTGTGGCCAGTGGTGACCTGACCCGGGCAACGCCCGCGCAGGGCAAGGACGAGATCGCCCTGCTGCTCAACGCCTTGCACGCCATGCAGACGAGCCTGTCGCGCGTGGTGAGCAATGTACGCAACAACGCCCACAGCGTCGCATCGGCCAGCGCCCAGATTGCACAGGGCAACAACGACCTCTCTGCGCGCACCGAGCAGCAGGCCAGCGCCCTGGAAGAAACCTCGGCCTCCATGGAAGAACTCAACTCCACCGTGCAGGCCAATGCCGACAACGCCCGCCAGGCCAATCAACTGGCAGTCAGCGCATCCACCGTGGCGGTACAGGGCGGAGACGTGGTGGCCGAGGTCGTCACCACCATGAAAGGCATCAACGACAGCAGCAAGAAGATTGCCGACATCATTGGCGTGATTGACGGCATCGCGTTCCAGACCAATATCCTGGCACTCAATGCCGCCGTCGAAGCCGCCCGCGCAGGCGACCAGGGCCGGGGTTTTGCCGTGGTTGCCAGCGAGGTGCGCAGCCTGGCGCAGCGCAGTGCCGAGGCCGCCAAGGAGATCAAGGGCCTGATACACGCCAGCGTGGAGCGCGTGGAGCAGGGCACGATGCTGGTGGACAAGGCCGGCGCCACGATGACCGAAGTAGTCGCGTCCATCCGCCGCGTGACCGACATCGTGGGCGAAATCAGCGCCGCCAGCAACGAACAGAGCATGGGCGTGTCGCAAGTGGGTGAAGCCATCACGCAAATGGACCAGGCCACCCAGCAGAACGCCGCGCTGGTAGAGCAAAGTGCGGCCGCCGCCGACAGCCTGAAGAAACAGGCACAGCAACTGGTGGAAGCGGTGGCCGTATTCCAGCTGGCGCCCGGCGAGATGGGCCACACCCAGGCGCCCGCGCCCGCCCGGCTTGCACCTCCCAGGCTTGCCGCAACCTGAGAAAACCAGGCGGGATGGGCGGCCGATATGCCCCGCGCAAAATTACCCTGAAAATGGCTCTGGCGCTTTCTACACAAGCGCTACAAGCTATATTTTTTGTAGCTACTGCAAGGTCTTACCGTGCATCGTTGGCCGCCCACTCGCCCCCCGCTCGATCGTGTCTTGTGGCCCGGTTTGCCTGCGGGCATCAGCGCGGGCGCTCAAACCCACTTCCCGCCCAGGCCATGGCACTGTCCACCGTGAGCCTGAACGTGGGCGGCACGGGCACGCAAGCCAGCTCCACCCCCAGCGCGTCTTGCGCCGCCAGCGTGGCAGTTGCGCCTTCATCGTCGGGCACGATGGCCAGCAACACCCGCACCCGCTCACCACGCCAGGTGATGGTGAGGTTCTTGTTCAGTTGCGCATGAAGCTGCTGCTCGTGGCGGCGCAGCACTTCGCCCGCTGTCTTGACCAGGGTGTTGAAGGCATTCACATCCAGCGGCTTGGGGTTCTTTTTGTCGCGCCCCATGGTCCACGGACCCACCAGCGCGGGCTCGTCCTCGCCCTGCAGCGTCATGGAGACAGCCCAGCCATCGTCGTCCTCGTTCTTGATGACCCGCGCCGTCCAGCGCCCGTCGCTCCACAGGCGAGGTTCCTGGACGCAAGAAGGTATGTCGGAGGTGCAATCGGTCATGGCGGCAGACAAAACGTTGAAAAACGCAGAGCATACGCGCCACCGCAGCATGCGCCCCGCAGCTGCTTGGGCAGCGGGCGGTGCCATGTGTCCCAGGGCTTCGCAACCCAGCGGGTCTCTTGTTCGGCGTGACGGTGGATGAGGTCCATCCATCAATAAAATATCTTGAATTTCCATAAATAAAATAATTTACCAATACAAAATCAGTCCCTAAAGTCGCGGCTTTTCCACAGGAGCCGACCATGACCACCCAACCCACCCTCCACTTCCCTGTCGACCATGTGCTGGCCGCCTTCGCCCAGGGCGACGTTGCAACATTGCTGGCGCACATTGCCGACGATGTGGATTTCCGCATCGACCACTACCGCGACGCGGCCGACACGTCATGGCAACAGGTGCGCAGCAAGCAGGATCTGCTGGTCGTGCTACAGCGCCTGGCGACAGAGGTTTTTCCCAAAGGAACGCAGATCCTGCACACACACAGCACCCCCCTGGGCAACAACTGGGTGCTCACGCAATTCCACCAGCGCTTCTTCTACGCCGTGCAGGAACGCACTGTGGAGAGCCTGACCTGGATCGTGAGCCACTCGCAGGACGGCCTGTTGGACTATTTCCGCGAAACCGTCACCACCATCACCCCACTCGGGACCGAAACCTCCTGACCTGACCCGCCATGCTGTTTGACCTGCGCGCCCTGGGCTACTTCGTGGCCGCCTACGAAGAACGCTCCATCACCGCAGCCGCACGCCGCTGCTGCGTGGCCCAGCCCTCGATCAGCATGGCCGTCAAGGGGCTGGAGGATGCCCTGGAAACCGTGCTGTTCGAGCGCAGCCGCCATGGCCTGGCCCCCACGCCCGCAGGCGAGCGCCTGTATCCGCGTGCCTGCAGCCTGTTGGCGCAATCCACCGCCATGGTGCGGGATTTCCGCGACACACCGCGCGCCAGTCTTGGGTTGTATCTGCAGGACGACGTGCTCGTGCACACCGCAGCGCCCTTGCTTGCGCTGCTCGACCAGCATCTGCCCGGCACCAGCCTGCGGCTCACGGCGTCCATGGAAGAGGCGCAACTGGGCCTGGTGGCCGAAAGCTGCAAGCGCGCAGCCGACGTTTTTGTTCCA
>JAPKHH010000142.1:0-6635 GCA_026647025.1 Giesbergeria sp.
GTCACTCATCTCTGAACTCCTTGTCGGTATTTTCAACAAGGGTTAAGAACTCCAGTTTTCAGGGGCACCCTCAGAGTCCGTGTTTTCACACGGGTCTAACTTCTCGCTCGCGCACCCAGCGCAGGCTTTTGGTGAAGGTGTCAGTCGAACATCCCGTTCAACCGTCACGGCAATATTGTGACACTTCACTGGTTTTCCTCCAAGCCCTTTCTAAAGTACGCATTGACGATGCGCGTGGCCTGCGTGCGAGAGCATCCGAAGTCGCGGGCGATGTGTTCCAGGCGGCGCTTGTCTTGCGCCAGGCGAACGGCGCGCGGGGTCGTGAACCAGAGCCACAGGCGCTTAGTCATGGCTGCCCCCCGGCTGGATGAATGCGCGCAGGGCCTGCTCTGCGGCGATGTTGCTGCGCACGCGGTCGATGACGACACCCAGCACGCTAAGCCCCAGGAACTCCAGCTCGCGCGGGGAGTTGTGGCGGTGCAGGTTGCCGACGGCCTCGGTCATGGCTTTGAATGCGGGGCTGCCGTTTGCGGGTAGCTGCGCGCCATCCATTTGGTCGCGCACAAAGTCGGTGATGGTTTTAACGTCGGGGTTCATTTGTTGAATACCTTTGAATTCGTTTGAATGTTTTCAGCGGGTCGAATGGCGCAAACCTAGCGTGGGCGCGGGCTGCAGCGGGTTCGGCTCGTCGTTTGAATATTTCATATAGTGGGATTTTTTCTGCGCGTGCGAAGCAGTGGGGTTTCGCAGAAACTGAAGTTGCAAACCCCGAAGCCCCCGCCCTCATGGCGCGGCGGCGGTGTAGGTCGTCCACAGCGCGGCACCGACACCACACCGCAGGCCATAGGAGCGGCCACGCCCAGCCGCCTGGCAGGTCTTGCATGTGACGTGGTGCGCCAGGTAGGCCCGGTCCAGCTCGCGCCAGTCAATGGCGGGCTCTGGCGGTTGAAGTGCCTCTATCAGTTCGGCCTTGTGCTGGCGCAGGCGCGGTGTCCATGCGCGCACAGCATCTACATGCCCAACGGCCTTTAGCTTTCCGTCCTCGAACTTGAGCGCTACTCCCGCATCCATCGCGGCGCGGATCAGTGTGTCGGTGCTCATAGGTCAACCTCCACCGTTTCCGTGTTGGGCTGCGAAGTAAGCGAACTAGGCGAACTTCCAACACCCATGCGGGTTGCAGCGGTGTTTCCTAGTTCGCGAACTGTGCGAACTTGCGAACTATCGACCGGGGTTAGTTCGCTGGGTTCGCATTGTTCGCGGTCATCAAAACCGCCTGCAAACCCGCGTGGTTGCTTGTTGTTCGCTTTGTTCGCTTTGTTCGCGGTGTTCAGTTCGTAGAACTTGGTGGGGCGCCCTTGCCCTGTCCTTTCTTCCTGCACCGTGATGCGCGCGGGGTTACAGGTCAGCAGCTCATCCAATGCGGCGTCGATGCGGGTTTTGTTCACATGGCCCTTGAAGCATTCGACCGTGATTTGCTTGCGGGTCACGCGGCCATGCTTGGCGATGAAGTCCAGAATCTTGCTTGCGGTGTAGTTGGTTTCCGCAACCTCCACTTCATCGGCTGCACTGCCAAAGATGAACTTCACCGACTCCACCGAATACCGCACCCAGGCCAGTGCGGCGTCGATGTGCCGGACCTCCACCGTGGCGGTGCAGTCGGTCAGTGCAAAGAGCATCGCCAAGCGCAGCAGCATCGGGGCGCGGCGTTCGATCAGTGCGTTGATGCGCTCGCCGTGGCTGCGGTCGTTGAGCTCGCCCCGGTACAGCGCCGCCCAGCGCTTGGCAGCATCTGGGGACAACTCCACGCGCAATGTGTCGCGCTCTGCCCAGCGTTCGGCCTGGCAGAACTGCAGCACCTGCAGCACTCGTTTCGTGAGGCGGTCCACATCGTCGGCGGGTGTTGCCTTGGGGAATGGCAGCAGGCGCGTGCGTTCGGCCCAGTAGGGCATGAAGCGGTTTGCAAATCCGTTGCTCAGGTCACGCGAAGCGGTACAGGCCAGCAGCTCCCCGCCCGTGATTGCCGCCAGCATTCCCACATTCGGATCACTGGCCCAGAGCCTGTTTGTCTTAGTGGCTGGCTTGAGGCTCACGCCGTCCCAGCAGTCGCGCAGGGCCGCACTCAGGGTGTTGCCGTCGCGTTTGCCTTGGTGCAGGATGTTGACAAATTCAGACTCGATCACCAGCAGGCGCTTATCGAGGATGGCGGGCACTTCCTCTTTGCCTTCGTGATAGCCGTCATGGATCATGAAGACCAGCCCCTCACGCGATGACAGCCCACCCGAATGCACCTGCGGTGCGTGGTCTGGGCTCAGTTCAGACAGGCGGCGCGCAATGCGCTTCGTGAGGGAGACTGCATCCCCTTTGCGCCCTTCGCCTGAGCGGCCCACGTGCAGCATGAAAAACCGGGCGTGGTGCCAGGTGTTGCCGATGGGCATATAGGGGCCACGGCCCACGGCGACGCCCAGGTAAGCGATTGCGCTGGCCGCGATGGCGAAAGGATTTGCCTCGGTGGTATCGCTGCCCGCTTTGGCAATCTCGCCCACCAGGCCATACAGGCAAGCCGGGTCGGGGCGTGGCGCGTTGCGGTGGTTGTCGAAATCCTCCACCGGCTCGGCATTGTCGAAGGCTAGTTCCACGCGATTCATTGGCACACCTCCACCGACTGAGCCACGCGGCGCAGGTCGTTAAAGTCCGTGTCCTTTGGCCCGCGCTGCAAGCCCTTGAAATCAGGCACCGCCAGCAATCCAGAGACAGCGCGAGCGGCTTCGGTCGCGGCGGTCAAGCCGGGGTTTCCTGGCGTCTGCCAGTCGTCATCTGCCGCCACCACCAGCACCGCTTCGGGGTACTTGGCGCGCAGGGCCTGAGCGACGTTCAGGAGGTTGCCGCTGTTGAAGGCCACAGCCACGGCGTGCCCGGTGTCTTCATGGATCGTTGCAGCGGTGGCGTAGCCCTCAGCCACCACCAGACGGGCACCAGGCTTGCCGATGGAGTGATAGCAGCCCTTCACGCGTCCGCCAGGCAGAAAGCGCTTGTCTCCATCGGGGCCGATGGTTTGCAGGCTTTGCAATGTGCCGTTGCTATCGCGAAGGGGCACCAGCAGGCACCGCCCATCGAGGCGCAGGCCGTGGGACTGCACGCCCTTCGCGGTCAGGTAGGGATGCTCTGCCGCTGGCTTGGATGATGCCCAGCGGATAGCGGCGGCGGCGGCCACCTCGGCTTGTCGTGTGCGTTGTTCTGCGTCGTGTTGGACTTTGAGCGCATCCATGCGGCGGGCGAAGGCTTGACGCTCTGCGGGCGTCAGCTCTCGGGCTGTCTGGCGGGTTTCTACATAGCCACAGCGAAAGCAGTGCGCCACACCGTGCCCCGGCCCCAGGACGGTCACGCCCATGGATTTGTCGCGGCGATTGCACGCGGGGCACTGAGTGCGGTGGTCGCCTTCGGGAAAGTCGTTCCAGGCGATCATGCTGCACCGCCAATCTGCGTCAGGAACGCCAGAACGTCGTTCCAGTGCGCGAACACGCGGGATTGACCCCAGCGGCTGGCGACGTAGTGCACGCGGCCATCGTCGGCGCGCACGGTGCGGTGCAATGCATGGCCTTGCATGGCGAACTGCGCCGCGATGGTGTGAAATGTCTTGTCGTCGGGATCCTGTCCCGGGCGCTGGCCGGTCATGCCGACACCTTTGCGTTTGCCTGAGCACGCAACCAATTGGCAACATCGCCCGCAACCCAGCGGGTGCAGCGTGCGCCATCTTTCACAGGTTGGGGGAACTTGCCATCGGCCACCTTGCGGCGAATGGTCGATTCTGAGCGGCCCGTGACGGCTATTACCGTCTGAATTTTCAGCAGGGCCTCAGCAATTTGCAGGGCGTGCAGAGATTGCGCCGGGTGGCGGTTATGGCGGCGATTAACGGTTTCTGTGGGCATGGTGCACCTCATGAATGAACATGGGTGCAATGGTTATTTTTTGGCAAAAAAAAAGCACCGCAACTGCGGTGCCTCTTGCCGCAACTGCGGTTGATTAGCTGGCGCCTAAACTGCGTTTTGCAGCAGCGAACTTCTCTTCAAGAGTGCGCTTTTTTATTCCCTGCGTACTCGGGTGCATTTCCAAAAGCTCCGAGATGATGGCGGCTTCCTTTGTCCCGCTCAGTGCCAACAAGGCCCCGATGATATTCAGCAAAGTAGTTTCTTCTTTGGCTGTTAGGGGTTTTCCGTCGGTTGGCGGCTGCGCGCCTATGAGTGCACTTTGAAATGCCATCAAGTCACTTGGCGTGACAACGAACTCTATCTCTTCGGGAAGAGAGCCAATTGGGAAAAAGCCCCGAGAAATATCATTGCGATTTAGCCGATCTTCGATTCGATATATCTGGCCTGCGTCGGCTACAAATGTCCCGCCTATGTCGGTTGATGGCGCCCTCTCAATACCTTGCACTTCCCAATATCTCCGCTCGACAGACTCGACTTCTCCGCCAATCATTGGCAGCAAATAGGGGGTATCCATGGCGAGATAGCCAACCATCTGGCTCATTTGAAAAACATCCCCCTCTCTTGTTTCGTAGATTGGCCCTCCGATTGGAACATTTACTAAAGACTTGCCGTCCAGAGAAGGAACGGCTTCATAGCGAATCTCACCTGTTTTTTTATGTGCCTCGCGACAGTTGTAGTCAGAGAGAAAAACAACCGAAAGCCTTAGATTCCCATCAATAGCCAAACGATAGATTTCGTGCTGGCGTACAGGCTCGCCAAGAATTCCTGTCAGGTACGCACTAGCTTCCTCCACAGTTAACCATCGCTTCAATTTGAATAGTCTGCTCATAGCGTTCCCTCTCCGCCCCCTGAAAAGGTGCCAGCCCAGCCCGCAGGGAAACGGGTTTTCGGGGATCAGCCTAGGGCTGGCGAATGGGTTACAGGTTCAGCACACGGATAGCTGCGGCGGCTTTGTCGGATGCCTGCATTAGCAAGTTCACCATGCGGCTTTCTTTGCATGTCAACCCTTCCCGGTCGAGTGCTTTGCATCCGTCTTCGGCCATGTCGAGAAGCGAATGCAGCAAGGTCAGCGTGTCAAACATGAGTGCGCTGCTCTCGCTCGCATCGTCATAGGGCACAGTGCCTTTGCAGATATTGGGTACAGTCTCAGTAGCCATGGTGAAAGTCCTTCTTTCGTTGTGGTCAGACAGTCCGGGCGGGGTAGTAGCTGCCCTGGCTGTCGCCTTTGCCGCACATGAACCGGCGTGCGGCTTGCCGGTTTCTCATGCGCGCAGCGGGATTACGTTCGCACCCGTGCGCAGCTTGTCCAGGTAGTCCGCCCACTCCATCATCATCTTGCGGCGCTGCTCCATGAACTCTGCCCGGTCATAAGCAGCACCCAGCGGGCCGGATTTGCCGTGTGCCAGTTGCGCCTCGATCACGTCCGGGTGCATGTTCAGCCGCTCCACCATGATGGTTCTGGCCATCGCACGAAAGCCGTGCGGGGTCATTTCGTCGTTGGTGTAGCCCATGCGGCGCAGTGCCGTCCGGATGGTGTTTTCGCTCATGGCCCGCTCACCTGTCAGCAGGGAGGGGAACACGTAGCGGCCGTGCCCGGTCAGAGGCTTTAACTCTTTCAGCACTTGGATGGCGCGGGGGGCAAGGGGCACAAAGTGCGGCCTGCCGTTGGTCTTGCCGTAGATCGTGCGCTTCATCTTGTCTGCGGGGATAGTCCACAGTCCCGCATCAAGGTCGATTTCTGTCCACTCCATGTGTCGGATGTTCCCCGGTCGCTGGAAGAGCAGGGCGGATAGCTCCATGGCGGCGCGTGTGGACGGCTGGCCTTCATAGTCAAAAATGGAGCGCATCAGCTTTCCGGCGCTTTCTGCGTCCAACACCGCCGCCATGTGTTTGACATTCACCGGCATGAGTGCGCCGTGGAGGTCGGGGGCCGGATTGCGCTCACAGCGGCCTGTTGCGATGCCGTAGCGGAACACCTGCCCAGCGGTCTGGCGCAGTGTGTGGGCGGTTTCCTTGGCGCCCCTGGCCTCTATGCGCTTGAGGGTTTGCAGCAGCATGGGTGCCGTGATGCTGGCAAGGGGGAGGGCGCCTATCCAGGGGAACAGGTCTTTCTCCATGCGCTCGATCCATCGCTCCCCGTATTGTTTGCTCCAGCCGCTGGCCTTGGTGGCGTGACACTCTCGGGCCACTGCCTCGAAAGTCACATCGGCTAGACGCTTGTTTTCCAGCCGGTCTAGCTGGCGCTTTTGGGCGGGGTCGATGCCTTGCTGTTGGAGCTTGCGGGCGTCGTCGCGGGCTACCCTGGCTTCCTTCAGTTTGACAGCAGGGTAACTGCCAAAGGCGATCCGCTTTTCCTTGCCGTCGAAGCGGTACTTCCAAAACCAGCGCTTAGCGCCGTTGGGCGTGACTTCAAGGTACAGCCCGCCAGTGTCGGCAAACCGGGCGCGGGGCTTGTCGGCGGGGCAAGTCGTTGATTTACAAGCAATATCGGTCAGCATGGGGGAACAACTCCAGCGGTAAAGCGAAAATCTCGCCTTGTTCCCCCTATTGTTCCCCCGTTATTGGTGACCTGTAAAGATTGCTTATGACAGCTTATGAATGAAAGAATCAGCCTAACTTGTTGATTCTTATGGAGTTTATGACTGTTTA
>JAPKHH010000143.1:0-6455 GCA_026647025.1 Giesbergeria sp.
CATTCAATTCGCCACCGCGCCCGACCTGCTGGCGCGCTACGACACCATCCAGGGCTTTCTTGACGACTTGAACTTGGTGGAGGATGAACTCACCACGCCCGACCCCGAGGCCACCGTAGACCCCAGCACAGCCAGCGCGGGCGATCGTCTGGAGGGTGGCTTCACCGTCATCAAGCGCATGGGCCGTGGCTCCTCTAGCGATGCATTGCTGGTGCGTCGCGATGGCAGTGAGGACGAGGCCATCCTCAAAGTAGCTTGCGACATCACGCACAACGACCGCTTGGTGGCCGAGGGCGAGGTACTGGCCCGCCTGCACCACCACAACATCGTTGCCCACCGCGAGACCCTCACAGTCGCGGGCCGCACCGCGCTGCTGCTCAAAAGTGCGGGTGATAAAAACCTTGCGCAAAAACTCAAGCAAGAGGGACGTCTGTCGCTCGACATGCTGCAGCGCTTTGGCGAAGAGCTGATCGAGGCCGTCAACCACCTTGAAGCCGAAGGCGTCGCCCACCGCGACATCAAGCCTGAAAACATCGGCATTGCAGAAAACCGCAACAAAAAGCTGCAGCTGGTTCTGTTCGACTTCTCGCTGTGCCGCACCCCGGCCGACAACATCACGGCCGGCACCCACCCCTACCTTGACCCCTTCCTGTCCCTGCGTAAACCGCCGCGCTGGGACTTGTATGCCGAGCGCTTTGCCCTGGCCGTCACGCTCTACGAAATGGCCGTGGGCCAGCCCCCGGTGTGGGGCGATGGCCAGACCTCGCCCGCCATGCTCGACGTTGAAGCCACCATCGAGAAGGACGTATTCGACCCCGTCACGCGCGAAGGCTTCACCCGGTTTTTTGAAAAATCCCTCAAGCGCGACTACCGCGAGCGGTTCGACAACGCCGAAGACATGCTCCGCGCCTGGCGCGCCATCTTTACGGCACGCCAGACGGCCCACCCCAGCGACACCACACCCGCCAGTGGCCTGGCCGCCATTGCGCCCACGGCCAGCCCGCAGACCACCATGGCCGAGCTGGGCTACAGCCTCGAAGCCCAAGACGTGCTGGAGCGCATGGGCGTGCACAACGCCCGCCAATTGCTGGCGGTAGACCGCATCAAGTTCCGCTACCTCAAGGGCGTGGGCGACAAAATCCGCAAGGAGATCCGCCTTACTGCCAAAGAGCTGGCCCGCCTGCGGCCCGACCTCACCCAAGGCCGCAGCATCGCGCAAGATGCCGACGGCGAGGCCGACCGCGCCGTCAGCATCGACGCACTGGCCAGCCAGCTGCTGCCTCGCCGCCCCGCAGGGGATGACCGCCCTGAAGAGGCAGCCCTGGCCTACTACTTGGGCCTGGACGACGCCGTCAAAGCCGGTACTTGGCCCAGCGTGGGCGATGCCGCCCAGGCGGGCGAAGTCGAACGTGCCACCCTCACAGTCACCCTGGTCAAAGCCCGCGAGCGTTGGCTCAAAAACCCTGCCTTTACCGAACTGCGGCTCCAGCTAGACACTCTGGTGCGCAGCCAAGGCCAGGTGATGAGTGCGCAAGAGGGCGCCTTGGCCCTGCTGGCCCTGCGCGGCTGCGCCTCGCAAGATGAGGCCGAGCGCTTGCGCCTGGCCACCGCTGTGCTGCGCGCAGCGCTGGAGGCCGAGTCCCACCTCGACCAGCCCCGGTTTGAAGCCTACGACCACCAGCCCCACGCGCTCATTGCCAGCGCCGCCCCCTGGGCCGACTACGCGCGCCAGCTCGGCACTGCCGCCGATGCCTGCGCGCTGGCCGACCCCCTGCTGCCACCGCCCCGCGTGCTGGAGATGCTGGAAGGCGTGCCCCTGCCGTACCCCGAACAACTGGGCGGGGCAGCTCCACAACCCCTGCTGCCCACCCGCCTGCTGCGCCTGGCCGCCTCGGCATCGCGCAAGGCCGCAGTCTCCAGCCGGCAAGAGATGTACGCCCGGGGCATGGCCCCACTGCAGGCGCTGCGCCAATCGCTGGGCGCCCTGGTGGGTGCGCCAGAACTGCGCGTCAAAGACCTGCAAGACCGCGTGCGCGGCCGCTACCCCGAGGCATCGCCCCTGCCAGACCGCCCCAGCCTGGACCGCCTACTCGAAGAAGCCGGTGCGCCACTCACCTGGGACGTGACCGCTGCCGATGGCCGGGGCGCCTACCGCCTGGCCACCCTGGGCCGTGGTCAGACGGCGGGCACCACCACCCAGTTTTCGCGCCAGACCACGCAACTCAGCACCCACCTGACGCCAGAGGGCGACGCAGCCCAGGCCGCCGCGGTGGAAGAACGCCTGCAACGCACGCTACAACAAGGCGGCTTGCTCGTGCTCACCGTGCACCCGCGCCTGGCCCGCCATGCCGATGCCGAGCTGCAACGCCGCTTTGCCACCGTGCAGCGCATCAACTTTGATGCCCTGCTGTTGACTGAACTGCGCGCCCAAGCCCAGGCCATGAAGGTGGACTGGGCCGTGGTGCTGCAGGCCGACGCCGCCGAGCGCACCAGCCGCCACTGGACCAACCTGCAGCGCCTGGTGCAGCGCACCCTGCCAGCCTTGCGCACCGCCTTGCTGCACAGCCCCCAGCCCATCTTGCTGGTGTGTGCGGGCCTGCTGGCGCGGTACGGTTTGATGCACCTCGTCACCGAGCTGGAGGAAAACGCAGGCCGCCCCGGCCACACCCCCAGCGCCTGGCTGCTGCTGCCCACCAGCGCTCAGGGTCTGCCCACCATCGACGGCGTGGCCGTGCCCCTGGTCAACAACATCAACAACACCCGCGCCCTGGCACTGCCGCAGGCCTGGGTTGAAAACAAACACCGCGCCAAAACCGGCCCCCACACGGCCAGCCCTGCAGGCAGCCATGCCAGCCCGTCCGCCGCCTGAAAGCATTCGCAGTGATCAACGCCTCCCAACTCCTTGCCGACCTCACCAAGTTACTCAAACGCCTCGAAGCCGACCTGCTGCAGCGCATTGAAGACGTTCCCGACCTCAAAGCCAGCCTACAAGCCGAATGGCAGGCCGCGCGCGACGCCGAGCGCTGCGCCGAAACCTTTGAGAGCTGGGTGGACCAGGTCATCACCCAGTCGGGCGTGCACTGGCTGCTCAGCTGCGTGTTCTTGCGCTTTATGGAAGACAACCAGTTGGTCGAACGTCCCTGGCTGGGCGGCACGCCGGGTTCAGGCCGCCTGGCCCTGGCGCGTGACCGGCACCACGCCTACTTTCAGGCCCACCCGCACGAGAGCGACCGCGACTACCTGCTCGCTGCCTTCCGCGAAGCCGGTCACCTGCCCGGCCTGCAGACCTTTTTTGACGAAGCGCACAACCCCGTTTTCCGCCTGGGCATCAGCGGCGATGCCGCCATGGCGCTGCTCAAATTCTGGTGGGAGGTGAACGCCGACACCGGCGCCCTGCAACACGACTTCACAGACCCCACCTGGAACACCCGCTTTCTGGGCGACCTGTACCAAGACCTGAGCGAGGCCACACGCAAGCGCTACGCCCTGCTGCAAACGCCCGAGTTTGTGGAGGAATTCATCCTCGACCGCACCCTGACGCCCGCGCTGCGCGAATTTGGCTACCGCGAGGTGCGCCTGATAGACCCCACCTGTGGATCGGGCCACTTCTTGCTGGGTGCCTTCCACCGCCTGCTGGCCGAATGGCAGCGCCATGAACCCGCGCGCAACCCCGTGGACTTGGCGCAAAAGGCGCTGGACGCCGTGGCGGGCGTGGATTTGAACCCCTTTGCCGTGGCCATAGCGCGCTTTCGGCTGCTGGTGGCCGCCTTGCAAGCCAGTGGTGTGCAGCGCCTGGCCAATGCGCACAATTTCCAAATTTCCGTGGCCATTGGCGACAGCCTGCTCCATGGCACCCGCTTTGGCCTCACGCAAAGCCAGGATTTGTTTGACGCCGCCCAAACCCACGCCGACACCGGCCTGGCCCACGCCTATGCCAGCGAAGACCTGGCCCAGGTGCAGCGCATTCTGGGCCGCCAGTACCACGCCGTGGTGGGCAACCCGCCGTACATCGTCGTCAAAGACGCTGCGCTGAATGCCGCCTACCGCCATAAGTACGCCAGTTGCCACCGCCAATACTCGCTGGGCGCACCGTTTACCGAGCGGTTTTTTGACCTGGCCGTCACCGGCACTGGCGGGCAGGGCGCTGGGTTTGTCGGGCTGATTACCGCCAACAGCTTTATGAAGCGCGAGTTTGGCTCAAAGCTCATCGAGCAGGTGCTGCCCCGGCTGGACTTGACCCATGTGGTGGACACCAGCGGCGCTTACATCCCCGGCCACGGCACGCCCACCGTCATCCTGCTGGGCCGCCACCGCGCGCCGGTGGATGCGGGCGTGCGCACCGTCATGGGCATCAAGGGCGAACCCAGCACGCCTGCCGACCCTGCGCAGGGGCTGGTGTGGAGCGCCATCGTCGGCCAGATCGACCAAGCGGGCAGCGAAAGCGATTTCGTCAGCGTGGTGGATACGCCCCGTGCCACCTTGGGCAGGCATCCGTGGAGTGTTGGGGGCGGTGGTGCGGCTGAACTGCGGGAAGAAATTGAGGAGCGCGCTACGACGCTCAAAGCCGCAGGCGCTGACTTGGGCTATCTCGTTATCACCGGCGAAGATAACTGCTTAATGCTGCCAGCCGATGCAATTGCTCGCCTTGGCTTCAATCTCAGCATGCCGATTGCCGAAGGCGATGTCGTCCGCGATTGGTGCGCTGATTCAAGCCTGCGCGTTCTTTGGCCGTACAGCGATACTGGTGCTGATCTACCTGCCGACCAGACCGTGTCTCACGTACGTGGCCTTTGGTCGTATCGGACATCGCTCAAAGAGCGCAAAGCATTTGGGGTTCCCGTCGAACAAAAGGGTTTGCATTGGTGGGATTTACGAGAAGTTTATGGATCAAGACTGGATCGCCCCCTCACCATCACCTTCGCCGAAGTCGCGACCCACAACCACTTTGTGCTGGACCGTGGCGGCAAGGTATTCAAGCAAACCGCGCCGGTCATCAAGCTGCCCGCGGGCAGCAGCGAAGACGAGCACCTGGGGCTGCTCGGGCTGCTCAATTCGTCGGTGGCGTGTTTTTGGTTGCGGCAAATGTGCTTCCCCAAAGACGGCACTGGAGAACCTTGGGAGCAGCGTTTCGCTTTCAACGCCAGCAACGTGGCCGAGTTTCCCCTCAGCCCCGACCGCCCCCTGGCCAGCGCCCGCCAGCTCGACACCCTGGCCCAGCAACTGGCCCGCGTGCAGCCAGCCGCATTGCTTGCTTCGGATTTGATAGCTGGTAGCGCTGATCCAGCAAGCGCTAGTGGCCAATTTGACCCTCAAAACCCCGCCACTTCTACCCCCCTGCCCAGCCGCGCCAGCCTGGACGCCGCCCGCGCCCAGGCCGAGCAACTGCGCGGCCAGATGATCGCGTGGCAAGAAGAACTGGACTGGGAATGCTACGGTTTGTATAGCTGCCTGCGCTTGCCAGATAAGCGCTACAGCTCGTTTTTATCTAAAAACCCGCCCGCCATCGCCTTGGGCCAGCGCGCGTTTGAAATCGTGCTCGCCCGGCGCATCGCCGCTGGCCGCGAGCAGACCACCTGGTTTGAGCGCCACGGCAGCACCCCCATCACCGACATCCCTGCCCACTGGCCCGCCGACTACCGCGCCGTGGTGCAGCGCCGCATCGACGCCATCGAGCAAGACAAAACCATCGCCCTGCTGGAGCGCCCCGAGTTCAAACGCCGCTGGAACAGCCCGCGCTGGCCCGACCTGGAACAAGCCGCACTGCGCGATGCCCTGCTGGCCCGGCTGGAAGCACCCACACTCTGGCCTGCCAGCGTTGAGCAGCCCGCGCAACTGACCAGCACCGCCCGTCTGGCCGATGCTGTGGCGCAGGATGCCGATTTCATGCACCTGGCTGCTCTCTACGCTGGCCATGCCGATTTCGACCTGCCGCAATTGGTGGCCGAACTGGTGGCCAGCGAAGCCGTGCCCGCCTTGCCTGCCCAGCGCTACACCGACACCGGCCTGCGCAAACGCCAGCAATGGCAAGACACCTGGGCACTGCAACGACTCGAAGACGCCATCGACGCAGAGATGGACCAAGCCGAACAGGTGCGTCGCCAGGAGCTGATGGAGATAGTCACCCAGCAAGCCGCCGAGCATGGCAAGCAACCGGATGCCGATGCGCTGGCCTGGGTGCATGTGTGGGAAGAACGCTTCGTGGACCGCGAGTTTCAAGGCACTCAGATCCGCGTTTACCGTATTCGTGTGCTGCTTCGTCAGTTTCATCCAACTGGCACGCCAATCGGCCCTGCTCGCGTTGTTGACGAACGCGCCAATTTCGAATTCATGAATGGCCTGCAATGCAACCCCGTTTGCGCCGTCGACTCCAACGGCAACCACGTGGTGATCTGGCAGCCCCTCGATCGCAGTGCCACCGATGCGCGGCTGGTCGGCATACTCTACGCATGGGACGG
>JAPKHH010000144.1:0-6389 GCA_026647025.1 Giesbergeria sp.
AAAGTGTGTACTCATGGGCGCAGCACACGCGGGTTTCGCCGGGCAGGGCCGCCAGGGCATCCAGCGAGGCCAGCATCTGCGCAGGGCTGCCTTCAAACAGGCGGCCGCAGCCGCCGGAAAAGAGGGTGTCGCCACAGAACAATAGCGGTGCGCCGTCCATCTGCGGGCTGAAGTAGGCAATGTGGCCGGCGGTGTGGCCTGGCACGTCGATGACGTCAAAGCCCAGGCCCAGCACGTCCACCCGGTCGCCCTGCGCCAGCGGCGTGAAAGGCGCTGGAATGCGCTCGCGCGCAGGGCCGTACACGGTGGCCCCCGTGGCTTCGCGCAGCGCCTGCACGCCGCCTACATGGTCGGCATGGTGGTGCGTGACTAGAATGGCCTGCAACTGCAGCCCCCGCTCCTGGAGGGCCTGCAGGACAGGTTCTGACTGGCCAGGATCCACCACCAGCGCATGGTGCTCGTCGTGCAGCAGCCACAGATAATTGTCGGAGAAGGCGGGCAAGGCAAGCAGGTTCATGAGTGATCAAATTATAGGTTTGCACCATTGGTTCGATTCACCGGCAGGGCGCTATGTGCTGGGCTGGGAGCAGACGCGCTTTGACGAGGCCGTCGCCGACGTCTTTGGCTACCACAGCCTGCAGTTGGGAATGCCCCTGCTCGAGGGGCTGCGCGCCAACCGCATGCCGCACCGCTGGCTCGCGCTGGACGAAGCTCCCGCCCCGGGTGAGGGGCCGGTTCCCGACCTGCTCAGCCATGCCGTGGCGCTTCCTTTTCCGGACAACAGCCTGGACCTGGTGCTGCTGCCGCATGCGCTGGAGTTGAGCCACGACCCGCATACCGCCCTGCGCGAGGTGGCGCGCGTGCTGGTGCCCGAGGGCCGCGTGGTCATCACGGGCCTGAACCCGGCCAGCCTGTGGGGGCTGCGCCAGCGCCGCAGTCGTCTTTATCGGCGTTTGAGCGGCGGGCGAGGGCGCTCGTTCTTGCCTGACGTGAATGAGTTCATCGGCTACTGGCGCCTGCGCGACTGGCTGCGCCTGCTCAACTTCGAAATGGACGATGCCCAGTTTGGCTGCTATCGCCCGGCGGTGCGCACCGAGCAATGGCTGGAAAAATTTGCGTGGATGGACCCGGTCGGCGAGCGCTGCTGGCCCATACTGGGCGCCGCCTATTTCGTGGTGGGCATCAAGCGGGTGCACGGAGTGCGCCTGCTCGAACCCGCCTGGCGCACCAGCCCGCAACGCGCCACGGCCACCATGCCGATTGCCCGGCGCACCGAGAAAAAACATTGACCGACAGGAACATTGAGTGAACCAGGTACAGATCTATACCGACGGGGCCTGCAAGGGCAACCCCGGGCCCGGCGGTTGGGGCGTGTTGATGCGTTCCGGCGCGACCGAGAAAGAGCTTTTTGGCGGCGAGTTGGGTACCACCAACAACCGCATGGAATTGCTGGCGGTGATCGAGGCCCTCTCGGCGCTCAAGCGCCCCTGCGCTGTCACCCTGTACCTCGACAGCGAATACGTGCGCAAGGGCATCACCGAATGGATTCACGGCTGGAAGGCCCGGGGCTGGCGCACTGCTGCCAAGCAGCCCGTCAAGAACGTGGAGCTGTGGCAGCGCCTGGATGCGCTGGTGGCGCAGGGCGGCCACCAGATCGACTGGCGCTGGGTCAAGGGCCATTCGGGCGATCCGGGCAATGAGCGGGCCGATGCACTGGCCAATCGGGGCGTGGAGCAGGCGCTGGGTCGCCGGTGAGCCAGCCTGTTTTGTAAAGCCTGGGTAAAGACCGCCGTCCACCCGGACGGGTATGGGCGGCCCGGGCAACGCCCGGGGGTACGCGCTGCTACATTGCGCCATGGTGTAACCCGGTATGTCTCCACATGGCTTTCAAAGCACGCTCTCTTTTCATTGCAGCCATCGGCCTGGCCGTGGCTGGCATTGCCGCATGGCGCCTGCAAGGGGGTGCCCTCCCCGTTGCGCCGGAGGGTGTGCAGACGCAGGTCGCCAGCAAGTCCGGGCCTGGCAAGAACGCAGCGCAAAAGCCCGTCAGTGTGGAGGTGGCGCAGGTGCGCACCATGGCCCTGCACGACGAGGCGCAGGCCGTGGGCAGCCTGCGTTCGCGCCGCAGCGTGGTGCTGCGGCCCGAGGTGAGCGGGCGCGTGACGCAACTCCAGTTCAGCGACGGCGCCCGGGTGCGCAAGGGGCAGTTGCTGGTGCAGTTCGACGACCAGTTGCCCCGCGCCCAGGTGCAGCAGGCGCGGGCCGAGCTGTCGATTGCGCAGGCCAACCACCAGCGCAACAAGGAACTGGTGGCGCAGGGCTTTGTCAGCCAGCGTTCGCTCGACGAAAGCGCTGCCAACCTGCAGGTGGCACAGGCCAAGCTGGCCCTGGCCGAGGCCACGGCGGCGCGCCTGCGCATCGTGGCGCCGTTCGACGGGATCGCCGGTATTCGCAATGTGAGCGTGGGCGACTACCTCAAGGACGGCTCCGACATCGTCAACATCGAGGACATCGACAGTGTGTTCGTCGATTTCCGGCTCCCCGAGCGCTACCAGGGCCAGGTGCGCGTGGGCCAGGTCGCGCTGGTTGCGCTCGATGCCTTGCCGGGCAAGACCTATCAGGCCGAGGTGCGTGCCATTGACCCACAGATCGACGCCAGTGGCCGTTCGGTGATGGTGCGCGCCAGCATCGCCAACGAAGGGTTGCAGCTGCGCCCGGGCATGTTTGCACGCGTCACCGTGCGCATGGGCGAGCGTCCGGGTGCGCTGGTGGTTCCCGAGGAAGCCATCGTGCCCCAGGGCGAGAGCCCCTATGTCTATACCGTGCTGCCCGGCAAGGAGGCCGGCGGCGCCGTGGTGCAGCGTGTCGCGGTGCAGTTGGGTGCACGCCATGGCGGCATGGTGGAGGTGCGTGAAGGGCTGCAGGCGGGGGACACCGTGGTGACGGCGGGGCAGCAGCGGGTGCAGCGCGATGGCATGGCCGTGCGCGTGGTCGATCTGCCGCAAGCGCCCGCCGGGGGCGCCTCCCAGGCCCGTTGACCCAATTTCCGCAACACCATGCAACTGGCTGAAATTTCCATCCGCCGCCCGGTGCTGGCCACCGTGCTGTCGCTGCTGGTGCTCTTGATTGGCGCGGTGAGCTTTACCCGCCTGTCGGTGCGCGAATATCCCAAGATCGACGAGCCTGTGGTGACCGTCAGCGTGAGCTACGCCGGTGCATCCGCCGAGGTGATGGAGTCGCAGGTCACCAAACCGCTGGAGGACTCCATTGCCGGCATTGACGCGGTGGATGTCATCACCTCCATCAGCCGGGCCGAGCGCAGCCAGATCTCGGTGCGCTTCCGCCTGGAAAAGGACGCCGACAACGCCGCCGCCGAGGTGCGCGACCGCACCGCCCGTGTGCGCAACCGCCTGCCCGACGCGGTGGACGAACCCGTCATTGCCAAGGTCGAGGCCGATGCCTTCCCGGTGATGTGGCTGGCCTTCAGCAGCGACACCCTCTCGCCCCTGCAGATCAACGATCTGCTCAACCGCATCGTCAAACCCCGGCTGCAGACGGTGAGCGGCGTGGCCGATGTGCCCATCTATGGCGAACGCCGCTATGCCATGCGGGTGTGGCTCGACCCGCAGCGCATGGCGGGCTACCGGCTCACCACGCAGGACATCGAGGACGCCATCCGCCGCAACAACCTGGAGCTTCCCGCCGGGCGCATCGAGTCGCAGCAGCGCGAGTTCAGCGTCACATCGCAGACCAACCTGGTCACGGCCGCGCAGTTTGCGCAGATCGTGGTGCGCACCGTCAATGGGTTCCCGGTGCGCCTCGCCGATGTGGCGCGCGTTGAAGAGGGCCCCGCCAGCGACCGCAGCCGCGTGCGGCTCAACGGGCGCGAAGCCATCTCGGTGGGCGTGATCCGCCAGACCACGGCCAACCCGCTGGAACTGTCCGATGGCGTGCGCGCCATGCTGCCCATCCTGAAGGCCGATCTACCCGCCGACGTGATGGTGGACATTGCCAACGACAACTCGCGCTTCATCGACCGCTCGGTCAAGAACGTCTACACCACCATCTTGGAGGCCGTGCTGCTGGTGGCGCTGGTGATCTTTGTGTTCCTGCGCACGGTGCGCGCTTCCATCATTCCCATCATCACCATTCCGGTCAGTCTGATCGGCAGCTTTGCCCTGATGCAGCTGGCGGGGTTTTCCATCAACACCCTCACGCTGCTGGCCCTGGTGCTGGCCATCGGGCTGGTGGTGGACGATGCCATCGTCATGCTGGAGAACATCTACCGCCACATCGAGGAAGGGCTGGACCCGTTTTCTGCCGCCATCAAAGGTGCGCGGGAAATCGGCTTTGCCATTGTGGCCATGACACTGACCTTGGTGGCGGTGTATGCCCCGCTGGCCTTTACCCCCGGGCGCACCGGGCGGTTGTTTGTCGAGTTTGCGCTGGCGCTGGCGGGCGCGGTGGTGGTGTCGGGTTTTGTGGCGCTCACGCTCTCGCCCATGATGTGCTCGCTGCTGCTCAGGCATAACCCCAATCCGCACTGGTTTGACCGTTTCATGGAGCGCTGGCTCACCCGCCTGTCGCAGGCCTATGGCCGCCTGCTGCGCTGGCTGGTCACGGCCCGCTGGGGGGGCGGTGGCTGGCGCGCTGCGGTGTTCCAGGCGCGCTGGCTGGTGCTGGGGGTGATGGTGCTCAGTGGCGCCGGGGTGGCGCTGGTGTATCCGCAGATGCGCCAGGAGCTCTCGCCCCTGGAGGACCGCGGCACCATCCTGGCCAGCATCAATGCGCCCGATGGCTCGACGCTCGAATACACCAACCGCTATGCGCTGGAGCTGGAGAAAATCGGCCGCGACTACCCCGAGTTCGACCGCATCTTTGCCAGCATCGGCAATCCCACCGTGTCGCAGGGCAGCGTGGTCTACCGCACCGTGGACTGGGAAGACCGCAAGCGCAGCACGCTGCAGCTGGCGCGCGAGATGCAGTCGCGCATCTCCAATCTGCCGGGGGTGAATGCCTTTCCGATCACCCCGCCGTCGCTGGGGCAGGGGTTTCGTTCGCGGCCGCTCAACTACGTGATCCAGACCTCGGACAGCTACGAAGAGCTGAGCGCCACGGCGACCCGCATGCTCGACGCCATCGCCCGGAATCCCGGCATCCAGTCGCCCGATGTGGACCTGCGCCTGAACAAGCCCGAGCTGCGCATCACCGTCAACCGCGAGCGCGCTGCCGACCTGGGTGTGGGCGTGGACGTGGTGGCGCGCGCCATCGAGACCATGCTGGGCGGACGCACCGTGACACGCTACAAGCGCGACGCCGAGCAGTTCGACGTGATCGTGCAGACCGAAGGCCAGGACCGCACTGCGCCCGAGGACATCGACACCATCCATGTGCGGGGCAAGGGCGACGTGATGGTGCCGCTCTCCAGCCTGGTCAGCGTGCGCGAGAGTGTGAGCCCGCGCGAGCTCAACCACTTTGGTCAACGCCGCTCGGCCACCATCACGGCCAACCTGGCACCCGACTATTCGCTGGGCGAGGCCCTGGCCTTCATGGACCGCACGGCGGCCGAGGTGCTCAAACCCGGCTACACCACCGAACTCAATGGCATCTCGCGCGAGTTCCGCAGTTCGCAGGGCGCTCTGGGCATCGTGTTCGTGCTGGCGCTGGTGTTCATCTTCCTGGTGCTGGCAGCGCAGTTCGAGAGCTTCATCGACCCGCTGGTCATCATGCTGTCGGTGCCGCTGTCCATGGTGGGTGCGCTGTTGGCGCTGCAGTGGAGCGGTGGGTCGATCAACGTGTATTCACAGATCGGACTCATTACGCTGGTGGGGCTGATCACCAAGCACGGCATCCTGATTGTCGAGTTCACCAACCAGCTGCGCGAGCAGGGGCTGGAGATGATCGATGCGCTGGTCAAGGCGTCGGCCCAGCGCCTGCGTCCCATTTTGATGACCACGGGCGCCATGGTGCTGGGCGCCATTCCGCTGGCGCTGGCCACCGGCGCTGGGGCCGAAAGCCGGATGCAGATCGGCTGGGTGATCGTGGGCGGCATGAGCCTGGGGACGGCGCTCACCCTGTTCGTGGTGCCCACCATGTATTCCTTGCTGGCCCGCAAGGCCGTTCCCGGCGCCCGCACTGGCGTGGAGGGCGCAGAGCAGGGTGGTGCGGCAACACCCTGACCGTGTGTTGGTTGCTATTTTAATGATAGCTAATAGCGCTTTCCGGTATTGCCCTGAAGGACTTTTTTGCCTTATTAATAGCAGGAAAACCCCCGGCTCTGCCGGGGAGGCAGTAGAAGTTTGACTTTTCAGGGGTTGTCCATCGCAGAGACTTCCAGACGTGAGCCGCCAAGCAAACGAAAGGAAGAATCAGGATGGACAAGTATGAGA
>JAPKHH010000145.1:0-6245 GCA_026647025.1 Giesbergeria sp.
AAGCGATCAGATTACGTTCGGATTAAATTATCAAAACTATATCGAGAGGGCTCTGACGGGCTTGGAGGCAATGCGGCGCTGGGGCGGCGGGGACGTCGGGGCGCGCTCATTCCAGGCGCTCGCTTTCGTCCAGCCGCGCGAGGCAGTCGTCCATGCGCTGCCGCACCGCGGCGGACTGCGCCAGCGCCTGGGCCATGCGGCCCGTGCGCTCATGGTCGAGGCGCCGGTACTGCGGGGCCAGGGCCCAGCGCGCGGCGGCCCAGCCCACCAGCACGACCAGCGCCAGGATGACCAGCGTGGTGAGCAGGATCGGGTTCAGCAGCTTGTCCCGCAGGGCGCTCCCATCCGCCCATTGCAGGGCCGGCGCGGGCGCTGCGTAGCTGGTGCTGATGTGCCCCACCACCTCGCCGAAGGCGTTGTGCAGCGGCAGTCCCATGACGGCTTCGTTGCCGACCAGGGCCGTCCAGGTGCGGTTGCCGCGGGCGCCGGCCTCGGCGGCCTGGGCCACGCGGGCGTGCAGGGGTTCGCCGATGGTGCCCCGGTCGGTGCTGAACAGCGCGATGCCCGCGCGGTCCACCACGTCGATGGCATGCAGCTGCCTATCGCTGGCCAGGGCTTTTTCCAGCTTCGGCTGGATGGCGCGGTGGTCCGGCAGGTCCAGTCCCAGGGCCAGGTCGCCTTCGATCGTTTCCTGCAGCCCCGCGAGCGTGAGCGAGAGCCGCGCGCGCTGGATGCCCTGCTCCTCCTGCGTGCGGATGTTCAGCAGCAGGAAGGCGATCAGCAGCACGCCAGCCAGCACAATCAGCAGCCACAGCCCCGCGAGCTCCCAGAGCGCGGCGAAACCCGGCGTGCCGTCCGTGGGGGCCGGCGATGGCGCGCCGGCACCGGCCTGCGCAGGGGCTTCGCCGGGCAAAAAGGCGGGCCGGCTCATGCCACAATGCACCGACGAATGTGCAGGCCCAGCGGAGCGCGGCGGCGGTGCACATCGATGTCCACGGCCCTTTCGAGCGCATGCTGTCTATGAACCCTCCGGCTGAACTGCACTGCACCCTGTCTGGCACCGTCGCGGAGCTTCCGGCGTTCTTCGAGCGCATGGAAGACTGGGCCCTGGAGCATGATGTGCCGCTGCCGCTGGCATCTTCCCTCGGTCTCATGCTGGACGAATTGCTCACCAATGTGGCGACCCATGGCTACCAGGGACAGGGTGGGCCGGTCTCGGTGCAATTGGCCTTCGATGCACCCGCCACTCTGAGCGCTGTGCTGCGCGATGAGGGCCCCGCTTTCGATCCCACAACGCTGGTGGCCGCCGATGTCGAGGCATCTCTCGAAGACAGGCATATCGGTGGATTGGGCGTGCATTTCGTCAAGAAGTTGGCGGATCGTTTCGTTTATCGCCGAGATGGCGCGTTCAACGAAACCTCTGTTTCCCGCACCTTAAGCTCATAGCGGCGTCGCCGCGCGGCCTGTAGCAAAGTGTACAAGCGTATCATCGCCCGTGACCAGCGCCATCTGCGCCGGTCACGTGGCACCCGGCGCTGGAGATGCCGCGCGACGCTTTTTCCCTTTGCTTTCCATTGCCTTCATGGGTTCCATGCCTGACACCTCCGTGCCCGGTCTGATCGCTGCCTTGGGCGAAGCCATCGGCATCCCCGCGCTGCGGGCGGATGCGCAGGACTGCTGTCGGCTGCTTTTCGATGGGAATCACGCAGTGGAGATCCGCTTCGTGCCGGCCCAGGGCCGCTGGCTGCTGTCCTGCGCCTTGCGGGGCCAGCGTGCGGAAGGCTCTGCGCTGCAGGTGTTGATGCAGGGAAACCACATGGGGGCCGGCTTTGGTGGCGGCTGGGCCGGTATCGATGCGCAGGGGCTGGCCGTGCTGCACCTGCCGCTGGCGTTGCCGGAGGCTTCGGCCAGCGCGATGCTCAATGCCATCGAACTGCTGCTGAACCACGTGGAACGGTGGGAGATCCGGCTGCTGGAAATTGCGCCTGCGGCGTCTGGCCTGCGCATGGCTGAGTGGGCCCAGAGGATCTGAAAAAGAAGCCTGGCTGCCGCGCTTGCTGCCCGCACGGGGTTGTCTGACAGCTCATTGTCAACACCGTGAATCTGGCGCCGGCCGATTTGCCCAAGGATTCCGGGCGCTTCGATCTGCCCATTGCCCTGGGCATCCTGGCGGCCAGCGGCCAGATCGATGCCACCCGCCTGGCGGGCTATGAGTTCGCGGGGGAGTTGTCGCTCTCGGGCGAACTGCGCCCCGTGCGCGGCGCCCTCGCCACCAGCCTGGCGCTGCGTGCCTTGCCCGGCGGGGTGCGGCTGGTGCTGCCGCCGGGCAGCGCCGAAGAAGCAGCGCTGGTGCCCGATGCCCAGGTCTGGCGTGCGCGCCACCTGCTGGACGTGGTGCAGCAGTTTCTGCCGCCCGGCAGCGCGGGCGAAGGCCCGGCACCCGAGGACAGTGGCTGGACACGTCTGCAGGCCACGCCCCTGAAGGCCACCGGTGTCCATGCCGACCTGGCCGATGTCAAAGGCCAGGCCCTGGCCAAGCGTGCCCTGGAAATCGCCGCTGCCGGTGGCCACAGCCTGTTGCTGATGGGGCCGCCGGGTTCGGGCAAATCCATGCTGGCGCAGCGCTTTGCCGGGGTGCTGCCCGACATGACGGTGGACGAGGCGCTGGAGAGCGCCGCCGTGGCCAGCCTGGCGGGCCGCTTTGCACAGGAGCACTGGGCCCTGCGCCCCACTTGCAGCCCGCACCACACCGCCAGCGCCGTGGCCCTGGTGGGCGGGGGCTCACCGCCGCGCCCGGGGGAAATCTCGCTCGCGCACCACGGCGTCCTCTTTCTGGATGAGTTGCCCGAGTTTCCCCGCGCTGCCCTCGAAGCCCTGCGCGAGCCGCTGGAGACGGGTCACATCACCATTGCGCGGGCCGCGCAGCGGGCTGAATTTCCCGCGCGATTCCAGATGGTGGCGGCCATGAACCCCTGCCCCTGCGGCTACCGGGGCGCCACGCAGCGCGCCTGCCGCTGCACGCCCGACCAGGTGGCGCGCTACCAGGCGCGGCTCAGCGGCCCGTTGCTCGACCGCATCGACCTGCATGTCGAGGTTCCGGCCCTGCCTGCACAGGATTTGTTGAATGCGCCACCGGGTGAATGCAGCGCAGCCATCCGTGCGCGCGTGGTACAGGCCCGCCAGCGGGCCACGGCGCGCCAGGGGTATGCCAACCAGGCCTTGCAGGGGCAGGCGATCGATGCCCATGCCCTGCTGGAGCCTGCCGCCCAGCAGTTTTTGCAGACGGCTGCCGCCCGGCTGGGGTGGTCGGCCCGCGCCACGCACCGTGCACTCAAGGTGGCGCGCACCATCGCCGACCTGGCGGGCGCGCAGCACACCCAGGTGGCGCATGTGGCCGAGGCCATGCAGTACCGCCGCACGCTGCACGGATAGCCAAAGCGCCCAATCGGTCACGTTCTGCCGCCATTGTGTGCAGCTGCACGGGTGTCCAAAAGGGGCTCGGAGCGTTACAGTGGCGCGGCAAGGCCGTCCCCCAAGTCCGGTACGGGGCGCCGTTTTCAGGAAAGGTCACCCCATGCAGACATCGCGCCTCATCGTTTCCACCGCCGCACTGGCCCTGCTGGCGGGCGTGTCGTTCACGGCCGCAGCGCAGCAGAAAATGCGCCCCGGCCTGTGGGAACACAACGTCAGCTTCAAGTCCCAGAGCGGCCAGATGGAGGCGGCCATGGCCGAGATGCAGAAGTCCCTGGCCAGCATGCCGCCCGCGCAGCGCAAGCAGATGGAACAGATGATGGCCCAGCAGGGGGTGGGGCTGGGGGCCACGGGCCAGAGCGTCAAGGTCTGCGTCACCAAGGAGCAGGCCGATCTCGACAACATTCCCCAGCAGGAGGGCTGCACACAGCAGGTGCAGCGTGTGGATGCCAACACCATGAAGGTGGCGTTCAGCTGCAGGGGCGGGCAGGGTGAGCCGCCGTCCAGCGGCGAGGGCACGGTCACGTTCCAGGGCCCCAAGGCCTATTCCGGGCAATTCAAGTTCAAGACCGTCCAGCAGGGCAAGCCCGAGCAGATCGACATGGCGCAGAAGGGCCGCTGGCTGTCGGACGACTGCGGCGCCATCAAGCCCATGCCGACCGGGCGCTGAGTATCAATCCAGCGTGAGCGCCGCCAGCGCTGCCAGCGGCGCGGTTTCGGCGCGCAGCACGCGCGCGCCCAGGCTCGTCGGCGCAAAGCCGTGCTGCAGGGCCAGGGCTTCTTCCGCGGGGGCCAGGCCCCCTTCCGGGCCCGAGAGAAAGACCAGTGCACCGCCGCCCTGCGCGGCCGTGCGCAGGGGCTGCGTGCCGGGGCGCAGCGACAGCAGCAGGCGGCCCGCGCCCTGCAGGCCGATGGGGGGGCTGCGCAACCAGCCCGCCAGATCGGTGGCCGGGTGGATGGCGGGCACGCGGTTGCGGCCGCACTGCTCACAGGCCGCGATGGCGATGGCCTGCCAGTGGGCCTGTTTCTTGTCGGCGCGCTCGCCCTTGAGTTTGAGCACGCTGCGTTCGGCCAGTAGCGGGGTGATGCTGGCCACGCCCAGTTCGGTGGCTTTTTCGACCAGCCAGTCCATGCGCTCGTTGGCGGTGATGCCGGCCAGCAGATGCACCGTGCGTCCAGCTTCGCGCTCGATGGCGTGGTGGGCGCCCACCTGCACGCGCACCTCGCTGCGGCCCATGTGGGCGATGGTGGCATCGAATTCGCCGCCCGGTCCTTCCGGGGCGCCCAGGCCGCCATGGAACAGCGTGATCGTCTCGCCCGGCTGCATGCGCAGCACCTGAACATGGCGCGCCGCGCCTGCAGGCAGGGCCATTTCCAGCCCGGGGACCAGGTCTGCAGGGCAGTGAAAACGTGGCATGTACTATGAATTTTGTAGCTGCTGGCGCTTGATGGATAAGCGCTGGAGGCTAATTTTGATTAAATTTCAGACACGGCCAAAGGCATAGCCCACGGCTTCTTGCGTGCCTTCGATCTGGTCGATGAGCTTGCACAGCGGGCCCAGCTCGCGGTAGCGGTCGGCGGTGGCGCGGATGTAGCGCAAAAAGCGCGGCGCGTCCTGCAGGTACTTGGGTTTGCCGTCGCGCAGCGTCAGGCGTGCAAAGATGCCGGCCACCTTCAGGTGGCGCTGCAGGCCCATCCATTCGACACTGCGGTAGAACTCGCCAAAGTCGGCCCCCCAGCCGCTGGGGCTGGCCGCGCCCACCAGCCCGGCCTTGCGGGCTTTTTCCCAGTAGCGCACCGTGATGTCGATGACGAAGTTCTCATCCCAGCTGATGAAGGCGTCGCGCAGCAGGCTGGCAATGTCGTAGGTGATGGGGCCGTAGACCGCGTCCTGAAAATCCAGCACGCCGAGCGACCCGCCAGGCGTGGTGGGCACCATCAGGTTGCGCATCATGAAGTCGCGGTGCACAAACACGCTGGGCGCTTGCAGGTTGTGCGCAACGATGCGGTTGAAGGCGTGGTCGAGCACGGCCTGCTGCGCTGCATCCAGCGCCATGCCGCGGTGCCGGGTGATGTACCAGTCGGGAAACAAGGCCAGCTCACGCCGCAGCAGGGCTTCGTCGTAGGCGGGCAGCACGCCGGGGCGCGAGGCCAGCTGCCACTGCAGCAGGGTGTCGGTGGCCTGCTGGTACCACGCGTAGGCGTCCTGCGGCGCGGCCGGGTCGAGCTTCTCGATCACGGTGTGCTGGCCCAGGTCGGACAGCAGCATGAAGCCATGGGCCTCGTCCCAGGCCAGAATCTGCGGCACCTGCAGGCCGGCCTGCTGCATGAGGGCCTGCACCTGCACGAAGGGGCGGCAGTTTTCCTTGTCGGGCGGCGCGTCCATCACCACGCAGCTCTGGCCGGGCGTGTGGGTGTCGATGCGCAGGTAGCGCCGGAAGCTCGCATCGGCCGAGGCCGGGCGCAGGGTGGCTGGCAGCAGCCCCTGCGCAGCGGCCAGGGGCGCCAGCCAGGCGTCGAAGGCGGCATGGCGCGCGGCGTCGGGCCAGGCCACGGCGGCCGTTGAATGGGCGGGGGATGCGGCGGATGCGGAAGGAATAGGGTGGCTCATGGATAATCGGATTCTACAAACCCGGCCTGTTCGGTGCGGGGAGCGGGCGGGCGCATGGTGCGCGCCGTGCGCGGCCGATTCCATGGACTGATTTCTTGCCCGATTTGCATCGCACCTCTTTCCTGCTGTCTGCCCCCCCAGGCCCGGTACCAGCCCACCCGCG
>JAPKHH010000146.1:0-6220 GCA_026647025.1 Giesbergeria sp.
CCTGGATCAGTTAGGCCTGTGGAGATGAGCGGCCGCCAGTAGGCGACACCAACCCGTGGGGCCGCGTCAGCGACCCCGTTTAGCCGCTTTGAGCGGCTCACATACCGAAAGCCCCCGGCTTTGCCGGGGGATGGTTACTTGAAGCAACAATCAACGTCCCTGCAGCAATCCACGGATGTTGTCATCCACCGGCAGAGCGTAGTCACTCGCCGCCACCACCTGGTTGCCCTGCGGATTGACGATCTTCAGGCTCACGTACACCATCGCACCGGACACGGCATAGGTCCCCACCACCACAGCCTGGGCGTCATGGGCCTGGCTGACCTCACGCAACTCGCGTGAGAGCAGCAACTCCCCTTGGGAAGGCTGCAATGCCAGTTGCTCACGCAGGCGCACCTCGGTCACCGGCACGCCGCGCTGCACCAGGCGACCGGCAATCTGTTCCGAGAAAAGCCGCCCCAGACGGGATGATTCGTTGAGCCGATCCACACTCACAATCGTGGAAACAAGCACGCTGCGCCGTGGATCGAGCGGTGCCGCTTGCAGCAGGCGGTCCGCAGCTTCGTAGTTGGTCTGAAGCACATCGGTGCGCATCTGTACGCCGCCGCGCTCGCCGTAGTAATACTGCGCACAGCCTGACGTTGCCAAGACTGCAATGCACAGGGAGACATGACGTACCCGGCGCATCATGGCGTCACCACCTTCCACGTTTTGACCGGCGCCAGGGGGGCGAGTGGCAGCGGTGCCTGGTAGAGCACGGCATCATCACGCTCGATGTAGTACACGTCCGCCGAACCGGCCAGATAACGGTCCCCACTCTTGAGTGCGGTGGTGATCAACACCTCAGTGCGCGTCGGGCCGCCCGCCGCAGCGCCATCGGTACTTCGCTGGGCGGCATCCATTGCCAACCCCAGGGCCAGACCACCGGCAATACCCGAGGCTGCGCCTTGCGCATGCACCGTCCAGTCACGGGCCACGGCAATGCCAGCGGCCAACCGGGTCCAGGGCAAATCGATCCTGTTCTGCACTGCAGCTTCGTGCTGCACCAACTGCGTCTCCACAACCAGTTCCACTGCGGCCGGGTTGGTAGAAAGCACCACGCCCCGGTCGAGCAGGCGCACGACCAGCAGCTTGCGAAAGCCCTGGTTGAAACTGGAGTCGCTGGCCGCCGAGACATGGATGGGGTGCTCCCCGACAGGCCAGTCACTGATCTTGCCTGCAATACGGGCCGCCACATCATCGGCCAGAACGTCCCAGTGGTGCACGGCACGCGCCTTTTTCTGGTCCGTGGCCGGGTAGTTGTCGGCCCGCGGAACATCCAGCGTGCTGCAGCCACTCGCCAGCAGGGCCATGGCGAGAAGCGCAGATGCGATCAAGGGCTGCACGAAACCACGATGCAAGAGTGGGTAGGACATGCACGCCATGGTAGCAACAGCTACCCTGCGCAATAGGCGCAACAGAACGGTCTTTTCCGTCCATTCCGCGCGCCAGGCATTGGCAGATTGCACCAGCCCAGCGGCTTCTTCAGCCGGTATTGCGCAACCCCGCCGCAATCCCGTTGATGGAGATGTGAATCCCGGTCTGCACCCGCTCATCCCCCTGCCCCGCGCGCCAGCGGCGCACCAGTTCGACCTGCAGATGGTGCAGCGGATCAATGTACGGGAAGCGGTGCTTGATGGAGCGTGCCAGGGCCGTGTTGTGCGCCAGGCGCTGCTTGTCACCGGTGATGCGCGTCAGAACGTCCGCAGTGCGGTGCCACTCCTGCTCGATGGCGCCGAACACCCTCTTGCGCAGGCGGGCGTCCTGCACCAGTTCGCTGTAGCGCGAGGCCAGGGCCAGGTCGCTCTTGGCCAGCACCATGTCCATGTTGGACAACAGGGTGCTGAAAAACGGCCACTGCCGGTACATCTTGCGCAGCAGCGCCAGCTGGGCCTTGGGGTCCTGTCCTTCGGCATTCAGGAAAGCATCGATCGCCGTGCCAAAGCCATACCAGCCCGGCAAGGTCAGGCGGCATTGCCCCCAGCTGAAACCCCAGGGGATGGCGCGCAAATCCTCGATCTTCTGGCTGGGTTTGCGTGAGGCGGGGCGTGAGCCGATGTTCAGCTCGGCGATCTCGCGGATCGGCGTGGAATTGAAAAAATAATCGGTAAACCCCGGGGTTTCGTACACCAGGGCACGGTAGGCCGCCATGCTGGCCTGCGAGAGTTGCGCTGCCGCCTGCAGAAACGCGGGCGTGGCCGGTTTGGTGGGCTGCAGGAGCGTCGCCTCCAGCGTGGCGGCCACCAGGGTTTCGAGGTTGCGTCGGCCAATCTCGGGGTTGGCATACTTGGATGCAATCACCTCGCCCTGCTCGGTCAGCCGGATCTGGCCGCGCACCGTGCCCGGTGGCTGCGCCAGGATGGCCTGGTAGCTGGGGCCGCCGCCGCGCCCCACGGTGCCGCCGCGCCCGTGGAACATGCGCAGGCGGATGTGGGGCAGCTCGTCAAACAGCTCCACCAGCGCAATCTCGGCGCGGTACAGCTCCCAGTTGCTGGTGAAGATGCCGCCATCCTTGTTGCTGTCGGAGTAGCCCAGCATGATGTCCTGCTCGGCACCCGACCGTTGGACCAACGCGGCCACACCGGGCAGCCGGTAAAACGCCTGCATGATGGGCGCGGCATTGCGCAGGTCTTCAATGGTTTCGAACAGCGGCACCACGATCAGGTCGGCCGTGGCGTCTCCATCGAGGGTGCCTCGCATCAGGCCCACTTCTTTTTGCAACAGCAGCACTTCCAGCAGGTCGCTCACGGTCTCGGTGTGGCTGATGATGTAGTGGCGGATGGCCTCGGCGCCGTAGCGCTGGCGCATGCGCAGGGCTGTCTCGAAAATGGCCAGCTCGCCCCGCGTGTGTTCGGAGTATTGCGTGCCCATGACATGCAGCGGGCGGGCATCCTGCAGCAGGCGCAGCAGCACGGCGCGGCGCTGGTCCTCCTGCAGCCCGCTGTAGTTGGGCTCGATGCGCGCCACGGCCAGCAGTTCAGCCACGACGCGCTCGTGCTGGTCCGAACTTTGGCGCAAGTCCACTGTGGCAAGGTGAAAACCAAACACTTCCACCGCACGGATCAACGGATGCAGGCGCTGCGCCGCCAGCGGCGCGCCGTGGTGGTCGCGCAACGACGCCTCGATGGTGCGCAACTCGGCCAGAAAACCGGCCGCGTCCTGGTAAGGGTTCTGGGGCGCCACGGCATGGCGCGCAGCCACACCGCCACTCAGCTCCTGCAAAGTGGCGGCCAGACGGGCGTAAATGCCGGTCAGTGCCCTGCGGTAGGGCTCGTCCTGGCGGTGTTCGCTGGTGTCGGGCGAACTGCTCGCCAAGGCCTGCATCGCGGGAGAAACCTCGACCAGCCTGGCCGACAGCGACAACTCGCCCCCCAGCAGGTGGACCTCCGTCAGGTAGTGGCGCAAGGCCACTTCGCTCTGGCGGCGCAAGGCCTGCACCAGCGTAGCGGCACTGACATTGGGGTTGCCATCACGGTCACCGCCGATCCACTGGCCCATGCGCAGAAAGCTGTGCACCGGCTGCTCGCCCAGTTCGCGCTCCAGGTCGGCATAGATGCGCGGGATTTCGCGCAGGAACGTGGCTTCGTAATAGCTCAGCGCGTTCTCGATCTCGTCGGCCACGGTGAGCTTGCTGTAGCGCAGCAGGCGCGTCTGCCACAGCTGCGCCACGCGGGCGCGCAACTGGGCTTCGTTGGCGGCCAGCGCGCGCGGGGTCAGCGCATCGCGGGCCGCGTTGTAGATCTGGGCGCGCTCGGCAATATCGTCGCGCGCGGTGAGCAGCTGGGCGATATCACGCTCGGCATCCAGAATGCTCTTGCGCTGCACCTCGGTCGGGTGGGCTGTGAGCACCGGCGCCACATAGCTGCCGGCCAGGGTCTGCGCCACCTGCTGCGACGAAATACCGGCCCAGCGCAAACGGGCCAGTGCGACCTCGATGCTGCCTTCCTGCGTGTCGCCAGCGCGCTCGCGAATGGTGCGACGGCGAATGTGGTGCCGGTCTTCGGCCAGGTTGGCCAGGTGACTGAAATAGGTAAACGCGCGGATCACGCTCACCGTCTGGTCGGCGGACAGGCCCTTGAGCAGTTTTTTCAGTGCCTTGTCGGCCTCGTGGTCGGCGTCGCGCCGGAAAGCCACGGACAGCTGGCGCACCTGCTCGATCAGCTCGAACGCGGCCACGCCCTCCTGTTCACGGATCACATCGCCCAGGATGCGGCCCAGCAGGCGAATGTCCTGGATCAAGGGGCGGTCTTTGTCGGTCTTTTTGGTGTTCACGGTGTTGTCTCCTGGTCGCACCCCCGCACCGGCAAGGCTGCTGCAGCGCAGCATGCTAGCATCCCGCGCTGGACCTTTCCCTGCAAAAGCATGACGCCCCAAAGCCCCCCTCTTTCCCCCATCGTGATCGCCACGCGCGAGAGCCGCCTGGCCCTGTGGCAGGCCGAACATGTGCAGGCCCTGCTGCGTGCGCGCGGCCACGACGTCTCACTGCTGGGCATGACCACGCTGGGCGACCAGATCCTGGACCGCTCGCTGAGCAAGGTGGGCGGCAAGGGCCTGTTCGTCAAGGAACTCGAAACCGCGTTGGCCGACGGCCGCGCCCACATTGCCGTGCACTCGCTCAAGGACGTGCCCATGGTGCTGCCGGACGGTTTTGCCCTGGCCTGCGTCATGGAACGCGAAGACCCGCGCGACGCCTTTGTCTCGCCGCGCTACGCCCGCCTGCAGGACCTGCCTCAGGGCGCTGTCGTCGGCACCTCCAGCCTGCGCCGCCAGGTGCTGCTGCAGGCGCTGCGCCCCGACCTGAAGATCGAGCCGCTGCGCGGCAATCTCGACACCCGCCTGCGCAAACTCGACGAAGGCCAGTACGACGCCATCGTTCTGGCGGCCGCCGGCCTCAAGCGCCTGGGCCTGCAGGAGCGCATTCGCACCGAATTCGACCGCACCGAGATGCTGCCCGCCGCCGGGCAGGGCGCTTTGGGTATCGAGGTGCGCAGCGACCGCCAGGACCTGGTGGCCGCACTGGCCTCACTGGCGCACATGCCCACCTGGCTCACCGTCACGGCCGAGCGCGCCGTCAGCCGCTGCATGGGCGGCAGCTGCTCCATGCCGCTGGCGGCGCATGCGCGTTTCGAGGGCGATCAACTCCACATCGACGCCGCCTGGGGCGACCCCGAGGGCCGCATTGCCCTGGTGCGTGCCAGTGCCCAGGGCCAGGTCTCCACGCTGGAGCAGGCCAACACCCTGGGCGAAGGCGTGGCAGCGCAGTTGCGTGCGGGCGGCGCCACAGGCTGATGCTCCACATGCGCCGTGTCCTCGTCACCCGGCCCGAGCGCGAGGCCCTGCAGTGGGTGGCCGCACTGCAGGCGCGCGGCATTGCGGCGCAGGCGCTGCCGTTGATTGCCATTTCCCCGCCGGCCGACGCGCATGCGCTGCAGGCTGCCCGCGACCACACTACGGACTACTGCGCCGTGATGGTCGTCAGCAGCAACGCTGCACAGCATTTTTTTGATCAAAATACGGCTCTGGCGCTTACTGGTAAAGCGCAAGCAGCTATCAAAACAAGAGTATGGTCGCCCGGCCCCGGAACGGCCCGCGCACTGCAGGCCCTGGGGCTGGACGCCGCCTGCATCGACCAGCCTGCAGCCGATGCAACGCAGTTCGACTCTGAATCGCTGTGGGCACAGGTGCACCACCAGATCGGCCCGGGCGATGCTGTCCTCATCGTGCGCGGCACCGAAGCGGGTGCCCACCAGCAAGGCACGGGGCGCGACTGGCTCGCGCAGCAGATCACCGCCGCAGGGGGGCGCGTAGATTTTGTGGTTGCCTATACCCGTGGCGCTCCCGACTGGACCGAGGCGCAGCGCACACAGGCCCGCACGGCAGCCAGCGACGGTGCACTGTGGCTATTGAGCAGTTCCCAGGCCCTGGACAACCTGCGCGCAGCTCTGCCCGGCCAGGCCTGGGACCGGGCCCACGCACTGGCCACCCACCCGCGCATTGCGCAAGCAGCACGCGCCCTGGGCTTTGCCAGCGTGCACGAATGCCGTCCGGCGCTGACCGATGTCGCAGCCTCGGATGACTGATTACTGAACAGAACCGAAAGCAGGGGCCTTTCCAAATGGGGCCGCAACAGCGCATCACATTTTTCCAAAGCGGCGCGAAACACCGGTTGGGTTTCATAAAG
>JAPKHH010000147.1:0-6180 GCA_026647025.1 Giesbergeria sp.
AGCGGCGCCAAGGCATTGCACACCTGCGCAAAACCGCTCTGCAACGCCTGAAGACGCGCCACCTGCTCGGGGGACGCGTCAAGGGGAATGCGCAGCACGGAATTCATATAGGAAGCGGAGTGTACCAGCCCCTATATGAAGTTCATATAAGAATTTGACGGAGTCGCTATTCCGCCACATCGGGCGAAGCCCTTGGGGATGGGGCCGCACTGACCACAGCGGGACGCCGGTGCCCCACGCCACGGGCTAGCCGAACGGAATGTAGCTGAACCCGTCGCCAATCACCCCCATCAAATTGGCCTGATTTTCAGGACTCTCGCTGAACTTGGCCAATACCATCGGCACCGTCTGCACCCCGGCATTGATCTGGTGAAACCAATACTCAAAGCCTGCCGGCTCCGGGTCACGATGGAGCACATTCTGGTAGAAACGCGTTACCAAATCTTCCGTGCCGGGGTTGGCGCCATAAAGACTGCGGAATTCGGGCGATACCACAAACCCTTTGGCAGCATCCTCCAGGCTCCCCCCCCTGTCGAGAAACTCGATCCAGTCGCCCAGCCCCTTGGCGTCGGGCTGGCGGGCAAAAGCCGCCTGGTACAACCGGTAAGCCTGACCGCCATGGCCCTGAATATCAAGTGCCACTGCCGCATCGTCAAAGCGCATGCGCTCGACGTTGCGCAACACATCCGTGCCTCCGCTGGCCGAGGTAACCACCCACTCCCCCGCCTGAATCGCCGAGAGGGAATAGGCCGCGCGTGAACCCGAAAAAACCACGGTGTCGATACCGGCCCCACCATCAAAACCATCGCTGGCAGACGTCGCCCTGAAAACGTCGTTGGAAGCACTGCCAGTGACCATGGTGCCTGGCGTTGCGCCCAGCCAGACCGTCTTGTCGGTGAACTTGACCTTCTCGACATTGGCTGCCGCCATCACGGCGCGGCCCTGCTGCAGAAACACGGTGGTGCCCGTGGTGAGCTTGCTCAACTCAAAACTGCCCGAGGCCGCACTCAAGACCAGCGTGTCCACACCCTGGCCGCCATCCACGTAAAAGCTGCGGGCGCCGGACTGGACCGTGATCTGGTTATCTTGTGCGTTCATGCGCACCAGCACCCCGCTCTGGCCCACCACATACGACGACGACGCCACATCGGTCACGGCCACACCCGCAAGGGTTCTGTTTTCTGTCTGCTGCGTCTGGGCCAACCCGGTTCTCAGATACCCAGAGTCATCCGTGGTCGTCAATGCAATGGTGCGGCCGTTCTGGTAGGCCCCGAGGCCATAGGCATCGAAGAAGACGCCATCCCCCGTCACGGACTGGCCATTGACCGACCATGCAAAGCGCAGCATGTCCGCATCCGGAACCGTAGCGGCAAACAAACCAGGAATATCGGAGCGAACATCCAGGTAATCACCCATAGCCTTGTAGAAAGCCAGCACAAAAGCCTCTTTCTGAGGGGCGCTGAAAGGCTTACCCAGGGAAAGCATTTTGGAGTCCAGCGTGGCACGCCACACTCCCGAACTGCGGTAATACCCCCCTTCGTACGTCCCCACCCGGCCCAGCTCATCGGTGTAGTCCATCCATGCGCGCCATGGGATATTTGACAGCGAACTGGTCACATGCACGCTGTCGAGCCAGTTCAGCGGGTAGGTATTCACCAGGGCAGGGTCTGCGTACTCATCTTCCAGACCGGCGAACGAGTGACCGATTTCATGCAGCATGACCTCGGCCGAAGCAATATCGCCGGTGGTCACCCATGCCGATGAGCCCCCCGCCCCGCCGTACACCGGAGAGTTGATCAGCACCACGCCGATCTCCCTCGCATCAGCGGCAAAAGACTGGCTCAGCACCGTTGCAAGCTTGTTCTGGTCGCCATAGTTCAGGCGGCCATCGGCGCCATGCTGCGTGCTGCTGAAATAGGTATCGACAAAAATACCCTTGTTCGGCTGATCGGTCCCCGACTGCGCCGATGCCACGAACAAGGCACTGACATTGAAGTAGTTCTGGAACGCAGAAAACGGCGCATTCAGCCGGCTCATGTTGCTCGACACGCTGAACATGTAGTCGGAAAAAATGGCCACATCGGCCAGGAATTTGCTCCGCTCCGAGGCCTGATAGCCTTCGGCCACGAAAACAACATCCACGCGCTGCGCGCTCGGTCCCGTGGAAACCACCCGTGTGATATCTGCCATCGCCATGCTCCTTCAGCCTTGAAAAGACAGCCCCCCCTCGGAGCGCCTCACGCCTGCACGCCACAATACTGACGGGGTCCCGCACCGTCAAGCGCCCGCATCATGGATGGATGCAGGCACAACAGCTAGCCAAGCCCGCGCACCCACTCCAGCTGCCGGGGCAGGCACACCCGGTGCAGGTCGTAATGCGCCTGGGCAAAGGCGCGCGCGCGCGCTCCCAGGGCGGCGCGCGCGGTGGCATCGCTCAGCAGCCCGCACACCGCACCGGCCAGCGCCTGCACATCGAAAAAATCCACCAGCCGCCCGGTCTCACCATCCACAATGGCCTCGTGCAGCGGCTGCGTGTTGCTGGCCACAATGGCGCAACCGGCGCTCATCGCCTCCAGCAGGCTCCAGCTCAGCACGAACGGGTAGGTCAGGTAGACATGCACCGTGGACAGCTGCAGCAAACCGATGAACTGCGCGTGCGGCACATGGCCCAGGAAATGCACCCGCGCCCAATCGGCGGTGGGCATCAAGCCCCGCGCCTCGGCGGCAAAAATGCCGGCCCAGGTCTGCCCATGCGGCGGCCGGGCGCCATAGCTGACATCATTACCCCCCACCAGCAGCACCTGCGCGCGCGGATGGCGGCGCAAAATCTCCGGCAGCGCCCGCATGAAGATGTGGTACCCCCTGTAGGGCTCCAGATTGCGGTTGACGAAGGTGATCACCTCGTCATTGCGCGACAGCTCCAGCCCGCTGCCCAGCCGCACGCGCACCTGCGGGTTGGGCGCGATGGCCTGCGTATCAATGCCATCGTGTACCACCGTGATGCGCTGGCGAAACGGCTCGGGGAAGGTGCTGGCCTGCCAGCGCGTGGGCGCGATGCCGGCATCGGCCACCTCGAAATGCAGCAGGTTGTTGACATTCTTCATCCGCAGGCGCGCCACCTCGCCCGGGTCGCCCGAGTTGAACTCCGGGTCGAACCCCACATCGGCGCCCTGCGCATGGTAAAAAAATTCGCAATAGATGCCCAGCCGCGCATCGGGCCAGACATCCTTCAAAAAAAGGCTCTCTCCCCAGCCCGGGTGCGCCACGATCACATCGGGCACAAAGCCCCCTGCACGCAACTGCAAGGCTGCCCGCATGGCCGCCTCGGCCCGGATGGCCTTGGTCTCCAGGTCCACCATCCAGGGGTGAATGTTCGGCGTGCTGCCGCGCGCCGGGCGATAGGGCACCATGCGCACGCCCTGCCACAGCGCCGGCACATCCTGCCGCAGGGTCAGCGCCCACACCGCATGCTGCGGGTCGGCCGCAAGGGCCGGCGCCAGGTGGAGGAACTGGCCCGGAAAGCTCTGGTGGACAAACAGGATTTTCATCAATCGGACATGCAGGTATCAATGGGGGTCAGAGTCCGATAAACGGGGTCAATGCACCAGCCCACCCGCCGAGACAGCACGGGCCGGCACGCTCTCACGCAGCCAGTCGGGCCACACTTCAAGGGGCCATTCGCCCTGCTGCCAGGCATCGAACAGAATGCCCAGCCACTGGCGCAGCGGCTGGGCCTGCAGCACCATCGCGGCCACCGCGCCCTGGGCATCGCGGAACACCAGGTGCACTATCTCGGGCGACCGGCCCATGTCCACCCCTTCCACCAGGCAGCTGCGGCTGCCCTCGGGCACCTGCACCGGGGCCTGCGGCTGCAGCTGCGCCCGTGCAGCCTGCTGGGCAAAGCCCTGCAGCGCATCGGCATACAGCGCCTGCACCGTCAGCGCATGGGCGGCACCGCCCTGCTCTTGCAGCCAGGCCAGCAGCGGCGGCAAAAGCCGGCGCAGCAGGCGCTGCGTCAGCCACAGCACCACCGGGCTGCCGCCGGGCAACTCGCCCGCCAGGCAGATACGGTCTTGCGCCACGCTGTAGCGCGTGGTGACGCGCTCAAGCCCCGGCGGTGCTTCGCCAGCCAATGCGCGGGCCGGCTGAATATCTGCCCCAGGAGCCACTCAGGCTGCGGGCAATTGCGCCTTGAGCACCTGCAGGTACGCGCTGCGCGCCGTCTGGGCAATACCCAACTGCACCTGCAGGCGGGCGATTTCCTGCTCGGTGGCGCGGATGTTGTTGATCTGGGCCTTGGCCAGGTCGCTCAGGCTGTCAATGGGGTACTGCTTGCCATCAAAATCGAGCGTCGGCACGGGAGTCTGGGTCATAAGAATTCTCTGCAAAGGTGAATGATCAAAAAAACGGGCACCCGAAGGCGCCACGTCCTGCATTCTAGTGGCGGACTCCGCACACACCTGCACGTGCCGGGGGCACTCCGGAAGGCACGGCACAAATGCTATTGTATTGATAGCTTTACACGCCTGCCATACAAGCGCGTGAACCCGTTTTCAATCCAATTTCTTGTAACACCCCAGTCCCCCTGCGGCTTGCAACCCGGCAAACAGCACGGGGTTTGCCCCGCTGTTTCGGCCATGCCCATGGCGACAGTGCCGCACAGTGGAGGGCATCATCCACCCATGGACCCTTCTGCCATGTCCACCACCATTCACACCCAGGCCCCCGCCCAGGCAACGGCCCCAGCGCTGCGTGGCAGCCTGCCCAAAACAGCGGATGCGCCGGGCAGCCCGTTTGGCGACACCCTGGCGCAAACCATCGACAGTGCGGCAAGGCAGGCCGAGCCAGCAGCCCGCACCGGCAGCCCGTACCTGCACGCCAAAACCGCCGACCACGACACCCGCCACAGCGGCAAACCCGACACCGCCACCTTCATGAAAGCCACGGGCGCCGATTTTTCCACCGCCAGCTCGCTGCTGTATGGCGTGGTGGGCAGCAACACCGATTACCGCGACTGGAATGCCATCATGGCATCGGGCGACCCCGTGCAGGCCGCCCGCCAGGCCACGGGCGCGCTTTACAACAGCGACCTGCCCTACACCAGCGGCAACGGCTTCAAGCCCAGCGATGCCCAAACCGTCGCCGCCTCGGGCAACTTCGCCTGGCTCAAGGTGGACCAGCGCGAAGGCCTGTGGGTCATGAACAACCAGGGCGAGGCTCTGCGCCAGTTGCCCGCATCAGCCCCGGACATCCTGCGCGCCGCGCGCGACTTCGGGCTGGACACGGCCGACCTTGACACCCTGGCCGACCAGATGGACGCCAAAGGCACAGCACACCCCAGCGTGGACCTGCGCAGCCTGGCCCAGGGCGGCATGGGCACGTCCCACGACTGGACCAGCGACCCGCTCGCCCACCTCAAAGGCCCCGGCGCACAAGACACGCTGGCGGCCAACGTGCAACTGGCGCGCGAACTGGGGTTGAAAACCGGGGAAGCCCCTGTGGCAAGCGCCGCCAGCAGCCCGACAACACCAGCCTCCAGGGCTCCAGCAGCCGCACCATCGCCGGATGCTGCCGACGGCACAAGCAGCCCGGAAAAACTGGGCAAGCAACTGACTGACGCCCTGCTGGCCCAGTTGCAAAATGCTGTGCATGCGTTGCAAACCCAGCATGGAACTGCGGTCTAACGCACACTGGCAATCTTGGCTTGGGTGTTTGTTAGTGCCATGAGGCACTCTTGGTCAAGGGCGGCTCTCAGGCCGCGCGCCGCTCGAATACCTGGCGCGCCGCCGCCATGCCGCGCATGGCGCGTTGCTGGCGGTGGGCGGCCCATTGCAGCAGTTGCGCAGGCGTGCCAACGGCCGAAGCGAAGCTGCGAAAGAACGTATCGGCGGCGTTGATGAATGCCTCGGCGTCCATGCCCAGGCGCTGTAGCACGGCAGGCGTTTGCACTGCAATGCTGCCGCGCTTGTGCGGATGCACCGCACGGCCTGTCATGTCCACAAGCTCCAGGTACTCTTGCAGCCCAAAGGGCACGGACTGAGCGAACCGGCCCGTGGGGTCAAAGGGCATGAGCGGCGCCTCGGGCAGCGCCGCCAGCTCCTGCTCGGGCCGCAGGCTGGGCAGGCGCAGCGCGCCTGGCTGCGCGCCCTGCACCCCGGGCTCACCGGCTGCCACTGCGGC
>JAPKHH010000148.1:0-5987 GCA_026647025.1 Giesbergeria sp.
TCTCATACTTGTCCATCCTGATTCTTCCTTTCGTTTGCTTGGCGGCTCACGTCTGGAAGTCTCTGCGATGGACAACCCCTGAAAAGTCAAACTTCTACTGCCTCCCCGGCAGAGCCGGGGGTTTTCCTGCTATTAATAAAAAACCGGGCCCAAGGCCCGGTTGTGGCGTGCGCAGCGACCAGGCCGCTGTGCCCCGTCTTCCTGTCAGTGTCCCGAGGCACCCGCAGCGCCGTAGCCGGTTTCCGAGCGCACCTGCTGCGCCGCGAAGGCGGCGCGCTCGCGGGCCGCGTTGGCACTCTTGTCGGTGATCGAGAACAGCCAGATGCCGACGAAGCCAATCACCATGGAGAACAGCGCGGGCGAGGTGTAGGGGAACAGTGCCGACCCCTTGGGGTTGCCCAGCGTGGCTTCCCACACCGAGGGCGACACCACGGTCAGCGCCACCGACGAGGCCAGGCCGAGGAAGCCGCCGATCACTGCGCCGCGCGTGGTGCAGTCTTTCCACAGCACCGACAGGAACAGCACCGGGAAGTTGGCCGAAGCCGCGATGGCAAAGGCCAGCGACACCATGAAGGCAATGTTCTGCTTCTCGAAGGCAATGCCCAGCAGCACGGCGATCAAGCCCAGGGCCAGCGTGGTCATGCGCGAGACCTTGAGTTCGGAGGCGCTGTCGGCCTTGCCCTTCTTGAACACCGTGGCATACAGGTCGTGGGAAACGGCGGACGCGCCCGACAGCGTGAGGCCTGCCACCACGGCCAGGATGGTGGCGAACGCCACGGCCGAGATGAAGCCATAGAAGATGTTGCCGCCCACCGACTTGGCCACCAGCACCGCCGCCATGTTGGCCGTGCCCGCGCCGCCGTGGATGATGCCCTTGGCCACGTCGGCCATCTCCGGGTTGGTCAGCACCAGGGTGATGGCGCCAAAACCGATGATGAAGATCAGCACGTAGAAGTAGCCGATCCAGGTCGTGGCCCACAGCACCGACTTGCGTGCCTGCTTGGCATCGGGCACGGTGAAGAAGCGCATCAGGATGTGGGGCAGTCCGGCGGTACCGAACATCAGCGCCATGCCGAACGAGATGGCCGAGATCGGGTCCTTGATGAAGCCGCCAGGTCCCATGATGCCCAGGCCCGCGCGTGCGGCTTCTTCGGGGGTCTTGCCCGTGTTTGCGGCAATCTGGGTGCGCACCTCGACGCCCTTGGCAAACAGCGCCTCGGGGCTGAAGCCGAACTGCGCCAGCACCATGAAGGCCATGAAGGTCACGCCCGCCAGCAGCAGGCAGGCCTTGATGATCTGCACCCAGGTGGTGGCGGTCATGCCGCCGAACAGCACGTAGACCATCATCAGCGCACCGACGATGGCCACGGCCATCCAGTATTCCAGCCCGAACAGCAGCTTGATGAGCTGGCCCGCGCCGACCATCTGTGCGATCAGGTAGAAGGCCACGACCACCAGCGTGCCCGATGCCGCAAAGGCGCGGATCGGCCCCTGCTGGAAGCGGTAGCCCGCCACGTCGGCAAACGTGAACTTGCCCAGGTTGCGCAGGCGCTCGGCCATCAGGAAAGTGATGATGGGCCAGCCCACCAGGAAGCCGATGGAATAGATCAGGCCGTCATAGCCCGAGGCCATGACGGCGGCCGAAATACCCAGGAACGAGGCGGCCGACATGTAGTCGCCGGCAATGGCCAGGCCGTTCTGGAAACCGGTGATGCCGCCGCCGGCGGTGTAGAAGTCGGCCGCCGACTTGGTCTTGGCTGCGGCCCACTTGGTGATCCAGAGCGTGCCCAGCACAAAGAGGCCGAACATGGTGATGGCCGTCCAGTTGGTGGGCTGCTTCACCGCCTGGCCCAGGTCGGCCCCGGCGGCATGCGCTGCGGCCGTGGCCGCCAGCAGGGACAGCAGCGCCAGTGCGCGGCCCCCGTGTTTGATGAGAGCCTTCATTTCGTCGCGTCTTTCAGGATGTCTTGGGTCAGGGTGTCGAATTCGCCGTTGGCGCGGCGCACGTAGATGCCGGTGATCACGATGGTGAAAACGATCACACCCATGCCGATCGGGATGCCCAGCGAGGTCACGCCTTGGCCGATGGGCTGCGCCAGGAACGACTTGTCAAAGGCAATCAGTGCGATGTAGCCGTAGTACACGACCAGCATCAGCACGGTCAGAAAAATGCCCAGCCGGTTGCGCCTGGTGCGCAGTTCCCGGTACTTGGGGTGGCTTTGAATTTTGTGGACCACAGGGTCGTTCATGGGTGTCTTTCAGGGGAGAAAAATGCGGTGCAGGCAGCGCCTTGGAAGCACGGGCTTCAAAGGGTGCTGGATTCTGCGAACGGCCTCTGACCAATGGCTTACGAAAGCGCATGGGGCCGTGGTTTCGGGGCGGTTGCAGGCTTTCTGGCGGGGGTGCGCAAGCCATGCGCAAGGTCCTGCGAACGTCCTGTTTTTCCGCATTGGGAAATGAAACACAAGGGTTACTACTGAGTTCGTAAGCGGTGCGGAAGTTTGCCGTCAAGTTCTGCAAGAACGACGTAAGAGAAGCGTTAGCACCGGGGCTGATAGTGCGTGCATAAAAATATTTTTCACTTGCCAGTGATGACAAGAAAATTCAGGAGACAAATCCATGGCAGGCACGCATCGGGCCCCCGGGCCGATGACACGCGAGGAAGCGCGCGTGATCATTGCCTCGTCGCTGGGCACCGTCTTCGAGTGGTATGACTTCTATCTCTACGGTGCGCTGGCGACCATCCTGGCCCGCCAGTACTTCAGCGCGCTCGACAGCGGTTCGGCCTTTCTGTTTGCGCTGCTGGCGTTTGCGGCAGGGTTTCTCGTGCGGCCCTTCGGGGCCCTGCTGTTTGGCCGCCTGGGTGACCTGATCGGGCGCAAATACACCTTTCTGGTCACCATCCTCATCATGGGGCTGGCCACGTTCGCCGTGGGGCTGCTGCCGTCCTACGACAGCATTGGCGTGGCTGCGCCACTGGTGCTGATCGGGCTGCGCCTGCTGCAGGGCCTGGCGCTCGGGGGTGAATACGGCGGGGCTGCGGTGTACGTCGCCGAGCACGCCCCGCAGGACCGCCGGGGCACCTACACCGCATGGATACAGACCACCGCCACGCTGGGGCTGCTGATGGCGCTGCTGGTGGTAATGGGTACGCGCACCATGCTGGGTGAGGCGGACTTTGCGGACTGGGGCTGGCGCATTCCGTTTCTGGTGTCCATCGTGCTGCTGGGCATTTCGGTGTGGATCCGGCTGGCGCTGGCGGAAACACCGGCTTTTCGGCGCATGAAGGCGCGCGGGCGCGGTTCGCGTGCCCCGGTGACCGAGTCGTTTGGCCAATGGAAGAATCTCAAGGTCGCCCTGCTCGCGCTGGGGGGGCTGACGGCGGGTCAGGCCGTGGTCTGGTACACGGGCCAGTTCTACGCGCTGTTTTTCCTGACGCAGCAGCTGCAGGTGGACGCCACGGCAGCGCAGCTCATGCTGGCGGTGGCGCTGTTGCTGGGCACGCCATTCTTCATTGTGTTCGGTGCATTGTCCGACCGGGTGGGCCGCAAGCCGGTCATTCTGCTGGGCTGCGCACTGGCAGCGGCCACCTATTTTCCTGCCTTCAAGGCGCTGTCGGTGGCGGCGAACCCGGCGCTGGCGGCCGCGCAGGCGCGCAGCCAGGTGGTGTTGCTGGCGGACCCGGCCACCTGCTCGTTTCAGTTCAATCCCACCGGCGCGACGCGGTTCACCAGTCCGTGCGACACGGCCAAGCAGGTGTTGGCAGCGCATTCGGTGCCCTATGTGAACGAGGCGCAGCCGTTGGGGGAAGATGCCCGGGTGCGTATCGGCGGCACAGAGATCGCCCTGCAGGCCAGCGCGGGGCAGGGCGCTGCGGAGGTGCGGCGGCGCAACGCCGTCTTCCGTGAAGCGGTGGCCGAGGCCCTGGCGGCCCAGGGCTACCCGCGCCAGGCCGACCCGGCAGCCATCGACCGGCCTTGGGTGGTGGCCATCCTGTTCTATTTGATGCTGCTGGTGACCATGGTCTATGGCCCCATCGCGGCTGCGCTGGCCGAGATGTTTCCCACCCGCATCCGCTATACCTCCATGAGCCTGCCGTACCACCTTGGCAATGGCTGGTTTGGCGGCCTGCTGCCGCCCATGGCGTTTGCCATCGTGGCGCAGACGGGGGACATCTACAGCGGCCTGTGGTATCCGGTGCTCATTGCCGGGGCCACGGCGGTGATCGGAACGCTCTACCTGCGCGAGACGTGTGGCGCGGACATGTACGCCGATGATTGACGGAGCCCGGCGCTTCGCGCCGGGTCAGCGCCGGAAATGTCCGTCCGGGCCGATGATGGACAGATCAGAGAAGTCCAGGCCCGAATGGTCGTCGGCGCTGTAGCTGAGCGAGAGGCCGCCCAGGTCGAACTTGCGCAGCGACTCCAGGGCCTCGTGCACCCGGGCGCGTGTGGGGCTGGGTCCGGCGCGGCGCAGCGCCTCGACCAGCACCTTGGCGTTGGTAAAACCCTCCACCATCGCGGGCGTCAGGTCGATCTTGGCTTCACGCGCCAGCGCGGTGGCCTCGCGCACCAGCGGGTAGGTGACGGCCCGTTCTGACGGGAACACCTGCGTCACCACCACGCCGCGCGAGTGTTCGCCCAGCGCCTTGACGAAGCCTCCCGAGGCGTTGTTCGACAAGGTGATGATCTGCCCCGACACACCGGCGGCGCGCAGCGCCTTGATGCCGTCGACCACCGCCGACCCGGTGCCGATGAAGATGACGGCCTGCGGGCTCTGCTTGGCAACCTGGGGTGCCATGGCGCTGAAATCGGGCTTGGCGCGGTCGAACTTCTCGACGAACAGGGCTTTTTGCTGGTTCTCCTGGAAACCGGCCAGCGCACCGGCCAGCGCGTCGGCGCCAAAGGTATCGTCCACGTGGATGACGCCAATGCGCTGCACGCCCAGCGTGGCCAGGTGGCCAATGGCTTTTTTCACTTCGCGCTGGTAGGGGGCGCGCACGTTGAACACGTTCTTCTGCACGGGCTGGTGGAGCACCATGGCGCCGGTGGAGGGGCCAATCAGCGGCACGCCCGATTCGTCCAGCAGCCCGATGATGCCCTGGGTGTGCGGGGTGCCGCGCGTCATGAACAGCGCCAGAACGCCCTTGTCCACGATCAGGGTGCGTGCGTTGGCCAGTGTGAGCTTGGGGTCGAATTGGTCGTCGAGCGTCAGGATCTCGATCTTCTGCCCCCCCACGCCGCCCTTGGCATTGACGTGGTTGATGTAGAGCGCTGCGCCCCCCATGGATTCCTTCACGGTGGCTGCGGCCGAGCCGGTCACGCCGACCGTTTGACCGACCAGCAACTGGGCGTGGCTGGCGGCGCACAGGCCCAGCGCCAGGGCTGTCAGTGCGGTGATTTTTTGGAACAAACCCAGGGCTTTCATGCGGTGCCTCTCTTTCATGGTGCAGACCCACGCCGTGCCGGCCGCGACCACGCATCGAAACGGCGCCGGCCGCTTCGGGTGGAAGTCGAGCGATTGTTCCACCGCGCTGTAGCGCGCGCCGCTGAACGCCTGCACGAGCGACCAGCTCGACAGCGCGCGCGCGTAATGCCAGCCGCACTCGAACTCATTCCAGGGATTGCGCCGCACGCCGTCGTGCCGGGCGCGCACGGCTCTGACGATCCGGAGGCCTTCCTCGACCAAGCCCTCGTAGATGAGATGCGCGGCGACCTGATACTCGACGCCGGTCCACACCTCGTCGCAATAGACGAACGGCAACGCGGGGCGGCCGCCGCGCGGCCAGGTGCAGAGCCGCAACCCGGCTTCATCTTGTAGGGCGTACACGCGCTGGACGTTCGCGAAATCGCCGATGGGATCGCGGAAGTTGTTTTTGAAGACCGAGGCGATCGCTTTGCAGACCTTTTTCGGATCGAGCAGGTAGCCGAGGCCGTGGACGTGCGCCTCCCACTGTCCGAGCAACTGATCGGCGAGGCAGCCTTCGC
>JAPKHH010000149.1:0-5971 GCA_026647025.1 Giesbergeria sp.
TTCTGCATGTGCTCACACACCGGGACCTGCACTTGCATCCGGTGCTGGGGCAAGCCCCTGCGTCTGTCGTCGTGTCCGATGACGAGGGGGCGTGGTTTGGTGCTCAGGAATGGCGCCAGTTGGGACTGCCAGCGCCCGTGCGCAAATTGCTCGATGACACTACTCTGGCTGCGACAGGATCAGCGCCCGTCTAGCTCCCGGTGGCGGCGTTGTGTGGGCCACTGGTCACCAAAAGTTTGCGCCAGACGCTCGACAAGGTAGACCGAACGGTGTTGTCCCCCCGTGCAGCCAATGGCGACGGTGACATAGCTGCGGTGGTTTTGAGCCATGGATTCAAGCCAATGGGACAAAAAGGTCTCGATGTGCTGGCGCATGAGCCTCACATCTGCCTGCTGGTCCAGAAAATCCATGACGGGCTTGTCTTGCCCGGTGAGATCGCGCAGGTCGGCCTCGTAGTGGGGGTTGGGCAGCATACGCACATCAAAAACGTAGTCTGCATCCATGGGGATGCCACGCTTGAAGGCAAAGGACTGGAACACCAATGAGAGCTGTTCGGGCAGCGAGGAAATCAAGCCTTTGACATAGCCCTGCAACTGGGATGCGCGAATATTGCTCGTGTCGATCACATGGGCTTTTTCGCGCAGGTCGGCCAGTAGTTCACGCTCCAGTTCAATGACCTGCACCAACGCGCGCTGCCTTTCCTTCAACTCGCCATGGAACAGTGGATGGCGTCGACGGGTTTCCGAAAAACGTCGCACCAGGGTGTCGGTCGTGGCATCTACGAAGAGGGAATGTACGGTGCATCCCTGGGCCCGTAATTCCTGCAGCTTGTGCGGCACTTGGGGAAGCGAGGTGGCACTGCGCACATCCATGGCGATGGCCAGACGGTTGCCATGGTGTTGGTGCTCCAGGGCCACGAAGGGCAGCAATAGTTCGGGCGGGAGATTGTCGACGCAGTAGAACCCTGCATCTTCCAGCGCGCGCAACGCCACTGACTTGCCCGAGCCAGACATCCCTGTAATGAGCGCGATCTCCAGTTGCATGGTTCAGTGCGTTCCTGTCGAAATGTTGTGGTGGGTATCCAGCATTTCCCGGGCATGCGCCCGGGTGCTTGGAAGTATGCGCTCTCCGCCCAGCATGCGGGCCAGCTCTTCAATGCGTGCCTCGCCCTGGACGGGCAGCACGGTACTGGTGGTCGTGTCGCCACTTTGTTTTGAAACCACGAGATGGCAGTGGGCACAGGCAGCGACCTGGGGCAGGTGCGTGACGGCCAGCACCTGGCGATCCTGTCCGAGTTGCTGCATCAACCGGCCGACCGTGGCTGCCACCGCGCCGCCAACCCCGGCGTCGACCTCATCGAAAATCAGCGTGCCCGCATTCCCCAAGGCGCTGGTGGCCACGGCAATCGCCAGAGAAATCCGTGAAAGTTCTCCGCCGGAGGCCACCTTGCCGATGGGGCGTGGCGTCATGCCAGGATGTGTCGCGACGAGGAAGGCGATCTCGTCCAGGCCGTGCGCCGAAGGTTCGGCTGATTTTTTTAACTGTACGGAAAACGCACCACCAACCATGCCGAGTTCCTGCATGGCCGCCGTGATCGACCGCGACAGTCGCGGTGCGGCTTTGGCGCGGGTTTGCGAGAGAGAACGTGCGGCGTCCAGGTATGCCTTGGCATGCCGGTGTTCTGCTTCTTGCAAGGCGGTCAGATCGGCAGCGTTGTCCAGCCGCTGCAGTTCTTCCCGCCATGTGCGCAGCAACGCAGGCAACTCCTCGGGGGATCTCTTGTAGCGTCTGGCCAATGACATCCAGAGTGTCACCCGTGCGTCCGCCTCTTCCAGGGAGCGTGGGTCCAGATCGGCATGGCGCTGATAGGCATGCAGGCTGCGCACCGTCTCATCGGTCTGTGCCAGGCTGGCTTCAAGTGTTTCCGAGAGCTCTGCAAATGCGGGTTCCAGGTGTTCGCGGGCTCTGAGCAGATCGAGTGCGCGGGCCAGACCCGTACGGACACTTGTTGGGTTTTCCGTATCCAGAACAGCCAAGGCCTTCTGAACCGTGTCCTGCAGTTCCTGGGTGTGCAGCATGCGGGTGTGCTGTGCATTGAGGGACTCCCATTCGTCGGCCCCTGGGGCAAGCTTGTCCACTTCTGCAATCTGCCATTGCAGGCGTTCGCGTTCGCGTTGAAGTGTCTCCTGGGCCGCGTGCGCCTGGATTACATCGGCTTGCGCTGCACGCCATGCAGTCCAGTATGCCTGTACTGCAGCGGGAGATGCACCGGCATAGGCATCCAGCAAGGCGCGGATGGAGTCTGCGCGCACCAGGCTTTGCCATGCATGCTGTCCATGAATGTCCAGCAAATGTTCTCCCAGTGTGCGCAGCTGCGTTGCGGTAGCTGGGGTGCCGTTGACCCACGCGCGGCTTTTGCCCTGCGCGTCGATGGTGCGCCGCAGCAGGAGTCCATCTTCCTGCTCGAATCCTGACTCTTCCAACCAGGAATGCAGCTCTGCTGGGCAATCGAACTCTGCACTGATGTCTGTACGCTGGGCGCCTTCGCGCACAAAGCCCGCATCAGCCCGTGCGCCCAGCGTCAATTGCAATGCCTCGATCAGAATGGACTTGCCGGCACCTGTTTCGCCCGTCAGGGCCGTGAAGCCATTGCTGAAGTCCAGTTCAAGTGCCTGCACAATCACAAAATCACGCAGTGCAATGCGTCGGAGCGCCATCGTCAGGAGCCTCCTTCGTTCCAGAGAAGCTTCTTGCGCAGCGTATCAAAGTAATTCCATCCCCGGGGGTGCAGAAATCGCACGCTGTATTCGGAGCGGCGGACCAGGATGCGGTCGCCATGCAGCAGGGAAGCCAGCGACTGCATGTCGAAGTTGGCGCTGGCGTCGCGGCCATTCACCAATTCGATGGCAATTTCGGTGATGTCGGCAAGAACAATGGGACGGTTCGATAAAGTGTGGGGTGCAATGGGAACCAGAACCCAGCCCGGGATCGATGGATGGAGCATGGGCCCGCCCGCTGAAAGCGCGTAGGCGGTTGATCCGGTGGGCGATGCAATGATGAGTCCATCGGCGCGTTGGTTTGCCACAAAGTGTCCATCCACCTCCACCCGCAGCTCCACCATGCCCGAGGTTGCGCCGCGATTGACCACGACATCGTTCATGGCGAATGCGTCGAAAACAACACGACCTTCCCGCTCTACCCGGGCATGCATCAAGGGGCGATGGTCTTCTTCGTACTCGCCATGCAGCATGGGAGTGAGGGTTGTCTGGTAGTTTTCCAGCGGAATGTCAGTGACAAATCCGAGGCGCCCTTGATTGATGCCGATCAGGGGTGTTCCGTGCCGTGCCAACTGGCGGCCAATGCTCAGCATCGTGCCGTCGCCTCCCACCACCAGCCCCAGGTCGCAGTGCTCACCAATGGCATCGGCGTCCAGCGCGGGATACCGAGCCAGTCCGGTCGCCATGGCAGTACGCTCTTCCACAGCGACCTTGCAGCCCTGGCTCTGCAAAAAACCGGCAATGTCTTCCATCAATTGCAGAGACCCTGCCGCAGCCGTGCCAGAAACCTGGGACTGGTATTTTCCTATCAGTGCAACATGGCGAAAGTGAGGTGTCATACTGAAATTACATCATTAAAATCATGCCATGCTGGATGACCGTGCCAAGTTGTTGCTCAAAGCGTTGGTCGAGCGCTATATCGAAGAGGGGCAACCCGTCGGTTCGCGCACGCTGTCGCGTGCTTCGGGGCTGGAGCTTTCCCCTGCCACCATCCGCAATGTCATGGCTGACCTGGAGGAGTTGGGGCTGATTGCCAGTCCGCATACATCGGCAGGGCGCATACCGACGGCCCGAGGCTACCGGCTCTTTGTGGACACCATGCTGACGGTACAGCGTGAAAAAATCATCTCACCGGCCTTGGCGCCCGAGCAACCGCAGAAAGTCATTGCGAATGCGGCGCATATGCTGTCGAGCTTGTCGCAGTTTGTGGGTGTGGTCATGGCACCCCGCCGGTCTTCCGTGTTTCGGCACATCGAATTTCTGCGCCTGTCTGACCGGCGGTTTCTGGTCATCATTGTTTCGCCCGATGGCGATGTGCAGAACCGGGTGATTTTTTCCGAAACCGACTTTACGCAAACACAATTACTGGAAACGGCCAATTTCCTGAACTCCCACTATGCCGGGATGGCGATGGAAAAGGTTCGGGAAAGAATCAAGACCGAAGTGGAGTCGCTTCAAGGCGAGATTGCGGAGTTGATGACGGCGGCAGTCAACGTGAGCTCCGAAGCGCTCACGCAAGCCCAGGAAGAGGTGGTCATCTCGGGCGAACGGAACCTGTTGTCAGTGAGCGATTTTTCGAAGGACATGGGCAATCTGCGCCGGGCCTTCGATCTGTTCGAGCAGAAGACGCAGATCTTGCGTTTGCTGGACGTCTCCAGCCAGGCCGAAGGCGTGCGCATTTTCATTGGCGGTGAAAGTCAGGTGGTTCCTTTTGAGGAACTCTCCATCGTCAGTGCCCCCTACGAGGTGGATGGGCAGGTCGTGGGTACCTTGGGCGTGATTGGCCCCATGCGCATGCCCTACGAAAAAATGATCCAGATCGTGGACATTACCTCCAGGCTGGTTTCGAACGCGCTGAGCCACCACAAGTGAAACTACAATAGAAAGCTTGAATGGGCCGTTAGCTCAGTTGGTTAGAGCAGAGGACTCATCGAAATGGTGACCACGGAGCGTAATCTCCGTCGGAAAACCGGGTGAACTCAAGGAAACCTAAAGCGCAAGCCAAGGCAATCTTGAGCCAAGCCCGCCGAAGGCAGGTTGAAAGACCGGTAGGCGGGAAGGTGCAGAGACTAGGACGTGAGGAGCCCATCCGATAAGCGTCCCCCGAGCGCCCGGCACCCCAACAGTTCGGCTGTGGGTGATGACATAGTCCAAGGAGTGGGGAAACCCACGCAAACTTGAATCCTTTGGTCGTTGGTTCAAGTCCAACACGGCCTACCATTCAAATCTTCAGGGCATCGGGGCGCGACGATTCTGCATCGGCAGGGCGCGCCATCGTTGCATTGCGCGATGCCGCCACCGGCCCTCCGTGTCGTTGATGGCGTGTAGCAGGGTCAACGCCAGTATCCAGTGCCCGCTTACTGGGCTACAGTTTCCGTAGAGTTGTTGCAAGACCGTTGTTTGAGGCGGTTTAGCGGCTCATGGCCGACCGGAAATGGAATACTCCGATGACGGCCCAGGCAAGGTCTCCCGTGGTGGGGTGGACTGTGCAACAACCTCCTTGCTGCCAACCCGGAGGCCCTGCGATGGCACGACGCTCCAGATCGACTGCTGTGCAGGATGCCTGGCGTCCCTGGATACTGCGTGTGCTTGGCAGTCTGGTCTTGCTGGCGCTGGTTCGGGTATCGCCACTTTGGATGCCTGTGTTGCGTCTGGAGCAGGATCTCTGGAGCAGCCTGACGGCGCCCGCACCACCTCCTGTCGGGGTGCTGATCGTGGGGATCGATGAGCCCAGCCTTGCCGCGCTGAAATTGGCACCACCGTTGCCCAGGCGCCTGCATGCACAGTTGGTTGACGCATTGTCGGAGGCGGGTGCAGCGGGGCTGGGCGTGGATTTGCTGCTGAGTGCAGGGCAAACCGCCGAAGACGATGCCGCTTTGGCGCGTGCGCTGCAAGGGCGTCTGCCCGTGGTGCTGGCCAGCGCCGATGTGGTGGTGCGCAGTTCGCAGGTCGCTCAATACCAGCAGCATGTGGCGTCGATCTATCCGCAGGCGCGCCATGGCAGCGTGGCCATGCCAGTGGACGACGATGGTGTGGTACGCGCTGCGCCGGGAGAGGAGGGCGCGTTGTGGCGTCAGTTGGCGCTGGCAGCGGGCCGTGCGATCGTTGTACCGCCACCCGGTGCCCTGCTGCGCCACTATGCCCCTGAAGTGGCATTGCCTTACGTGCATTTCACCCAGGCGCTGGAGCCTTCG
>JAPKHH010000015.1:0-44603 GCA_026647025.1 Giesbergeria sp.
GCGCAGAGCACATTCAGTTGTCGGCGAGCGCTTGTCCAGCCACTGGCCTTGATGAGCGTTACACCGCAGGGGTATGGCGACCGCGGCCACGTCATCATGTGACATCAGTTGCAAGGGCTTGCGGCGTCACCGAGCGACCCTGGGTACCTTAGTGCGGGCCTACGAGCGCTAGGGTTCGACTCCGAGAAAACAAGCCCTGCATTTTTCCCTCGGTAGCAAATTTCCATGAAACATAAGCATGGGCTGCATCTATTGCTACGCGCGGCCAGGCTACAGCTATCTGGGCCTCTCGCCGGGGCTGGATTTCGAGACCCGGCTGGTCGCCAAGCGCAATATTGCCGCCGTGCTGCGCAGTGAGATCACGCGGCCGCGCTATGCGCCCGGCTTGATCGCTGTGGGGACCGTGACCGATGCCTACCAGCCCATCGAGCGCGAGTTGCGGCTCACACGTGCGGTGCTGGAGGTGCTGAGCGCGGCATCGCACCCCTTGGCCATCGTCACCAAGGGCAGTGGTGTCGAGCGCGACCTGGATCTGCTGGCGCCGATGGGTGCACAGAACCTTGCTGCGGTGTACGTCACCCTCACCACGCTCGATGCAAGGCTGGCACGCATCCTGGAGCCGCGCGCCGCCGCCCCGCACCGGCGCCTGCGCACCATCCGCACGCTGGCTGAGGCGGGGGTGCCCGTGGGCGTGAGCGTGTCGCCGCAGATTCCGTTCCTCAACGACGACATGGAGCAGGTGCTTGCGGCTGCCTTTGATGCCGGTGCGCGCCGCGCTTTCTACCAGGTACTGCGCCTGCCCTGGGAGCTGGCGCCGATGTTTCGCCAGTGGCTGGCGCTGCACTACCCCGACCGCGCAGCGCGCGTGATGGCGCGCATGCAGGACATGCGCGGGGGCAAGGACTACGATGCCGATTTCGCCACCCGTATGCGGGGCCAGGGCATCTGGGCCCAGCTGTTGCACCAGCGTTTTGTCAAATGCTGCGACCGTCTGGGCTACCAGCGCGAACGCCATGCGCTGGATGTGTCGCGCTTCACTCCATCGTCGCTGCGGCCCCAGCAAGAGCTTTTTTAGTCTCGTCAGAGTCCTGAGGGCGCGCTGGGCCCGCGGCCGGCATTGTGTGCAATGCCTTGCGCAAACCGCTCCAGCAATGCGTCGGGCAGGTCGTGCCCCATGCCGGGAATGAAGTCGGTTTCTGCGCGGGCAATGTGCTGTGCCAGATGCTGGCCGCAGGCCATGGGCACCAGCGGGTCGGCCATGCCGTGCACGATGCGCGTGGGTGCGGTGATGCGCTGGAGCAAGGGCGTGCGGTCGCCGTCGGCCACAATGGCCAGCAACTGGCGCGCCGAACCCGCCGGGTGCCAGGCGCGCTGCACGGATTCGAGGGCACGGGCCCGCAGGGCCTGGAGATCGGGCGGGTAGCCCGGGCTGCCGATGGTGCGCAGCATGTGCACGATCCAGTCCACCGCTGCGTTGGTGCCCGGGCCCCGGGGGCGTGACAGAAGCGTGCGTTGCACGGCCCAGGAAGGCCGGGGGAGCGCACGTGCGCCACTGGTGGTCATCATCAGCGTCAGGCTGGCCACACGCTGCGGCGCCTGGGCTGCGAGGTGCTGCGCGATCATGCCGCCCATCGATGCACCGCACACATGGGCTTGCGCAATGCCGAGCGCATCGAGCACCGCAACGGCGTCCTGTGCCATGTCGGCCAGTCGGTACGGTGAATGCACCGGAAGGTGCAGTGCGTAACGCAGCGCAGCCAGGGCCATGGAAGGCACGCCGGCGTCGTCGAAACCCTGGCTCAGGCCGATATCCCGGTTGTCGAAACGCACCACCCGAAACCCCTGGTCCTGCAGTGACTGCACCAGAGGCTGCGGCCAGGCGATGAGCTGCATGCCCAGGCCCATGATGAGCAGCACCACCGGGGCGGTGGGCGGCCCCTGGTCGTCCACCGCGATGCGCAGCCCGTTGGTCTGAACGTGCATGGGGGTCAGTGCGCTACCTGCAGCGTATGAAACGGGCGCGGCCAAGGCCAGCGGCCCCGCGCAAGGGCCGCCCCGCCGCGCTGGGGGCGTCCCCCTGGGGGGAAGACGCGCAGCGGCTCAGGGGGGTCAATACCACCGTGTGACGGCCTCGGGCTGGTGCGCCACCTTGAAAAACCAGCGGCGTGCGCCCTGCACATCAAAGCGTTTCCAGTGTGCCGGGTCCTGGCGCAGCCGGTCGGCAATGGCGTACATGGCCATCGGGTTCATGCCCATGCCGATGTGGCTGGAATGCACCTCGATGTTTTCCGTGTGGGCATGCCGCAAGGGATTGATGCTGCACTGCCAGGCCACGATGCCGTCCGTCTTGCTGTAGATGGACGTGGTGGGCACCGGTGGGGGTTTGCGCACTTCGGCCAGCAGTTCCTCGTCGTGCGCCTGCTGGCCGCTCACCATCTGGTAGAAGCGCCAGGCATTGGTCGCTTTGGGGTGGCCCGTGAAGGGTGTGCCCAGGGTGATGACGTCGCGCACCAGTTCTGGCATTTCCTTGGCCATCTCGCGGGCATAAATACCGCCCAGGCTCCAGCCGATCAGGCTGATCTTGCCGCCATGCTCCCGGTGCAGCGCCTGGATGCGCTCACGGCAGCCTTCGAGCACGCCGTCGCGGGGGCCCAGGTTGAGACCCTGTTTCCATCCATGGGCCTGGTAGCCCAGCCGTTGCAGAAAGCGACGCAAGGCGACCGTGGTGAGGTCGGACGCGCCCAGGCCAGGGCAGACCAGTACCGCATGGCCATCCCCCGAAGGCATGCGCGAGAGCCAGGGCGAGACGGCAGCCATCGCCATGGCCTCCCACGGTGCGCGGGCCTCCAGCAGCATCAGTTTCAGGCCGGGCGGCATCAGGTCCAGGCCGGGTTCTTCGGTGGGGGCAATGTCGGTCTTGCGGCGGGTCTGTACAGGCATGGGAACACGTTCTGATGTGGAAGCCATTAGCGGATGGTATCGGCTTCAAACGCCCTTGCGGGTGGCATTTACCCGGGAAGCGGGTCGCTTGCGCGACACTTTGGCGGCGACGGCAGAGGGTGCAGGGGCTGCTGGTGTGGCGGGCAGGGAGTGGGGCAGGCCGCGCAGCTCGTCCAGGGCGGTGTCCACCGCCATTGCCAGGGTCTTCACGTCGGGCAGCGCTGCTGCGTCGGCCATGAGACCGAAATCCATGTGTTCGTCAAAGCTCTGTACCGTGATGTTCAGGGCCAGGCCGTGCACCACGATGCTGGTGGGGCAGTTGGCCCGCACGCGTGCCCCTGCCAGATAGATCGGGACCTGCGGGCCGGGCACGTTGGAGATGACGACGTTGGCGACCTGCGGCAGGCGGTCGGCCACGCGGGCCTTGCCATACAGCGCGGCCGCTGCCTCGATCAGCCAGGGCGCACCGAGGGACGGAAAATCGGTCGGAAGAATGCTTTTCATGCGTCCCATGGTGGTTTTCATTGCGCCGCTGGCGTTGCGGATGTGTGCCAGGCGCTTGCCCGGATCGGCCAGGTGCGTGCCCAGGCTGATCAGGCTCATCGAGGCCTGGTTGTCCGGGCGGGTGTCGCCCTGCGGGCGCAGCGAAATCGGCACCGCAGCCACCAGGCTCTTGCGCGGCAGCTTCTGGTGGTGCTGCAGGTAGTTGCGCAGGGCCCCCGCGCACAGCATGAGCACCATGTCGTTCAGCGTCGCACCGTGCGCGCGTGCCAGGGCCTTGAGCTCGACCAGTGGCACGCTGGCCGAAGCAAAGGCCCGCGTGGCGCTCACCGTGACGTTCATCGGCGTGGCCGGCGCCAGCGTGACGTTGCCCGAACCTTGGCCGAGCAGGTTCTGGCTGTTGAGTGCCCCCCGGGCCGTGCCGACCAGGGTGCCCAGTGTGGCCGGCAGGCGGCGCACCAGGTGTGCCACCTGGCTGGCCTCGTTGCCCAGGGCGCCGCGCAGCATTTCGACCATGCCGATGCGGAAGGTCTTGCGGCGTCCGGATGGCCGTATCTCGATCTCGCGCGGTTCGGGCGTGAGGTCGAACAGCACATTGCCCAGCGCAACGGCCGCCTGGCCGTCCACGGCGGCATGGTGCAATTGCGAGTACACACCCACCTGCTTGAGCCCACGGGCGCTGCGCGGCAGGCCTTCGATGACGTGCATGCGCCACAGCGGCCTGCTGCGGTCGAGCAGTTGCGGGTGCAGCAGCGAGATTTTTTCTTCCAGCAGCGTGCGCGCATCGCGCCTTGGACTGCCTGCTGCAGGGCGCGGCAGCCGGTGTTCGACGATGTGGTGCGACAGGTCGGGCGCGGCGTCCACCCAGACCGGGTTGGCCAGGTTCAAGGGCATCCACCACAGGCGCCTGCGCAGCGCGGGCAGGGCGGGCAGGCGCGCTGCATACAACCGCCGCAGCTGGGTGACATACCTGCCCCGATAGCCTTCGGGGAGTTCGAGCAGGTGCATGGCGCCCACATGCATCGGCATCTCGGGCGTCTCCAGGTAGAGAAAGGTCGCGTCCAGGCCGGACAGCTGGGGCATGGGCATGCAGGGATCTCCTATTCCCGCATGGTGCCGGTTTTGGCGGCGTGCGGGCGGCTCAAAGGATCAGGGTATGCCCCAGTTGTCCCGTTTCGCAGCCCGCGCAGGCGGCCCCGCTGCGCTGCAGGAAGGCGATGGCGTCGCCGCGCCAATGGTGCAGGGCGATGTAATAGCCTTCCCAGACGCAACCGTTGCAGCCGCGTCCGCAGCAGGTGGTGGGCTCGGGCGGTGGCGCGCGCAAGGCCTGGTCCAGCACGATGCCGCCATGCCGTTCTGCCAAGGCGCGCAGATGGGCAATGAGTGCCCGCGCGGTGGGCAGGTCGGTCAGTGCCACCTGGGCCGGGTCGTGGCGCATGAAGCGTGGCTGCACCTTGCCGCCGAAGAGCCCCGTTTCATGGAACATGGCGGCGGGCCGCACCCACAGCGCGCCGTCGGTCAGGCCAGCGCCATAAAGCGGGCGGTACAGCGTCATGCCTTGCAGGGTTTCGCTGCAGCGCGCGGTGGCCACCACCTCGTACCAGCCGCCTTTGTAGTGGCGGTAGAGGCCAGGCGCTGTGGCAGGCAGTGCGGGCAGGTGCGGGTCGGTCATGGCGCGTGGGGAGTCAACGGCGCGCTGCGGCCACGGCCTGGCCCAGCCCGATCACGGCCATCGCGTAGTAGCTCGACCAGTTGTAGCGCGTGATGGCGTAGAAGTTCTCGGTGCCCGCGACGTAGCTGGGCGGGTTGTCGCCGTTCTGCAGTTCGACCAGGGCCAGTGGGCCGGTGTAGCGGGTGCCGGCCTCGTCCAGCACGGCGCCCCGGGCCTGCATGCTGGCGGCGCTGAAGGTGGGCAGGATGTCGGGCGCCAGCAGTTCGTCGGTTTGTGCGGTGCTGCCCTCGGGCCGCACGCCAAAGTGCGTGGGCATGCCGGGTGTCCAGCCGTGCGCGATGAAGTAGTTGGCTACCGAGCCGATGGCGTCCTGCGCACTGCCATACAGGTCGATGTGGCCGTCCCGGTCAAAGTCCACGGCGTACCGCGCCCAGCTCGATGGCATGAACTGGCCCAGGCCCATGGCACCGGCATAGCTGCCCCGGGGCTCGAAGGGGTCGGTGTTGGTGCGGTGCATGAGGCTCAGGAACTGCTCGAGTTCGCGCTGGAAGAATGCTGCGCGTTCCTGGGCGCGCGGGTGTTCTGCAGGAAAGTCGAAGGCCAGCGTGGCCAGCGCATCCATTACCCGGATGTTGCCCATGTGCTGGCCGTAGATGGTCTCGACGCCAATGATGCCGACGATGATCTCGGCGGGCACGCCGTATTCGCGCTCGGCGCGCGCCAGTGCAGCGCCGTGGTCCTGCCAGAAGCGCACCCCGGCGCGGATGCGCACCGGCTCGATGAAGCGGCTGCGGTAGGCCTGCCAGTTCTTCGCTGTCCCTTTGGCCGGTGGCAGCACCAGGCGCGGCACCTGCGCCAGAAAACGCGCCTGGCCGATGGCCTGGCGTACCCATTCGCGGTCGAGGTCACGGCGCTCGGCCAGGTCGTCGGCAAACCGCATGGCGTCGGCGCGGCGGGCGTAGGGCGTGCCGGTTGGCTCGGTGGTGCGGTTTGCCGTGGCCGGTCGTTTTGAAGGATTTTTGGCGATTGCGCCCGTGGACAGAGCGGTAGCAGCTATTGAAATGAGAGCTATCGAGAGAAGTTTCTGCATCATGAAGGATGGCGTGGGGCAGGCCAGCGCAGGCGGCGCAGGTCGCGCCGCAACTGGCCCAGGGCCTGCACCCGGGATGTCGAGGGAGGGGCGTAGCGCAACTGCTCCAGGCGCAGCAGCCAGGCGGCGGCGTCGCTGGCATCGGCGCCAAAGCGGGCGCTGGCTTGGGCGGCCAGGGTGCGGGGCGGCATGCTGGCGGTGGTGGGCAGGCCGCTGCGCTCCAGGCGGGCGCGGGCGCGGGCCAGCAGGCGCAGCCAGGGGTCGTGCTGCAGGCGCTCCCACAGTGTCCAGGCGGCACCGGCGGCTGCGGTGGCGACGACCAGCCCTGCCAGTACGCGGGCCAGGTCCTGCCAGTCGGGGGCGTCAAAGCCCAGGGCGCGCAGCAGGTCGAGCTGGCGGCTTTGCGTGTAGTTCAGCACCCACTGGTTCCATCGGTTGTTGGCCGCTTCCCATACGGCGCGCAGGCGCTGCACGGTGTCGGGGCTCATCATCGTGCCCACCGCATTGGCCATCGCGCCGCGGGGAGCTTGCAGGCGCTGGAACTGGCCGATGCGCCCCGGAGAGACGGCGCCCGTGGGGTCCACGCGCACCCAGCCACGCCCTTCGATCCAGACTTCGGTCCAGGCATGGGCGTCGCTCTGGCGCACGGTCCAGTAGCCATCGACCGGGTTGCGCTCACCGCCCTGGTAGCCGGTGACGATGCGTGCCGGGACGTCCATGGCGCGCATCAGCACGACAAAGGCCGAGGCGATGTGTTCGCAAAAACCGGCCTTGCGGTCGAACCAGAACTCGTCGGCCGTGTGCTCGCCGTACACGCCGGGCTCGAGCGTGTATTCGTAGCCGCCAGTGCGCAGGTGCCGCAGGGTGGCGTCGACCAGGGCCTGCGTGCCGCCCGTTGCCAGGGCCGGGTCGGCGCGCATTTGCTGCGCCAGCGCCATGGTGCGCGGGTTCAGGCCGGGCGGCAGCGCCTTCATGGCGCGCAGGGCCGGGGTCGCGGTGCGCGGGCCGTGGCTGAACTGCGGGTAGCTTTCGGCGCGCAGGCGCACGATGTCGGTGATGGGCCGCGAGGCCACCCACTGCAGGTCCTGCGTCATGAAGGTGTTCATGCCGGCCACCTCGGGCTTGCCCGGCGCTGCTTCGAGCAGCAGCAGCCAGGGGCGCTGGTGGGCCTCCAGCGTGATTTCGTAGCGCAGCGGCGCCCCTTGCACCTGCAGTTGCGCAGGCAGGCCCATGCGGTCGGAGAGGGTGCTGTCCTCGCGCACCGGATCGGCCAGCCACTCGCGCCCATCAAAGCTCGACAGTACGGGGCCGCGGAAATACAGCACCGACTGGGGCAGATTGATGTTCGGGTCGTCAAAGCGCACACGCAGGGCGATGCGGTCGTCCAGGGCCAGTTCGGCGATGGAGCCCACCTTCATGTTGCCCGACAGGCCGGTGCGCCCGGACAGCGTGTCGCCCGGCACACCCCACAGCGGCGCCATGCGCGGGAAGAACATGAACAGCGCCGCCATGATGGGCGCGCCCAGCAGCGCCATGGTGGCGGCCGTGCGCAGCGACTGCAGGAGTGGCGGCCGGCCCACCGGCATGTGCGCGTTGACCAGGGCCGTCAGCAGGCCGAGCAGCGCCACCAGCATGGCGAAGGCGGTCAGCAATGACTGCGAATAGAAAAAGTTGCTGAGCATCGTGAAGAAGCACAGGAAAAAGATGACCATGGCGTCGCGCTGGGCGCGGGCTTCCAGTGTCTTGAGGGCCAGCAGCACGACGATGAGGGTGACACCCGCGTCACGGCCCAGGATGGTGCGGTGCGTGAGCACCGTGCCCGCCACGGCGAGCACCAGCAAGATGCGCAGCAGCCAGGCGCGGGGCAGGGGGCGCAGCGTCCAGGCCAGCCAGCCGCGCCACAGCAACAAGGTGGCGGCCAGCGCCGTGGTCCAGGGCGGCAGCACATCGGTCTGCGGTGCAATCACCCAGGCAATGACGGCGAGCAGAAACAGGGTGTCCCGGGCATCGCGGGGCAGTGCAGCAAGGGTTTGGCGCAGGCTCATACCATCCCCGATGCGCTACAAATAACATAGCTATTTACGCTTGATTTATAAGCGCTACAGCCATATTTGATGAATATTTTTCTCAGCATAGCGCCAGGGCCTCCAGGCAGCGCCTGCGCTGGGCGGGGCCATTGCCCTGGGCGATCTCCTGTCCTGGCAGGCGCAGGCCATAGTCCAGCCCCAGCCGGTCGGCCTGCAGCACCCAGGCGGCCAGCCGCGAGAGGCGCGCCTCCGGGTCGGCCAGGCCGGTGTGGGCGACGTCCAGCCAGAGTTCATGGCGCTGGGCTTGCTGGGCGTCGCGGCTGACCAGGGCGTCGGAGCCGCTGGCCAGGGCCTGCGCGGCCTTCTTCCATACCACCAGTTGCAGCGGATCGCCCCGGCGGTAGGCGCGCACGCCTTCGAATTCGCCGGTGCCTTGCTGGGGGGCGCTGCCCGTGCCGCCTGCGCGCGGCTCGCCGGGGGGCAGCGGCGGTGCGCCGGGCTCGGGCGCGGGGTAGACCAGCACCTCGGCGGCGGGGCGCCATACGGTCCAGACCCGGAAGGTGCCCAGGGGAAAGCGGGTCTCTGCCGTCAGCGGGGGCACGCGGTGCAGGCCCCGGCGGGATGCGGCAAAGGCCACCCGTACGGTGGCGGTGCCCTGGGCGGGCACATCGGTCCAGACCCAGTGCCCGCTGCCGTGCACCGCCAGCGCAATGCTGTGGCGCTGCGTGGTGCGTTCACTGGACAGCTGCACCTCCAGTGCCGTGCTTTGGCCCAGGAAATGCGGCTCGGGCGGCTTGAGGTGCAAGCTCAGGCCGCGCAGCGTGGCATGGCACATGTGCATGCCTACCACCGCACTGCCTGCTAGCAAAAAGGTGAGCAGATAGCCCAGGTTGAGCTGGAAATTGATCGACGCCACGAGCAACACCAGCAGGGTCAGCGCCAGCATCCAGCCCGCCCCCGTGGGCAGGATGAACACATTGCGCTGCGTGAGCACCGTGGTATCGGACAGGGGCAGGCGGGCCTGCCACCAGCGTGTGAAGCGCTTGCGCACGCCGACCATCGGGTTCAGGGCGTCAGGCCACCTGGGGCGGTGCGGTGCTGCGCGATCCATGGCGTGCGGCGCGGCGGCGAGTGCAGCCGCCCTCAAGGCAGTGCGATGGACTGGACCATGGCCTGCACCTGCTCGACGGCGCCGCGCCCGGCGTCACCGACAGGCACCAGGCGGTGGGCGATCGTCTGCGCGATGATGGCCTGCACGTCGTCGGGCGCCACGTAATCGCGCCCGCTGATCAGGGCCTGCGCCTTGGCAGCGCGCACCAGGGCAATGCCGGCACGCGGCGAGAGCCCCTGCAGAAACCAGCGCCCCGAGCGCGTGGCAGCGATCAGGTCCTGCACATAGTCGAGCAACGGATCGGCCGCATGCACGGCCAGCACCTGCTGCTGCAGGCTGGCCAGATCGTCGGCCGAGAGCAGTGGCAGCATGGTGCTGGCCATGGCACGCCGGTCGTCGCCCGAGAGCAGCTGGCGCTCGGCCGCGCGGTCGGGGTAGCCCAGCGAGATGCGCATGAGGAAGCGGTCGAGTTGCGACTCGGGCAACGCATAGGTGCCCAGCTGGTCGTGCGGGTTCTGCGTGGCGATCACGAAGAAGGGCTCGGGCAGTGCGCGTGTGGCGCCTTCGACCGATACCTGCTTTTCTTCCATGGCTTCGAGCAGTGCGCTTTGCGTCTTCGGGCTGGCGCGGTTGATCTCGTCGGCCAGCAGCACCTGGGCAAACACCGGCCCGGGGTGGAACATGAAAGCCTCTTTGCCGCGCTCGTACACCGAAACGCCGATGAGGTCGCTGGGCATCAGATCGGCCGTGAACTGCACGCGTGAAAACTGCAGGCCAAAGGTGTGGGCCAGGGCGTGTGCCAGCGTGGTCTTGCCTACGCCGGGCACGTCCTCGATCAGCAGGTGGCCGCCCGCCAATAAACAGGCCACGCAGTCCTGGACGCGGGCGCTTTTGCCCACGATCACCGTGTTAAGCTGATCCAGAATGGATTTGATTTTGTGCTGGGTTGGCATGGCGTGACGTTATCCGAAATTCTGATGCGTGGAGACAAGGCAATGGGCAAGACGGGTTATTTTTCCCACCGCGACTGCTGGAAACATGAAATGGGCCCCGGCCACCCCGAATGTCCGGGCCGGCTCGATGCCATCGAAGACCGCCTGCTGGTGACAGGCGTGGTGGATGCCCTGGAGCGCTACGAGGCGCCCGAGGCCGCGCTGGCCGACATTGAGCTGGCCCATGGCCGTCTGCATATCGCCGCCATGCGCGGCCTGACCGACTGGCTGCGCGAGGAAGTCGAGGCAGGCGGTCCGGCCTATACGCAGGTGGACCCTGACACCTCCATGAACGTGCACACCTGGGCTGCCGCGCTGCGTTCGGCCGGGGCAGCCCTCGCCGCCACCGATGCAGTGATGGCCGGTGAGCTGGAAAACGCCTTCTGCGCGGTGCGCCCGCCGGGCCACCACGCCATGCGCGACAAGGCCATGGGCTTTTGCTTCTTCAACAACGTGGCAGTGGCTGCCAAGTACGCGCTGCAGCGCTACAACCTGCAGCGTGTGGCGGTGGTGGATTTTGACGTGCACCACGGCAACGGCACCGAGGACATCCTGGCCGGTGACGAACGTGCGCTCATGGTCAGTTTCTTCCAGCATCCGTTCTATCCCTACAGCGGGGACCAGACACCGGCCGCCAACATGGTCAACGTGCCGGTTGCAGCCTATACGCGTGGCATGGATATCCGCGAAATGATCGAGATGACGTGGATCCCGCGTCTGGAGGCCTTCAAGCCCGAGATGATCTTCATCAGCGCCGGTTTTGACGCGCACCGTGACGACGACATGGGCCAGCTGGGCCTGACCGAGCAGGACTACACCTGGATCACGCAGCGCATCAAGGACGTGGCGCGGCGTTTCTCCCATGGGCGCATCGTCTCCTGCCTGGAAGGCGGCTATGTGATGAATGCCCTGGCACGCAGTGTGGAAGCCCACGTGCGCGTGCTGGCGGATTTGTAGCCGCCATTGCCGCCTGCGGCGTGTTCCCCCCAGGGGGACGCCACCAGAGGCCTGGCAAAGCCAGTGCCTCGGTGGCCCTGGCGTCAGCAGCGCCCGTTTGTCGAATTTGCCCAGTGCAACGCTCAGGAGAAATACACATGATGACTTCCAGCACCAGTGAATTACTGCTTGCGTCGCGTGACGCGCGGGGTGTGGTCACGCTCACCCTGAACGATCCCGCCCGATTCAATGCCCTGGGCGCCGACATGCTGGCAGCCCTGCAGCAGACCCTGGATGCGCTGGTGGGCGATGACGGTGTGCGCGTGGTGGTGCTGGCGGGTGCGGGCAAAGCCTTTTGTGCCGGCCACAACCTCAAGGACATGGCAGCCCATCCCGATCTGGCCTGGTACCAGCAGCTTTTTGCCCAGTGCAGCCGCATGATGCTGTCGCTGCAAAAACTGGATGTGCCGGTGATTGCGCGGGTCCACGGCATGGCCACGGCGGCTGGTTGCCAATTGGTGGCGCAGTGTGACCTGGCGGTGGCGGCCGACAATGCCACTTTTGCCACCAGCGGCATCCACTATGGCCTGTTCTGTGCGACGCCCAGCGTGCCCCTGGTGCGCAATGTGCCCGCCAAGCGCGCCATGGAAATGCTGCTCACCGGTGATTTCATTGACGCCACCACAGCCCTGCGCGAAGGGCTGCTCAATCGCGTGGTGCCCCTGGAGGCGCTCGACGCCGAGGTGGAAAAGCTGGTGCAGTCCATCCTGGAGAAACCCCGTGTCGCCGTAGCCATGGGCAAGGCCCTGGTGTACCGCCAGCGTGAACTGGGCCTGGACGCGGCCTACCAGCTTGCGGGCCAGACCATGGCGGTCAACATGATGGACGAAGCCGCCCAGGAGGGTGCCCGCGCCTTTGCCGAGAAACGCAAGCCGGGCTGGAAGTGCTGATGTCCGGCAAGGGTCAACCTGTGCTGTCGGGCGGGGTGGATGCGTGGCTGTTGGCATTCACGCAGCCGACTGTGCTGATCGAACTGGGCGTGCTGGTGCTGTGCGCGCTGCTGGCCTGGGCCCTGGGAGGCTTGTTGCGCCGGGGTGTGCGCACCAACGATGCCAGTTCCATTCTGTTTGGCCGCCGCGTGGTGGATGGGGTTCTGTTTCCGCTGGTGTGGCTGGCGTCTGCCTATGTGGCGCGCACCCTGCTGCAGCAATGGGTGCCGCTGGCGGCGTTTGCCGTGGCCATCCCGGTGCTGGTGGCGTTGGTGGTGATACGCATCGGAGTGAAGGTGCTGCAGGCGGCGTTTCCGCAGGTGGGCTGGGTACGCCCCATCGAGCGCAGCATTTCCTGGCTGGTCTGGATGGCCATGGTGCTGTGGGTGACGGGCCTGCTGCCTCTGGTGCTGCAGGAATTGGATGAAATCAAGTGGACGGTCGGCAGCACGACGCTGTCCGTGCGTACCCTCATCGAAGGGACGCTCACTGCCGGTGCCGTGCTTTTGCTGTCCCTGTGGCTTTCGTCGGCCATCGAAACCCGGCTGCTGCGCTCGGCCACGGGCGGCGAACTGTCGTTGCGCAAGGCGGCGAGCAATGCCGCGCGCGCCCTGCTGATGTTCGTGGGCCTGATCGTGGCCTTGTCCGCTGTGGGCATCGATTTGACGGCCTTGTCCGTGCTCGGCGGCGCTATCGGCGTGGGTGTGGGCCTGGGCTTGCAGAAGCTGGCCGCCAACTATGTGAGTGGCTTCGTCATCCTGGCCGAGCGCAGCATGCGCATCGGTGACAACGTGCGTGTGGATGGGTTTGAGGGCCGCGTCACCGATATCAAGGCCCGCTACACCGTCATCCGATCACTGGCCGGGCGCGAATCCATCGTGCCCAACGAACTGATCATTACCAACCGGGTCGAAAATCTGTCCCTGGCCGACTCCCGTGTCTGGATTTCCACCGTGGTCAGCGTGGGGTATGACAGCGACGTGGATGTGGTGATGCCCCTGCTTGCCCAGGCGACGCTGGAGAGCGAACGTGTCTTGCGCGACCCGGCTCCCAGCGTGGCCCTCTCGGCTTTTGGCGCCGACGGACTGGAGTTCACTGTGGGGTTCTGGATCGCCGATCCCGAGAATGGCCAGTTGGGCCTGCGTTCGCAGATCAACCTGTCCATCCTGCGCTCTTTGCGGGCACATGGCATTGAAATCCCCTTTCCACAGCGCGTGCTGCACGTGGCAGGCGCGACACCGGCGCAAGCCTCTCTGGTCACCCCGGGTCGGCCATTGTCGGGCTGATGCTGGTACGAAAGTGCTGGACAAACCGGGGTGGTGCTGGCCTATAATCAACAAAAAGCACGATCGTTCGTTTTTTTGGTGCTCTGGTCTGGCGATGGTTTTTGTGCCTTCGCTGCAGTGCGGCATAGAATGTTCTGGTTTACGTAAACGTCAATTCAATCAACTTTAGGAGCCGCAGCAATGAAGGTTTTGGTCCCTGTCAAGCGCGTGGTGGATTACAACGTGAAAGTCCGTGTGAAGTCGGATGGCACGGGTGTGGACATCGCCAACGTGAAGATGAGCATGAATCCCTTTGACGAAATCGCCGTCGAAGAGGCCGTGCGCCTGAAAGAAAAAGGCGTGGTCACCGAAGTCATTGCTGTGTCCTGCGGCGTGACCCAGTGCCAGGAAACCCTGCGCACCGCCATGGCGATTGGTGCCGATCGCGCCATTCTGGTCGAAACCACCGAGGAACTGCAGCCCCTGGCCGTGGCCAAGCTGCTCAAGGCCCTGGTGGACAAGGAGCAACCCCAACTCGTCATTCTGGGCAAGCAGGCCATTGACGACGATGCCAACCAGACAGGCCAGATGCTGGCAGCCCTGGCCGATCTGCCCCAGGCCACGTTTGCCTCCAAGGTCGAGATCAGCGGCGACAAGGTCAGCGTCACCCGTGAGGTCGATGGTGGCCTGGAAACCCTGCAGCTGTCTCTGCCCGCTGTGGTCACGACCGACCTGCGCCTGAACGAGCCGCGCTACGTGACGCTGCCCAACATCATGAAGGCGAAGAAGAAGCCGCTCGACATCGTCAAGCCTGAAGACCTGGGCGTCGATGTTGCTCCGCGCCTCAAGACCCTCAAGGTGTCCGAGCCTGCCAAGCGCGGCGCCGGCATCAAGGTGCCCGATGTGGCCACCCTGGTCGAAAAGCTCAAGAACGAAGCCAAAGTCATCTAAGGAGAACAACCAATGACCGCACTCGTTATCGCAGAACACGACAACGCCAGCATCAAGGGCGCCACGCTCAACACCATCACCGCCGCCGTGCAGTGCGGTGGTGGCGTGCATGTGCTTGTGGCCGGACACAACGCTGGCGCCGCTGCCGCCGCCGCCGCCCAGGTGGCAGGCGTTGCCAAGGTGCTGCACGCCGACAGCGCAGCCCTCGAACAAGGCCTGGCCGAGAACGTGGCCGCCCAGGTGTTGGCTGTCGCCGGCAACTACAGCCACATCCTGTTCCCCGCCACCGCTGCGGGCAAGAATGTGGCGCCGCGTGTGGCTGCCAAGCTTGACGTGGCCCAGATCAGTGAAATCAGCAAGGTGGACAGCCCCGACACGTTCGAGCGCCCCATCTACGCCGGCAACGCCATTGCCACCGTGCAGAGCCAGGACGCGACCAAGGTCATCACCGTGCGCACCACCGGTTTTGATGCCGCTGCTGCCACCGGTGGCAGCGCTGCTGTGGAAACGCTCGCTGCAGTGGCCGATTCAGGCAAGAGCAGCTTTGTGGGCCGCGAAGTCACCAAGAGCGACCGCCCCGAGCTGACTGCCGCCAAGATCATCGTCTCGGGCGGTCGTGCCCTGGGCAGCGCCGAGAAGTTCAATGAAGTGATGACCCCGCTGGCCGACAAGCTGGGCGCCGCCATTGGCGCCAGCCGCGCTGCGGTCGATGCGGGCTACGCCCCCAACGACCTGCAGGTGGGCCAGACCGGCAAGATCGTGGCTCCCCAGCTCTACATCGCTGCAGGCATTTCGGGCGCCATCCAGCATCTGGCCGGCATGAAGGATTCCAAGGTGATCGTGGCGATCAACAAGGACCCCGAAGCGCCCATCTTCAGCGTGGCCGATTACGGCCTGGAGGCCGACCTGTTCGTGGCTGTGCCGGAACTGGTCAAGGCCCTGTAAAGCCTGTCCGCCCGCAAAAAGGCATCGCTTGCGATGCCTTTTTTTTGACATTGCATCCCCCGGAGAAACCCATGAGCTACACCGCCCCCGTCAAGGACATGCTGTTCGACATGCAGCACCTGGCCAACATCGAACAGATCGCACAGATTCCCGGCTTTGAAGACGCAGGCTTTGACACTGCGCAGGCCGTGCTGGAAGAGTGCGCCAGGTTCACCGAGGGCGTGCTGGCTCCGCTGAACTTCGAAGGGGACAAGAACCCCTCTTCGTGGAAGGACGGCGTGGTCACGGCCACCCCGGGCTTCAAGGATGCTTTCCGCCAGCTCACCGAGGGCGGCTGGCAGGGGTTGCAGCATCCCCAGGATTTTGGCGGCCAGGGCCTGCCCAAGACCATTGGCGCGGCCTGCATGGAAATGCTCAACAGCGCCAACATGAGCTTCGCGCTGTGCCCGCTGCTGACCGACGGCGCCATCGAGGCGCTGCTCACAGCCGGTAGCGACGAGCTCAAGGCGACCTATCTCGAAAAACTCATTTCCGGCCAGTGGACCGGCACCATGAACCTGACCGAGCCGCAGGCCGGGTCTGATCTGGCGCTGGTGCGCACCAAGGCCGAACCCCAGCCCGATGGCACCTACAAGGTGTTCGGTACCAAGATCTTCATCACCTGGGGTGAACACGACATGGCCGAGAACATCGTCCACCTCGTGCTGGCCCGCGTGCAGGGCGCGCCCGAGGGCGTCAAGGGCATCAGCCTGTTTGTCGTGCCCAAGTTCCTGGTGAACCCGGACGGCAGCCTGGGTGCGCGCAATGACGCGCATTGCGTGAGCATCGAGCACAAGCTGGGCATCAAGGCCAGCCCCACGGCGGTGCTGCAGTTTGGTGACCATGGTGGCGCCGTGGGCTACCTCGTGGGCCAGGAAAACCGTGGCCTCGAATACATGTTCATCATGATGAACGCCGCGCGCTACGGCGTGGGTATCCAGGGTATCGCCATTGCCGAGCGCGCCTACCAGAAGGCCGTGCAGTACGCCAAGGACCGCGTGCAGAGCCGCCCGGTGGACGGCAGCATCAACGCCAGCGCCGCCATCATCCACCACCCGGATGTGCGCCGCATGCTCATGACCATGCGTGCCACCACCGAGGGCTGCCGTGCCATGGCCGCCGTGGCGGCGGCGGCCTACGACGCTGCGAACCACCACCCCGATGCGCAGGTGCGCAAGGACAACGCCACCTTCTATGAATTCATGGTGCCGCTGGTCAAGGGCTACAGCACCGAGATGAGCATCGAGGTGGCGAGCCTGGGCGTGCAGGTGCACGGTGGCATGGGCTTCATCGAGGAAACGGGTGCCGCGCAGTATTACCGCGACGCCAAGATTCTGACCATCTACGAAGGCACCACCGCCATCCAGGCCAACGACCTCGTGGGCCGCAAGACGGCGCGCGATGGCGGCCAGTCGGCCCGCGCCATCGCTGCGCAGATTGAAGCAACAGAAGGCCAGTTGCGTGCCAGCGGCACCGCTGCGGCGCTCTCCATGGCCGCCCGTCTGGAAGCGGCGCGCAAGGCCTACCTGGACGTGGTCGATTTTGTGTGCGGCGGCGCCAAGGCCTCGCCCAATGCCGTGTTTGCCGGCAGCGTGCCCTATCTGATGCTGGCAGGCAACCTGGTGGCCGGGTGGCAGCTGGGTCGATCCCTGCTGGTGGCGCAGGAACTGTTGCACACGGGACAGGATGAAGCCTTCATGCGCGCAAAAATCACCACGGCGCAGTTCTATGCCGAACATGTCCTCGTCAAGGCGCCGGGTCTGCGCGACAGCATCGTTGACGGCGCTGCCAGCGTGACCGATCTCGCGCTGGAATCGTTCTGAGACGGGCAGCCATGGCAGCCTACAGGGTAGGTTGCTATTAAAATAGTAGCTATTGGCGCATGTCCATAAAGCGCTAGAAGCCAATTTGATTCAAATTTTCGATTCCAGGAAAGTTGCCATGTCCAAGCTGCCCCCGGTTCTGCAAAAGCTCACGCTTCCCGTCATCGGCTCGCCCCTGTTCATCATCAGCAACCCCAAGCTGGTCATCGAACAGTGCAAGGCCGGGATCGTGGGCTCCATGCCCGCGCTCAATGCCCGCCCCGCCGAGCAGTTGGACGAATGGCTGGCCGAGATCACAGAAACCCTCGCGGCCTGGGACAAGGCCCATCCCGAGCAACCTGCTGCGCCGTTCGCCATCAACCAGATCGTGCACAAAAGCAATGACCGGCTGGAGCACGACATGCAGGTCTGCGCCAAGTACAAGGTGCCGATCGTCATCACCAGCCTGGGCGCGCGCGAGGACGTGAACCAGGCCGTGCATGCCTGGGGCGGCATCGTGCTGCACGACATCATCAACAACAAGTTTGCGCACAAGGCCATCGAAAAAGGTGCCGATGGCCTGATTGCGGTGGCCGCGGGCGCAGGCGGCCATGCCGGGGTGAAGAGCCCCTTCGCTCTGGTGCAGGAAATCCGCACCTGGTTTGACGGGCCGCTCGCGCTCAGCGGCGCCATTGCCACGGGTGATGCCGTGCTGGCAGCGCAGGCCATGGGGGCAGACTTTGGCTATATCGGTTCGGCCTTCATCGCCACCGAGGAAGCCCGCGCCAGCGACGCCTACAAGCAGGCGATTGTGGAAGGGAGTTCGGACGACATCGTCTACAGCAACCTGTTCACCGGCGTGCATGGCAACTACCTGGCACCGTCGATCCGCGCCGCCGGCATGGACCCCGACAACCTGCCCGAGTCCGACCCGAGCAAAATGAATTTTGGCGGCAACTCCACCAAGGCCTGGAAGGATATCTGGGGCTGCGGCCAGGGTATTGGGGCCGTGCAGGCCGTGACCAGCACTGCGGCGCTGGTGCAGCGGCTGCGCAGCGAATACGACGCTGCGCGTGCGCGGCTGCTGGCAGCCTGAACCACCGGCCACCGGGTCGGCAGTGAAACGGGGGCCTGCCAGCCCAGTCAGTAGCATGTAAGTGCGTGCATGGACAGTGTCGGGTGAACATTCACCGATTTTCAGGAGACACAACCATGAGCGCGCCATCGAATGCCATCGAATCCACCCTGGTGGAGAACCGCGTATTTCCACCTGCGGACGCCGTTGTACAGGCCGCCCGCGTGAGTGGCATGCCTGCTTACGAGGCGCTGTGCGCCGAGGCTGCTGCGGACTACGAGGGCTTCTGGGCGCGCCTGGGCCGCGAGCACCTGCAGTGGACCAAGCCGTTCACGCAGACCCTGGACGAATCCAACGCACCGTTCTACAAGTGGTATGCAGACGGCGAGCTCAATGCCTCGGCCAACTGCCTCGACCGCCACATCGGTACGGCCGCCGAGAACAAGGTGGCCATCATTTTCGAAGCCGATGATGGTGCGGTGATCCGTGTCACCTACAAGGAGTTGCTGGCGCGCGTCAGCCGCTTTGCCAACGCGCTCACTGCGCTGGGCGTGGGCAAGGGTGACCGCGTGCTGATCTACATGCCCATGACCATTGAAGGCGTGGTGGCCATGCAGGCTTGCGCCCGCATTGGCGCCACGCACAGTGTGGTGTTTGGCGGCTTCTCGGCCAAGGCGGTGCACGAGCGTGTGCAGGATGCCGGCGCTGTGGCCATCGTCACAGCCAACTACCAGCTGCGTGGAGGCAAGGAACTGCCCCTCAAGTCCATCATTGACGAGGCCCTGGCCATGGGCGGATGCGACAGCCTGCGCAATGTGCTGGTCTACGAGCGCACCAAGACACCCTGCAACATGGTGGCAGGCCGCGACCTGACGTTTGCCCAGGCGCTCGAAGGCCAGTCCGACAGCTGCGAGCCCGTGGCGGTGGGTGCCGAACATCCGCTGTTCATCCTCTATACGTCGGGCTCCACCGGCAAGCCCAAGGGCGTGCAGCACAGCACGGCGGGTTACCTGATGTGGGCCAAGGCGACGATGGAATGGACCTTCGACATTCAGCCCAGCGACGTGTTCTGGTGTACGGCCGATATAGGCTGGATCACCGGCCATACCTATGTGGCCTATGGCCCCTTGGCCGCAGGTGCTACGCAGATCATTTTTGAAGGTATCCCCACTTACCCGAACGCCGGACGCTTCTGGCAGATGATCGAGCGCCACAAGTGCACAGTGTTCTACACCGCGCCCACGGCCATCCGCTCGCTCATCAAGGCGGCTGAGGCCGATGCGGCCGTGCACCCGGACCGCTCGGACCTCTCGAGCCTGCGCATCCTGGGCAGCGTGGGTGAGCCCATCAACCCCGAAGCCTGGATGTGGTACTACAAGAACGTGGGTGGCGAGCGCTGCCCGGTGGTGGACACCTTCTGGCAGACCGAAAACGGCGGTCACGTCATTACCCCGCTGCCCGGCGCCACGCCGCTTGTGCCCGGTAGCTGCACGCTGCCGCTGCCTGGCATCATGGCCGCCATCGTGGATGAAACCGGCAACGACATCCCCAATGGCTCCGGCGGCATGCTGGTCATCAAACGCCCCTGGCCAAGCATGATCCGCACCATCTGGGGTGACCCGGAGCGTTTCAAGAAGAGCTACTTCCCGGACGAGATGGGGGGCAAGATCTACCTCGCAGGTGACGGTGCGGTGCGCAGCGCCGATCGGGGCTATTTCCGTATCACCGGCCGTATCGACGACGTGCTCAATGTCTCGGGTCACCGCATGGGCACCATGGAAATCGAATCCGCCCTGGTGGCCAAGACCGACCTGGTGGCCGAGGCCGCCGTGGTGGGGCGTCCCGACGATGTCACGGGCGAGGCCATCTGCGCCTTTGTCGTTCTCAAGCGCAGCCGTCCTACAGGCGAGGAAGCCAAGCAGATCGCCAAGGAGCTGCGTGATTGGGTGGCCAAGGAGATCGGCCCCATCGCCAAGCCCAAGGACATCCGCTTCGGCGACAACCTGCCCAAGACCCGCAGCGGCAAGATCATGCGCCGCCTGCTGCGCTCCATCGCCAAAGGCGAGGCCATCACCCAAGACACAAGTACGTTGGAGAATCCGGCGATTCTTGATCAATTGGCTGAAACCAATTGATCAAGCCGCCGCCGCAAGGCGGCAGCGCACAGCGCGTTTTGGCTGAATAAAAAAGGGGCGTCGCAAGGCGCCCTTTTCTTATGTGGCGACAACCACAAATAAAAACCGCCGCGTCCTGGGCAGGATTGCGGCGGTTTGTCTTGCTTGCCAATGTGGTTGGCAAGCCCGGGCGCGAGACCTGATTACTTGAGCGACAGAACCCAGTCAACCAGCTTCTTGGCTTCGGCTTCGTTGACCTGGGCATTGGCAGGCATGGGAACCGGGCCCCAGACGCCTTTGCTGCCCTTCATCACATGGGTGATCAGGGTCGCTTCAGCGTCTTTCTGGCCGGCATACTTCTTGGCAACATCCTTGTAGGCAGGGCCCACGAGCTTCTTGTCCACTGCGTGGCAGGCCATGCAGTTCTTGGACTTGGCCAGCGCCTCATCGGCCAGGGCGGGAGCGGCAACAGCCAGCGTCATAGCGAGGGTAATCAGTGTGCGCTTCATCGTGGTCTTTCCTCTAGGTTGGGTTACATTGATGCAACGCGATTGTAATGACTCAGGTTGACGACGACCATACTATTGCGGCATCTGTTGAGGATTATCATGTACATGCTTGGCTTGGGAATCATTCTGGCACTGCTCAAATACCTTGAAATCGGCCCTGTCGCTGCGTGGTCGTGGTGGTGGGTGCTGACACCATTTGGCCTAACCATTCTGTGGTGGGCCTGGGCGGATTCCACCGGCTACACCAAGCGCAAGGCCATGGAGAAAATGGACCAGCGCAAGAAGGATCGTATCGACAAGCACAAGGAAGCGATGGGGATGCGCCCGCGCAAGCCGCGCTGAATCACGTCTGTTGCCTGCGTTGCTGGCGCGCGCATGCGATGTTGCGCATGGCAATCCTAAGTCTGCGACTGGCATGACCCTGTTGCAGTTGTGCCGGGCTATCTCGTGCAGGGCTGCAGCCAAGCGCGTGCGACATAATCAAAACACACCTTTCTATTACCTGCCCACGGACGATTCGACAAATGCCCGCCTACCGTTCCAAAACCTCTACTGCCGGTCGCAATATGGCCGGTGCGCGCGCACTCTGGCGTGCCACCGGCATGAAGGACGATGATTTTCAAAAGCCCATCATCGCCGTGGTCAATTCCTTTACCCAGTTCGTACCTGGCCACGTGCACCTCAAGGACATGGGGCAGCTGGTGGCGCGCGAGATCGAGGCGGCAGGCGGCGTCGCCAAGGAATTCAACACCATTGCCGTGGACGACGGTATTGCCATGGGCCACGACGGCATGCTGTACTCGCTGCCCAGCCGCGACATCATTGCCGACTCGGTCGAGTACATGGTCAATGCCCACTGCGCCGATGCGATGGTGTGCATCTCCAACTGCGACAAGATCACCCCCGGAATGCTCATGGCAGCCATGCGCATCAATATTCCGGTCGTCTTTGTGTCGGGCGGCCCCATGGAGGCGGGCAAGGTCAAGCTGGCCACGCCGGGCACCCACTCCCTGACGTTCAAGAAGCTCGATCTGATCGATGCCATGGTCATGGCGGCCGATGACACGGCATCGGACGCCGACGTGGCCGAAGTGGAGCGCTCTGCCTGCCCCACCTGCGGCTCGTGCTCGGGCATGTTCACCGCCAACTCCATGAACTGCCTGACCGAGGCCCTGGGCCTCTCGCTGCCCGGCAACGGCACCACGCTGGCCACGCACTCGGACCGAGAGCAGCTGTTCAAGCGCGCCGGCCGCCTGGTGGTGGACCTTTGCAAGCGGTACTACGAGCAGGATGACAGCAGCATCCTGCCGCGCTCCATGGGTTTCAAGGCGTTTGAGAACGCCATGACGCTGGACATTGCCATGGGCGGCTCGACCAACACCATCCTGCACATTCTGGCGATTGCGCAAGAGGCCGAGATCGACTTCACCATGGCCGACATTGACCGCCTCTCGCGCGTCGTTCCGCAGCTGTGCAAGGTGGCGCCCAACACGGACAAGTACCACATCGAAGACGTACACCGCGCGGGAGGCATCATGGCCATCCTGGGTGAGCTCGACCGTGCGGGCAAGCTGCACACCGACACGCCTACGGTGTACGCCAAGACTCTGAAGGATGCGCTGGACGAGTGGGACATCGCCCGCAACCCGTCGGATGCCGTCAAGACCTTCTATCAGGCGGGGCCGGGTGGCATCCCCACCCAGACGGCCTTCAGCCAGAGCACCCGCTGGCCCAGCCTGGACCTGGACCGCGCCGAAGGCTGTATTCGTTCCGTTGAGCACGCCTTCTCGCAGGAAGGCGGCCTGGCTGTGCTGGTGGGCAACATCGCGCTCAAGGGGTGTGTAGTCAAGACCGCCGGGGTGGATGACACGCTGATGGTGTTTGAGGGACCGGCCCACGTGACCGAATCGCAAGACGAAGCGGTGGCCCATATTCTGGACGACAAGGTCAAGGCGGGCGACATCGTCATCGTGCGTTACGAAGGCCCCAAAGGCGGCCCCGGCATGCAGGAAATGCTTTACCCCACGAGCTACATCAAGTCCAAAGGCCTGGGCAAGGCCTGTGCGCTGCTGACCGATGGGCGCTTCTCCGGCGGAACCTCGGGCCTGTCCATCGGCCACGCGTCGCCGGAGGCTGCTGCGGGTGGTGCCATTGGCCTGGTGCGCAATGGTGACCGGATTCGTATCGATATCCCGAACCGCAGCATCAACGTGCTGGTGTCCGACGAAGAACTCGCCCAGCGCCGTGCCGAACAGGACGCCAAGGGCTGGAAGCCCGCCCAGCCCCGCCCCCGCAAGGTGTCCGCCGCACTCAAGGCCTATGCCAAGCTGGTGATGTCGGCAGACAAGGGCGCAGTGCGCGACTTGTCGCTGCTGGACGACTGACCCGGCGCATCCAGGCCCATCAAGAAATGCCGTTTCAGCGAATGCTGAGACGGCATTTTGCTATTTTATATATAGCATTTTGCGCTTATTGGATAAGCGTTAGAGGCCAATTTGGCTGATATTTTTGGTCGTTGGCAAATCGGTCAGGGCGCCGTGCCGGTCTGGCTCTGCAGGTAGTTCTCCAGCCCGATCTTCTCGATCAGGCCCAACTGCTTTTCCAGCCAGTAGGCGTGGTCTTCCTCGGTGTCGCGCAATTGGGCCAGCAGCAGGTCACGGCCCACGTAGTCGCCCACGCTCTCGCACAGCGCCATGCCTTTTTGCAGGGCGGCACGCACCTCGTACTCCAGTGCCAGGTCTTTTTGCAGCATCTCGGGCACGGTGCGGCCAAAGGCAAACTCTCGCGGCCGCATGTCGGGCGTACCGCCCAGGAACAGGATGCGGCGCAGCAGGGCATCGGCATGCTGCGTCTCCTCCTGCATTTCGTGGTCCATGCGGGCAAACAGGCGGGCAAGGCCCAAGTCTTCATAGATGCGAGAGTGGATGAAGTACTGGTCGCGCGCGGCCAGTTCGCCGCGCAGCAGTTCCTTGAAATAAGTGATGACTTCGGGATGGCCTTGCATGGTGTTTCCTCGGTTACAGACACCAGTATCGCGCAGGCGCGGGCACAATACCGCCCAACATGCTGACATACCCCCACATTGATCCCGTCGCCTTGCAACTGGGCCCTGTTGCCATCCACTGGTATGGCCTGACCTACCTCGCTGCCTTCGGGCTGTTCATGTTCCTGGGACTGCAGCGCCTGCGCCACGAGCCCTTCGCGTCGATCACCGGCCCCGGCGCCTGGACGCGCAAGGACGTGGAGGACATTCTTTTTCTCGGCGTGGTGGGCGTGATTCTGGGCGGGCGCCTGGGCTACTGCCTGTTCTACAAGCCGGGCTATTACGCCGCCCATCCCCTGGAGATTTTTGCGGTCTGGCAGGGGGGCATGAGCTTTCATGGCGGCTTGCTGGGCGTGATTGCCTCCATGCTGTGGTTCGCCCATTCACGCAAGCGCCCCTGGATGCAGGTGGCGGATTTTGTCGCGCCTTGTGTGCCCACAGGCCTGGCGGCGGGGCGGGTGGGCAACTTCATCAATGGGGAGCTTTGGGGGCGCTTTGCCAGCCCCGATCTGCCCTGGGGCATGGTGTTTGCGCACAGCGGCTCTTTGCAGCCACGGCATCCTTCGCAGATTTACCAGTTTCTGCTCGAAGGCATGCTGCTGTTTGTGCTGCTGTGGCTCTACGCCCGCCGCGAACGCCCGCAGGGCCAGGTGGCCGCTGCGTTTCTGGTGGGGTATGGCGTGCTGCGTTTCATCGCCGAGTATTTTCGCGAGCCCGACAGCTTTTTAGGGCTGTTGTCCCTGGGCATGAGCATGGGCCAGTGGCTGTGCCTGCCCATGGTCCTGGCCGGTGCCGGGATGTGGCTGTATTGCGGCCGGAGTGCGGCGCGTTAGTTTGCGGTGGCGCGGTAAAGCGCTTCAATCTCGGCCGCATACTGCCGCTGCACCACGTTGCGGCGGATTTTTTGTGTGGGCGTGAGGCAGCCGTTGTCGATGGAAAAGTCATCCTGGATGACGCTGAACTTGCGGATGTGCGCCACGCGCGCCTGCCGTGCGTTGACGGCATCGATTCCGCGCTGTAGTTCTTCGTGCACCTGGGGGCTGGTGCGCCATTGCTGCAGGTCTCCCGGCAGGCCCTGTTGTTGCGCAAAATCCCGGAGCACATCGGCTTTCAACGTCAGCAGCGCAGCAAGGAAATGGCGCGAGTCGCCCACCACCACCGCATGCTCCACCAGCGGCAGGTTCATCAGGTCGGCCTCGATGTTGCCGGGGGAAATGTTCTTGCCACCCGAGGTGATGAGCAGGTCTTTCTTGCGGCCGGTCACGTAGATGAAGCCGTCTTCGTCGATGCGGCCCAGGTCGCCGCTGTGCAGCCAGCCGTCCTGCAGGGTCTCGGCCGTGGCTTCGGGGCGGCCTTTGTAGCCCATGAACACATTGGGCCCTTTGACCAGGATTTCTCCGTCCTCGGCAATGCGCACCTGCACGCCGGGCAGGGGCTTGCCGGCGGCGCCGATGCGGATGAAGCCCGGCAGGCTGATGGCGGTGGGGCCGCTGTCTTCGGATTGGCCGTAGACCTCACCGATGAGCAAATCCAGGCTGGTAAAGAATTGCAGGTTCTCCACGGCGATGGGCGCTGCGCCCGAGAGCAGGATGCGCGCCTGGTCAAAACCCAGTGCCGTTTGCACCTTCTTGTGCACCAACTTGCCGGCCAAGCGCTTTTTCATGTCCAGCCAGGCACCGGGTTCCTGGCCTTGAAGGGCTTTGGCATGCCAGTCGCGCCCGGCACGCAGTGCCCAGTGGGCCAGGGCTGCCTTGGGGCCGGTTGCGGCATTCAGTTTGGTGGCAATGGCTGCCTGCATCTTTTCCCATACCCGGGGCACACCAAAGAAGATGGTGGGATGCACTTCCTGCAAATGCTCGCCCAGGGTTTCCAGCGATCGGGCGAAGTAAATCTGGTAGCCCGCCAGCACATGGTTGCAGATGGCGCCCATCTGCTCGGCCACATGGGCCAGCGGCAGGTAGGAAATCAAACGGTCTTGCGGCGTGACTGCGAACGCGGCCGAGAGCCCGGCGGAGGTCCAGCTCAGGTTCGCATGGCTCAACTCCACGGCCTTGGGGTGGCCTGTGGTGCCCGAGGTATAAATCAGCGTGCCGATATCGCTCTCCTGGATGGCGTCCAGGCGCCGCTGCACTTCGGCATCGTGCTCCATACCGGCGCCCAGCGCCATGAAGGCCTCCCAGGTCATTGGCGGGCTGACGCCTGCGGGCGCCTGCGCCGGGGCTTCGGTCGGGGCGCTGCGCATCATCACCGTGGCGCGCAGGCGGGCCAGTGCCTGGGGTTCGCACGCTGCCTTCTGCCACTGCTGCGCGTTTTCCACCAGCAGCACAGCGCAGCCGCTGTGTTCGACGATGTAGGCGATTTCGTTGGCTGCGCTGCTCCAGTAAATGCCGGCGGCCACGCCGCCCACCATCATGGCGGCCAGGTCCATGGTGGTCCATTCCGGCCGGTTGAAGCCCAGGATGCACACGGCATCGCCCGGCTGCACGCCCAGCGCCACCAGGGCGCGGGCCGCCTGGCGCACCTGGGCGGCGTAGTCACCCCAGTTCGTGGCCTGCCAGCCAGCGGCATCGCGCACGTAGTAGGCGGGGTGTGCGGGCTGGCGCGCAGCAGTGTGCAGAAGGCGTGCAGGAATGCTCGCAAACCGGCTGTCGCTGGGTGCCAGGGGGGCGTTTCGGGCGTAGGTGATGGACATGCGTTTGTCTCCGCGTTCTTGTGGGAATCCGCTGCGGCAGTGCCGCGCAGGGCCAGGCCCTTCTGTGGGGCCTTGGCCTGGACGGCGCTGTCAGGCCTTCAGCCCCAGCATCTGCCGTGCCTCGGCGGGCGAGGCGATATCGCGGCCCGCATTGCGCGCGCATTGCGCCAAGGCTTCGATCAGCGGGCCGTTGCCGCTGGCGCGGCCGCCGTCCGGCAGGTAGAACGTGTCTTCAAGGCCGGTGCGCAGCATGCCGCCCAGGTCGGCGGTTTTCTGGTGCACGGGCCAGATCTCCTGGCGGCCGATCAGCGTGGCCTGCCACACCGCGTCGGGGGCCATCCACTCGGGCAACAGCTCCAGTAGCCGCGCATCGCAGGGCATGCCCGAGGCCACGCCCATCACCAGGTTGTATTCCGGCCGCCCCATCTCGGGTTTGAGCATGCCGTTCTTGATGTACATGGTGGTCGAGCGCACGATGCCCACGTCGAAACACTCGAACTCGGGGTGCGTGCCGCATTCCTGCATCACGTCGAGGAACTGCTGCACCTTGGCCACCGGGTTGTCGAACACCATGGGCGGCCAGGCCCAGCTGCCGTCTTCCTTGAGCTTGAGGTAGTTCAGGCTGCCGGCGTTGCAGGCGGCAATCTCGGGGCGCACGCGGCGGATGCAGTCGAGCGGCCCGCTGATGTCCTTGCCGATGACGCCCGTGGTCAGGTTGATGATTACGCCGGGACAGGCCTGGCGGATGGCGTCTACCACTTCCTGCGCCACATCCGGGTCCCAGCTGGGCATGTGGCCCATGCCTTCCTGCTGGGAGCGGATGTGCACATGCATGATGGACGCACCGGCATCGAACGCCTGGCGCGCCTGCGCGGCCATCTGCTCGGGCGTGACGGGAACAGGGTGCTGCTGGGGGTTGGTCAGCACACCGGTGAGGGCGCAGGTCAGGATGGCCTTGTCGTTGTTCATGGCGTGGTCTCTTCGTTGGTGAGTTCAAGTTCTGCCAGCACGCTGCCTGCAGCCACGCTGTCTTTGAGCGTGGTGTGCAGGGCGGTGACGGTGCCGTCCGCCCGGGCGCTGAGCCACATTTCCATCTTCATGGCTTCGACGCAGACAAGCGGCTGACCCGCCTTGACCTGGTCGCCCACGGCGACGGAGATGGCGCAGACGGTGCCCGCCACGGGGGAGCGCAATTTGCGCGGGTCGAGGGCCTGATCGGTCTGCGGAAAGGGCGACTTTTCTTCAAAGACAAACACCGCAGCGCCTGCCGTCAGCGTCACCCGGCCATCTTGTAGCAAACACAGAGCCCGCCGCTGCATGCCACGCTGGCGGTAGTGCAGGCAGTGGTCTTGCAAGGCGATGTGCTCAAAGTCGAAGGCTTCGCCACCGGCCAGTTCCACGGTCACCTGCGTGCCGTGGGGGCGGATGCGTACGGCCTGGCTTTCTGCCGTGCCTTGCAGGCTCAGCGTGGTGCTCCAGGCGGCCACGCTGCCCGGCCGGAAGGCGCCCGACGTTTGTGCTGCCAGTGCTGCGGCGGCCAGGGTCCAGGTAGCGGCATCTGCTTGTGGCGCTTGCAGCAGTGGCTCGCCGTCCTGCATCCACTGGTCGATGGTGGCGGTGTGCATGCGCGCTGCGCGGAACTGGGGGTGGTCCAGCAGGTCGCGCAGAAAGCGTGCGTTGCTCTGCACCCCCAGCAGCGGGCTGTCTTCCAGCGCGGCCAGCAGGCGGCGGATGGCGTCACTGCGGTCGCGGCCGTGGGCAATCAGCTTGGCCACCATGGGGTCGTACCAAGGGGTGATCTCGCCACCCTCCTGGATGCCCGCGTCGATGCGCACCTCGCCAAAGGCGCATTGCCCCCGCGCGCGGCCTGCCAGTGCGAGCTCTGGGCGCCAGAACTGCACCGGGCCGGTCTGTGGCGCAAAGCCGTTGTACGGGTCCTCGGCGTAGAGTCGTACCTCGATGGCGTGGCCGCTGAGTTGGATGTCCTGCTGTTGCAGCGGCAGCGGTTCGCCTGCCGCCACGCGCAGCTGCCACTCGACCAGGTCGAGGCCGGTCACGCATTCGGTCACCGGGTGCTCGACCTGCAGCCGGGTGTTCATTTCCAGGAAGTAGTGGCGGTTCTCGCTGTCCACGATGAACTCCACCGTGCCCGCACCCCGGTAGCCCACGGCCAGGGCCGCAGCCACGGCGTCTGCGCCCATCTGCGCGCGCATCTGCGGCGAGACGATGGGGGAGGGCGCTTCCTCGATCACTTTCTGGCGGCGGCGCTGCGCAGTGCAGTCACGCTCGCCCAGGTGTACGGCGTTGCCGTGCGCGTCGGCAAAGACCTGGATTTCGATGTGGCGGCCGCCTTCGATCAGGCGTTCGAGCATCAGCGTGCCGTCGCCAAATGCGCTGGTGGCTTCGCGCCGGGCGCCTTCAATGCCGGCTTGCAGTTCGCTGTCCTGGCGTACCAGGCGCATACCGCGCCCGCCGCCGCCTGCCACGGCCTTGACCAGCAAGGGGTAGCCCAGCTTCCGGGCCTCTGCGACCAGCGTGGCATCGCTCTGGTCCTGACCCAGGTAGCCTGGCGCGCAGGGCACACCGGCCTCGATCATGCGTTGCTTGGCCAGGGCCTTGTCGCCCATGGCTTCAATCGCCGAGGGGGGCGGGCCGATGAACAGCACCCCGGCGTCAGAACACGCCTGCGCAAAGGCGGCGTTTTCGCTCAGAAAGCCATAACCGGGGTGCAGCGCATCGGCACCCGTAGCCCGGCATGCGCCGAGGATGGCGTCGAATTTCAGGTAGGACTCGGCCGCTGGCGCCGGGCCGATGCGCACGGCCTCATCGGCCAGCGCTACATGGGGGGCCTGGGCATCGGCGTCGGAATACACGGCGACGGTGCGGTAGCCGAGTGCGCGGGCTGTCCGGATGACCCGGCAGGCGATTTCTCCGCGATTCGCAATGAGGATCTTCTTATACATGTCGTGCCCCTATCGCGGAGAAACCGCCTGTGTGCGCTGCGCGCACCAGGCAATTTGGCTTCGCCGCTGCGCCGCTGCGCGGCTGGTCACCGCGATTCGCTATCAGGATCTTCTTAAACATGCTGTGCCCCCATCGCGGAGAAACCGCCTGTGTGCGCTGCGCGCACCAGGCAATGTGGCTTCGCCGCTGCGCCGCTGTGCGGCTGGTCTCCGCGATTGGCAATGAGGATCTTCTTAAACATGCTGTGCCCCTATCGCGGAGAAACCGCCTGCGTGCGCTGCGCGCACCAGGCAATGTGGCTTCGCCGCTGCGCCGCTGTGCGGCTGGTCACCCCGGTTTGCAATCAGTATTTTTGAAAAACTCATGCCGGAACCCAGTTTGGTTTGCGTTTCTGCAGAAATGCGCTCGTACCTTCCTGGCCCTCGGGGCCCTGTACGGCGCGCGAGAAGATGGCGGCGGCTTCGTCCACCAAATCGGCGGGAGTGCTCCAGCGGGCCTTGGCCATCAGCGCCTTGGTGGCGGCCAACGCCCCGGGCGCGCAGGCCAGGATGTCGGCCAGCACGGCTTGCACTGCGGCATCCACTTCGCCTGTCGCCACCTGCTGGTGCACCAGGCCCACGGCCAAAGCCTCGGTCGCATCGAGCCGCCCGCCGGTCACGGCCAGGCGCTTGGCCTGCGAGTAGCCCAGCCGTTCGACGAGAAAAGGTGCAATCTGCGCGGGCACCACGCCGAGCGACGTTTCGGGCAGGCGAAAACGGGCGGTCTCGGTGGCAATCGCTACATCGGCCACACAGGCCAGACCAAAGCCGCCGCCCATCACCGTGCCCTCCAGCACCACCACCACGGCCAACGGGGTGTTGGCAAACGCCGCGCAGAGGTGGCCAAATTCGGCGTTCACGTGGGCAATGGGATCGGCAGCGTCGCCCGCGTTCTGCACGGCGCGCATGCGGGCCGCTGCCATGTCCTTGAGGTCGCCCCCGGCGCAGAAATGCCCACCCGCGCCGCGCAGCACCACCACGCGGATGGCCTGTGCGGTGCCTGCCGTGGATTCGGCCTGCGCAAGCGCTTGGCGCAACTCACCCACCATGGCCAAAGACATGGCGTTGCGCACCTCGGGGCGATTGAGGGTTATTTCGAGCACCGCGCCCGTGGTGATTGCGGTGATAGCTTCAAAATTCATAGCAATCTACCGTTCAGCGCTGCTTGCCAGGTAAGGTGCCTTCGAGCTTGCAGATGATGCCCAGCATGATCTCGTCGGCACCGCCGCCAATCGAGATGAGTCGGCTGTCGCGGTAGGCCTGCGAGATGGGGTTGTCGGCCGTAAAACCCATGCCGCCCCAGTACTGCAGGCAGCTGTCGGTGACTTCGCGCGAGAGACGCCCGGCCTTGAGCTTGGCCATGGAGGCGAGTTTGGTGACGTCCTTGCCCGCCACGTAGGATTCCACCGCACGGTAGGTCAGCGCGCGCAGGCACTCCACCTCGGTGCGCAGCTCGGCCAGACGGAAATGCACCACCTGGTTGTTCAGGATGGGCTGGCCAAACGTGTGGCGCTGGCGGGTGTATTCGATGGTCAGGTTGATGAGGTTGTCGAGTGAACGCAGGCTGCTGGCGGCGCCGTACAGGCGCTCTTCCTGGAACTGCAGCATCTGGAACATGAAGCCCGCGCCTTCCTGGCCGATCAGGTTGCGCTGGGGTACGCGCACGTTGTCAAAGAACAGCTGTGCCGTGTCGCTCGAATGCATGCCGATCTTCTCGATCTTCTGGCGCGTGATGCCGGGCGCATCCATGGGCACCATGATGAGCGACTTGTTCTTGTGCACCGGGCCGTCCGAGGTGTTGGCCAGCAGGCAGCACCAGTCGGCCTGCATGCCGTTGGTGATCCACATCTTGGAGCCATTGATGACATAGTCGCCGCCGTCCTTGCGCGCCGTGGTCTTGAGGGCGGCGACGTCCGAGCCGCCGGTGACCTCGCTCACGCCGATGCAGCCCACCATGTCACCGGCAATGGCGGGGGCCAGAAACTCCTTGCGCAGATCGTCCGAGCCAAAGCGCGCCAGCGCCGGGGTGCACATGTCCGTCTGCACGCCAATGGCCATGGGCACGCCGCCCACGTTGCAATCGCCCAGGGCCTCGGCCATCACCATGGAGTAGCTGAAGTCCAGCCCCATGCCGCCAAATTCGGTGGGGTACTTGATGCCCAGCAGGCCCAGGTCGCCCATTTTCTTGAAGAGCGCGCGTGCGGGGAAGATGCCGGCCTTTTCCCATTCGGCCGTGAAGGGGTTGATCTCGTTGGCGACAAACTTGCGCACGGTGTCGGCAATCTGCTCGTGCTCGGGGGTGAATTGCATGGGGTTCTCTCCAGAAAAAATTGTGGGAGCGCGATGGGCTTAGAAGCGCGCCACGCCAAAGGTGTTGGGGCGCAGCACGCGCGCGCGGGCGTCGTGCGCCATGGCCAGGCATTGCGCCAGCACGCTGCGGGTGTCGCGCGGGTCGATGATTCCGTCGTCCCACAGGCGGGCGGTGCCGAACAGCACGTCCGACTCGGCATCCAGTCGCCGCCTGAGCTGGTCGCTCATGGCCTGGATACCGGCCTCGGCCTGCTCGTTCATCGGCACGCCAGCGCGCTCCAACTTGCCGCGGCTGATCATTTCCATGACCATGGCCGCCTGCGCGCCGCCCATGACGGCAGTGCGCGCGGTAGGCCAGGTGAAGATGAAGTCCGGATCAAACCCGCGCCCGCACATGCCGTAGTTGCCGGCACCAAACGAGCCGCCGACCACGATGGTGAACTTGGGCACCCGCGCATTCGCCACGGCCTGGATCATCTTGCTGCCGTGCTTGATGGCACCCGCCCGCTCGGCCGCCGTGCCCACCATGTAGCCCGTGGTGTTCTGCAAAAACACCAGTGGTGTGCCGCTTTGGTCGCACAGTTGGATGAACTGCGCGGCCTTCACCGAACCCGTGGGCTGGATCGGGCCGTTGTTGGCGATGATGCCCACGCGGTGGCCGTCGATGCGGGCATGGCCGCACAGGGTGTCGCGGTCGAAGCTGGCCTTGAATTCCAGAAAGTGCGAGCCATCGACGATGCGGGCAATGATCTCGCGGGCGTCGTACGGTTCACGTTCGTCGGCAGGCACAATGCCCATCAGTTCGGCAGCGTCGTACAGCGGCGCGCGCGCAGTGGTATTCGGGCCGCCTGCTTCGTCCCAGGGCAGGTGGTCCATCAGATCGCGTGCCAGGGCGATGGCGTGGGCATCGTTCTCGGCCAGGTATTCGCCCAGGCCGGTCACGCTGGCGTGCAGGTCGCTGCCGCCCAGTTCGTCGTCGGTCGTGTCCTCGCCAATGGCGGCCTTCACCAGGGGTGGGCCCGCCAGGTAAATGCTGGAGCGGTCTTTCACCAGCACCACATAGTCGGACAGGCCGGGCAGGTAGGCGCCGCCGGCCGTCGATGACCCGTGCACCACGGCAATTTGCGGAATACCGGCGGCTGACAAGCGTGCCTGGTTGGCAAAGCTGCGCCCGCCATCGACAAAAATGTCGGCCTGGTACATCAGGTTGGCGCCGCCCGATTCGACCAGCGCAATCAGCGGCAGCTTGTTCTGCAGTGCAATCGCCTGGGCGCGCAGGCCTTTCTTGAGGCCCATGGGCGCCACGGTGCCGCCCTTGACGGCGCTGTCGCTGGCAGAAATCAGCACGCGCTTGCCCGCCACTTGGCCAATGCCCACGATGGAGCCGCCACCCAGCACGGCCTTCTTGCCGTCGTCGTCGTGCATGCCCAGCCCCGCCAGGGCCGAGAGTTCCAGGAAGCTGCTGCCCCGGTCGAGCAGGCGGGCCACACGCTCACGCGGAAGCAGCTGGCCCTTTTTTTCGAATTTTTCGCGTTTCGAGGCCGACTCGGCCACCACCTTGCCCTGCAGGCCTTGCACCAGGGCCAGGCGCTCGGCCATGCGTTCGGTATTGCGGCGAAAGGCTTCGCTGTTCGCGTCGATCATCGAACGGATCGCAGTCATGGCTTGAGCACCTCCGGCGCCTTTGCGCGGTGAAAGCCTTCAAAGGGCTGCGACCGCTGGTGTTCCATGATGGGGAAAAGCGGTGCACCCAGTGAGGCGGCGCCGTCGATCTGCAGCGTGATGCCGGTGATGAAGGCGGCGCCGGGGCTGAGCAGGAAGACGATGGCGGCGCTGATTTCTGCCTCGGTTGCCAGGCGGCGCAGCGGTACGTGTTCGCGCAGCTTCGGGATCAGGGCTTTCACAGCGCCCCCGTAGCTGTCCATGCCGGAGGATGCCACCCAGCCCGGGGCCACCGCGTTGACACGCACGCCGCTGCTGGCCCACTCAAAAGCCGCGCTCATGGTCAGGTTGCTCATGCCCGAGCGCGCAGCGCCCGAGTGGGCCATGCCCGGCATGCCGTTGCGAAAGTCGGCCGTCATGTTGACGATTGCGCCGCCATGCTCCTGCATGCTTTGCAGAAACACTTCGCGCATCATCAAAAAGCCGCCGGTAAGGTTGTTGCTGACCACCGCTTCGAAGCCGCGCTTGCTGATGGCCTGCAGCGGCGCCGGGAACTGGCCGCCTGCGTTGTTGACCAGGCCATGAACAGGCCCCAGGCGCGCCACCGTGCTGGCCACGGCGGCTTTCACGGCGTCTTCGTCGCGGATGTCGAAGGCAATGGTCTCGCACAGGCCGCCGTCCTCGCGGATTTCCTGTGCGACGCGGTCCAGTTTTTCGGCGGTGCGCCCGCTGATGACGACGCGCGCGCCCAGCGAGGCCAGCTCGTGTGCGGTGCAGCGGCCAATGCCGCTGCCGCCGCCCGTGACCCAGAGGGTGCGGCCTGCGAAAAGCCCTTGGCGGAACACGCTGTGGTAGCGGGGCGCAGTGGCGTCTGTGGGCTGGAGTAGGGGGGTAGAAGGGTTCATGTCGGGTACGGCTGCATGGATGACGTATTAGATTTCAACATGACGTTAACGTCAACATAGTTTCTAATAGGTATTTTCCCTTTGCTTATGGGAATTTATTAGTCTTATGATGCTGACCTTGTTTATCCAACTTTCACAAGGAAAACCATGAATCTCCAGGAATGCACCGACGCCATCCGCGCCAAAGTGGGCGACAACAGCGGCCTGAATGCCGTACTCAAGTTCGATTGCGGTGCCGATGGCCAGATCGTCATCGACGGTGCAGCGGCGCCCAATACCGTGGACAACAACGACCGTGATGCCGACTGCACCGTGGCCATCACGCTGGAAAACCTGAACAACCTGCTCACTGGCAAGCTGGACCCGGTCACCGGCTTCATGGGGGGCAAGTTCAAGGTCAGCGGCGACATGAGTCTCGCCATGAAGTTGCAGCGGGTGGTTTGAGCATGGTGGCTGGCCGCACCCCCGGCTCCGCCGATCGGCAAGCCGCCGCCACGGAGGCGGCGCACCAGGTGTTGGCCGATCACTTCTCCGACGACAAGAATTCGGAGCTGTTCGGTGTCACCGAGCTGTGCAATGCCTTCGACGTGACGCCGCGCACCTTGCGCTTCTACGAAGACAAGGGCTTGCTCAGCCCGCGCCGCATCAATGGCACCCGTGTCTACAGCCGCCGGGACCGCGCGCGTCTGGCACTCATCCTGCGGGCCAAGGTCATCGGCTCATCGCTGGCCGAGATCAAGCAGTACCTGGACATGTACGGTCAGGCCGGCGAAGGCCGCCAGCAGCAGCTGCGCTATGTGCTGACCCGCACCGATGGCGCCATTGCCGAGCTGGAGCAGAAGCTGGCCCACATCGAAAGCAGCCTGGCCGAGCTGCGCATCATCAACAGCAATGTGCGCAAGAATCTCGGGTTGCCGCTGCAGGATCAAGGCTGACGTCTCTCTCGGGCTTGCGCTCAAGGCGCCGACGGGTCTGTGGCCCGGTCGGCGTTTTTGCTTTGGCTCTGCTGTGATGGTCGTGGTACACAATCGGGTGCACCGCAGCCTTTTTCGATGGAGCCCATGACCACCGCACCTGAATGGATTACCCGCAATGTTTCACGTCTGCGCGGCGTTCGTCCGGCGACCGATGCAGCCCCGTCAACCGCAACCGCCAAACCCGAGGCCGAGCGCAGCACCCATGAGCGTCTGCAGGCCACCTTGCGCCGTGGCTCCGAGGCGCTGACGCCGCGCGCCTTGCGCCGCCTGCTGGCCGATCTGCAAGAGGTCGTGGCGCCCCGGGTCAGCGAGATCGAGGGCGGCAATCGCGCCCAGGCCGTAGCCACCTGGTACGCCCAGGCTGAACCTGGCGAGCGACGCGACATGTGGCTGCTGATGAGTGAGCAGTTTGCCCCCGACGCCACCCGTTTCAAGTCGGCCCGCGTACGCTACGAGGCGGCCGCCGGCACGGAAGAGCAGGGCCAGGCGGAAATCAGCCTGCGCCGTGCTTTGGTATCGCCACGCACGCGTCTGCTGCAACGCTTTTCGGTGTTTCCGCAGGGCATGCGGTTTTTGGTGGACCTGCGTGCCGAGCTGCTGCGCGCCTTGAAAGGCGACAAGCGCCTGCTGGCGCTGGATGCGGAGCTGGAGCACCTGTTTTCCACCTGGTTTGACGTGGCTTTTCTGGAGTTGCGCCGCCTCTCGTGGGATTCGCCGGCATCGCTGCTGGAAAAGCTCATCCAGTATGAGGCCGTGCACGATATCCGCAGCTGGGCCGACCTGAAGAACCGTCTTGACAGCGACCGCCGTTGCTATGGATTTTTCCACCCGCGCCTGCCCAATGAGCCCCTGATTTTTGTCGAGGTCGCGCTGGTGGAGAACATCTCGGGCAGCATCACACCGCTGCTCGACGAGGCGGCTGCGCCCATCGATATCGGCAAGGCCACCACGGCCGTTTTCTATTCCATCAGCAACACGCAAAGCGGCTTGCGCGGCGTCAGTTTTGGCGACTCGCTCATCAAGCATGTGGTGGAGACGCTGCAGCAGGAGTTTCCGCGCCTGCGCACCTTTGCCACGCTGTCGCCGATTCCGGGCTTGCGCGCGTGGCTGGGCAAGAACGCAGGCGCCATGATCGAGCGGCTGGACGAGCGGCGCCGCAACGAGCTAGGCTGCGCGGTCGGCATGGATTCGCCACAGGCCGCACATCTGCTGGATGCAGCGGACAGGGCGCAGTCCCTGGATGAGGGTTCGCCTGTGCGCCAGATGCTGCTGCAATGTGCTGCACACTACCTGGCACGCGCGCTGGTGGATGGCAAGCCCGTGGACCCGGTGGCTCGTTTTCATCTGGGCAATGGTGCCCGGGTGGAGCGGCTCAATTGGGCAGGCGACCCCTCGGCCAAGGGCCACAAGCAGTCGTACGGAATGATGGTGAACTACCTCTACGACCTCAAGCGCATCGACAAGCACCGCAGCCTGCTGGCCGAGGGCAAGGTGGCCGCATCGCGCGAAATCGAAAGTCTGAGCGCCTTCCGCTGAACGGGCGGTGGGGCGGGGGTGAAGGAATCCATGGCGACAGCAACAGAAGTAGTGGCGGCCCGGGCCGCTGGAGAGGCCGGCGATGCTGGCGTGGTGCGGGTCACCGTGCGCAACAGCGGGCGGCTCAACGCCATGTCGCGGCCCATGTGGCGCCAGTTGCGCAGCGTTTTTCTGGCCATCCAGCAGGATGCCCGGGCGCGTTGCGTGCTGATCGAAGGGGCGGGCGGTGCCTTCTGCGCAGGCGGCGATATTTCGGAATACCCGGCCTTTCGCTTCGACCCGGCAGCGTTGCGCGACTTTCATGAGAACGATGTCTGGGGCGCTCTGCAGGCCATGCTCGATTGCGACGTGCCCATCGTGGCGCGCATCGATGGCGCCTGCATGGGCGCGGGCGTGGAGATCGCCAGTTGCTGCGACATCCGCATTGCTGCAGCGGGTTCGCGTTTTGGCGCGCCCATTGCGCGCCTGGGCTTCCCGATGGCTCCGCGTGAGGCGCAGCTCGTGGCGGGCGCCGTGGGGGAGCTGACAGCGCGCCAGATGCTGCTGGAAGCCGCCACCTTTACGGCGCCCGAGATGCTGGCGCGGGGATTCCTGAGCCGCGTGGTGCCTGACGACCGCCTGGAGGCCGAGGCCCTGGGCACCGCCCTGCGCGTGGCCACGCTGGCGCCGCAGGCAGCGCGGCTGAACAAGCAGACACTTCGGGCATTAAAAATGCCTCCAGCGCTTGATGGTCAAGCGCCTTCAGCTATCGAAAATGAAGCAAAAGGCGCTGCAGACCCGTACGCCTATGCCCCGAGCGCCGAGCACCGCGAGGGCATCACCGCCTTCCTCGCCAAGCGTCCCCCTGTCTTTTGAATCTGCCATGACTGCACTGCCCCCCAACGAAAGCCTGTTTGCCGCCCTGCGTGCGGCCTTTCCCGATGATCTGGACACAACGGCCATCGAGACCGCTGCGCCCGATGGCACGCCGCTGTACTACACCTGGGGCGACATCGACCGTGCCAGTGCGCGCATGGCCAATTTGCTGGGTTCGCTGGGTCTGCCCGATGGCAGCCGCGTCGCCGTGCAGGTGGAAAAATCCGTCGAGGCCTTGCTGCTGTACCTGGCCACGCTGCGTGCGGGCCTTGTCTTTTTGCCGCTCAACACCGCCTACCAGAGTGCAGAGATCGCGTATTTCATCGGCGATGCCGAGCCCGCCGTGGTGGTGTGCACGCCGGGCAACTTCGGCTGGGTCAGCAAAATCGCTTTCACTGCGGGGTCGGCCCATGTATTCACCCTGGGCGATGACCGCACGGGCAGCCTGCTCGATCGCGCCGCGCACCACGGCGACACGCACGAGGCCGCGCGCAGGGGCCCCGACGACCTGGCTGCCATCCTCTACACCAGCGGCACCACGGGGCGCAGCAAGGGCGCCATGCTCACGCACGGCAACCTGCGGTCCAACGCCATCATGCTGAACGACTATTGGGGCTGGCGCCGGGACGACGTGCTCATCCACGCCTTGCCCATCTTCCACGTGCATGGGCTGTTCGTGGCCATCCATGCGGCACTGCTGGGCGGCAGCAAGATGATCTGGTTCCAGAAGTTTGACCCCCGGACCGTGATTGCCGCCATGCCGCGCGCGACCGTGTTCATGGGCGTGCCTACGCTGTATGTGCGCATGCTGGGCGAGAACGTCCTTGCGCACGAGGCGGCGCGCAACATGCGGCTGTTCATTTCGGGATCGGCGCCGCTGCTCATCGAGACCTTCCGCGACTGGCAAAGCCGCACCGGCCATACCATCCTGGAGCGCTACGGCATGAGCGAAACCATCATGCTCACCTCCAACCCCTACCAGGCTGATGCGCGCCATGGTGGGCAGCACGAGCGGCGTGGCGGCACGGTAGGCTTTGCGCTGCCCGGCGTGGGTCTGCGCGTGGTGGGTGATGACGACCGGGAATTGCCCGCAGGCGAGACGGGCAATATCCAGGTGCGTGGCGCCAATGTGTTCAAGGGTTACTGGCGCATGCCCGAAAAAACCGCCGAGGAGTTCACGCCGGACGGCTGGTTCAAGACCGGCGACGTAGGTGTGGTGGACGAGCGTGGCTACGTGCGTATCGTGGGCCGCAGCAAGGACCTCATCATCAGCGGCGGCTACAACGTGTACCCCGCCGAGGTGGAGGGCACCATCAATGACATGCCCGGTGTGATGGAGAGCGCCCTGGTGGGCGTGCCGCACCCTGATTTCGGCGAGGTGGGCGTGGCCGTGGTCATCCCCAGGCCGGGCGCCCAACTCGACGGCGATGCCATTTTGTCCGCCCTGAAGTCACAACTGGCCAACTTCAAGATACCCAAGCGCTGCTTCGTTGCGCAGGAACTGCCGCGCAACACCATGGGCAAGGTGCAAAAGAACCTGCTGCGTGCGCAATACCAGGGGCTGTTTGTCTGAAAAAAGCCAAGACCCCGCGTGCATGCAAGGCGGTTTAGCTATTTAAATGATAGCTACTGGCGCTTGATGGGAAAGCGCCAGAGGCCAAAAATGTCTGAAATCAGCGCAGCACGAGCACCGGAATGTGCGAATGCGTCAGCACATGCTGCGTTTCGCTGCCCAGCAGCAGGCGCTTGATGCCCTTGCGGCCGTGCGAGGCCATCACGATCAGGTCGCACTTGTGTTTTTTGGCAGCAGCAATCACCGCCTCGGCCACCAGGTCGGATTTGGCCACGACGGCCTTGACGCTCAGACCCTGGGTTTCACCCCGGCTTTTGATTGCATCTACCATGGCCTGTGCCGCGTCACCCCATTGCTTTTCGATGCGGCGGATATCGCTGGCGTCCACGGGAAGCCCGCCTTCAAAGTAACTGCGTGGATAGCGAGGAACCACTTTCAGTGCAACCACGGCGGCGCCTGTGAGTGCGGCCAGCGAGAGGCCGCTTTCCACGGCCTTGTCGGACAGTTCGGAACCGTCGGTGGCGATCAAAATGCGTTTGTACATAAGGGCTCCTTGGGTGGGAATGCTTTGATTAAAGTAAAAAGTTCGGTTTTCGGGTTGATGCAAGTCAATCGATTCAAGATGCAAAAACGGTAAGCTTGCGCCATGTCAATGATTCCCATAGCGGCTCCGGATACGGCGGAGGCGCCTGTCTCCACGTCCACGCCGCTGGCTTCTGCGGCACCTGACGCGGAAACGCTGCTCGACGACCCGCAGGAGTGGGCCTCGTTTGGGCGCCAGTGTCCTGACACGGGGGAGCAGAGCGGGGCATGGGAGTCGCATGTCGTGGTGGAGGGCATGCACTGCGCTACCTGCGCGCTGACCATTGAAGAAGCCTTGTGCGCTGTCCCTGGTGTGGCCCAGGCCGAGGTCAGTGCGGCAACTCAACGCGCGCGCGTGGTTTGGCAGCCAGGTCAGGTGCAGCCCTCGCAGTGGCTTGCCGCCGTGCGCAAGGCAGGCTACCGGGCGTTGCCCGCCATGGATGCCCTGGCGCGCGAGCAGCGCGTGAGCGAACACCGCAAGGCCCTGTGGCGCTGGTTGGTGGCCGGGTTTTGCATGATGCAGGTCATGATGTACGCATGGCCTGCCTACATCGCCGATCCGGGTGATCTGTCTGCTGAAATGGAGCGCTTGCTGCGCTGGGCGTCCTGGGTCATCACATTGCCCGTGGTGATTTTTGCCTGCGGCCCGTTCTTCGGGAATGCGCTGCGCGATATCCGACAGCGCCGTGTGAGCATGGACTTGCCGGTGGCGTTGGGCATGGCCATCACCTTTGTCGTCAGCACGGCGGGCACGTTCGAGCCGGAGGGTGTCTTTGGTCGCGAGGTGTATTTCGATTCGCTGACCATGTTTGTTTTCTTTCTGCTGACCGGGCGCTGGCTGGAGTTGCGCCTGCGCGACCGTACCGTGGGCGCGCTGGAGGCGGTGATGAACCGCCTGCCCGACAGCGTGGAGCGGCGCGGCGTCGATGGCCGTTTTGAGCGCGTCGCCGTGCGTCGACTGGTGCCTGGCGATGTGATTCGCGTGCTCGCCGGCGAGGCGTTTCCGGGTGATGGCTGCATCACCGAAGGCGCCACCCTGGTGGATGAGGCCTTGCTGACGGGTGAATCCGTGCCCCTGGCGCGTGGCGTGGGCTGCGCGGTGGCGGCGGGCAGCTACAACCTGCGATCGGCGGTGCAGGTGCGGGTCCAGGAGGTGGGGGCGGCCACACGTTTTGGTCAGATCGTTGCCTTGATGGAAAGTGCCTCGCTGCAGAAGCCCCGTCTGGCGCGCGTTGCGGACCGTGTGGCACGTCCCTTTTTGGTATTGGTGCTGCTGGCAGCGGCACTGGCGGCGCTGTGGTGGTGGCCGACCGATCCCGGCCATGCCTTGATGGTGGCTGTTTCGGTGCTGATCGTGACCTGTCCCTGTGCATTGTCGCTGGCCACGCCCGTGGCCATGCTGTCGGCCGCCGGGGCCTTGGCGCGTCAGGGGGTGCTGGTTCGCAACCTGCAAGGGCTCGAGGCCCTTGCTTCTGTGGACACCGTGGTCTTTGACAAGACTGGCACGCTGACCCGCGAGGGCATGGCGGTGCGCGGTGCGCATCGCCTGTCTGAACTGGCTGTCGATGAAGCGCTGGCGCTGGCCGCCATGCTGGCGCGCCACTCGCTGCATCCTGTGTCGCGGGCGCTGGTGGCTGAAGCAGATCGCCGCAATGCGGCGACCTCGGAGCGCTGGCTGCTGGACGACGTGCAAGAGATTGCAGGCGCCGGTCTGAGTGCGCGGATACGCCGTGCAGACGATTCAGGCGCTGCGCGCCGTCTCTTGCTGGGTTCTGCGCGCCATGTCGGGCGCGATGCCGCCGGGCAAGGGGGGCTTCAACAGGTTTTTTTGGCGTGGCAGACCGAAGGGTTGACACCGCAGCCGTTGGCGGTTTTTGACTTGAGCGAGGACCTGCGCCCGGAGGCGACCGCCGTCATGAAGGCGCTGCAACAGGCTGGCGTCGGGGTACAACTGCTTTCGGGCGACCGCGCTCCCGCCGTTGCGCGGCTGGCTGCGCAGGCAGGTATAGCGCATTGGCAGGGCGATTGTTCGCCGCAAGACAAGCTCGATGCCCTGCGCCGCCTGGAGCAGCAAGGCCACCGCAGCGCCATGGTGGGGGATGGACTCAACGATGGGCCCGTGCTCGCGGGTGCCCATGTGTCCTTCGCTTTTGGCCGCGCAGTGCCGCTGGCGCAAGCGCGGGCAGATTTCGTGGTGTTGGGCGACGATCTGTCGCTCGTTCCTCAGGCAATTGTTCTGGCCCGGCGCACTTTGCGCGTGGTGCGCCAGAACCTGTGGTGGGCGGCGGGGTATAACGCGCTGTGTGTGCCGCTGGCGATTGCGGGTTATATGCCTGCCTGGCTGGCCGGGCTGGGCATGGCGCTCAGTTCGTTGCTTGTCGTTCTCAATGCGGCCCGCCTGACCGCGCCACTGGCGGCCCTTCCCGGCGTCGGCGAGTCGGGTCACACGGATCTGTCGGCTGCCCCTGTCGCTGCCCAACCTGTCTGATACGTGGAGATTGACATCGTGGACATTCTTTATCTCCTGATTCCTTTGTCGGTGGCGCTGGTTTTGCTGATCCTGCTGGGCCTTTGGTGGGCTGTCTATCGCGGGCAGTTCGAGAACGTCGAGCAGGAAGGTGAACGCATTCTTCGGGACGGTTGACGCGCGTCAACATGTCAACAATATAAGTAAGGTTATTATTTCTGCAGAACTAAGAGGTACCCGATGGATTCACCAAAAAGCACTCAGGCAGCGCACTACAACGACACGGTAGTGCGCCAGTTTTCGATCATGGCCGTGGTCTGGGGGGTGGTGGGCATGCTGGTTGGCGTGTTCATCGCCGCCCAGCTGGCCTGGCCCGAACTGAACTTCGGCATCCCATGGCTGAGTTATGGGCGACTGCGCCCGCTGCACACCAATGCGGTCATTTTTGCCTTTGGCGGCAGCGCACTCATTGGCACCAGCTACTACGTGGTGCAGCGTACCTGCCAGACGCGGTTGTTTGCGGGACCCTTGGCGTCCTTTACCTTCTGGGGTTGGCAGCTGGTCATTCTGGCGGCCGCCATCAGCCTGCCGCTGGGCTACACCCAGGGCAAGGAATATGCTGAACTGGAGTGGCCCATCGACATTCTGATCACGCTGGTCTGGGTGTCCTACGCCATCGTGTTCTTCGGCACCATCGGCATGCGCAAGGTCAAGCACATTTATGTGGCCAACTGGTTCTACGGTGGTTTCATTCTGGCGGTGGCCTTGCTGCACCTTGTCAACAGCGCGGCCATCCCGGCCGGCTTCATGAAGAGCTATTCGGCCTATGCCGGTGTACAGGATGCCATGGTGCAGTGGTGGTACGGGCACAATGCCGTGGGCTTCTTCCTCACGGCAGGCTTCCTGGGCATGATGTATTACTTCATTCCCAAGCAGGCAGGCCGCCCGGTGTACAGCTATCGCCTGTCCATCGTGCACTTCTGGGCACTGATCTTCACGTACATGTGGGCGGGTCCACACCACCTGCACTACACCGCGCTGCCTGACTGGACGCAGTCCGTGGGCATGGCTTTCTCGCTGATTCTTCTGGCACCCAGCTGGGGCGGCATGATCAACGGCATCATGACCTTGTCGGGCGCTTGGCACAAGCTGCGTGATGATCCCATCCTGCGCTTCCTGATCGTGTCGCTGTCGTTCTACGGCATGTCGACATTCGAAGGCCCGATGATGTCCATCAAGACCGTCAACGCTCTTTCGCACTACACCGACTGGACGGTGGGCCACGTGCACTCGGGCGCCCTGGGCTGGGTGGGCCTGATCACCATGGGTTCGCTGTACTACCTGGTTCCGCGCCTGTTTGGCAAGGAAAAAATGCATTCGGTCAAGGCGATTGAAGTGCACTTCTGGCTGGCCACCATTGGCATCGTTCTCTACATCGCCGCAATGTGGATTGCCGGTGTGATGCAGGGCCTGATGTGGCGCGCGGTCAATACCGATGGCACCCTGACCTATACCTTTGTGGAGAGCGTGAAGGCCACCTATCCCTTCTATGTGATCCGCGTCATGGGTGGCGTGCTGTACCTGACGGGTATGCTGATCATGGCCTGGAACGTGTGGGTTACCGCCATTTCCGGTCGTTCGGTGGCCGTGACCATTCCTGCAGTCAAGCCTGCCCACGCCTGAGATTCGAGGTAAACCGACATGTCACAAAACAACAATGCTTCCACGGGTTTCACCCATGAGAAGGTGGAAACCAACAACTTCCTGATGATCGTGTTGATCGTCCTGGTGGTTGCGGTGGGCGGACTGGTGGAAATCGTTCCGCTGTTCTTCCAGAAATCGACGACCGAGGCCGTCAAGGGTGTGGAGCCGTATGCGCCTCTGCAATTGATGGGGCGTGACATCTATCTGCGCGAGGGCTGCTACAACTGCCACTCGCAGATGATCCGCCCCTTCCGCGCCGAGACGCTGCGTTATGGCCACTACTCCACCGCAGGTGAGTTCGTGTACGACCATCCATTCCAGTGGGGCAGCAAGCGCA
>JAPKHH010000150.1:0-5809 GCA_026647025.1 Giesbergeria sp.
GTGGACGCGCAGATGTCGCCCTGGAAGCCGGAGAGCGAGCTGGTGCGCCTGAACCGCGCACCCGTGGACGCCTGGGTGGACTTGCCGCCGGAAATTCTGGAAGTGCTGGCCTGCGCCATGAACATCCACCGCCAAAGCGCAGGCGCGTTTGACCCCTGCGTCGGCGCGCTGGTCGATGCCTGGGGTTTTGGTGCGGTGCGCGATGCACCCGACGCTGCAGCGATCAACTCCGTGCGCCAGGCTGCGCCGTGCACTATGCGCGCGGGCCTGGAGATCGACCCTGCAGCAGGCCGCGCCCGCAAGCGCGCCCCCGTGCAGCTCGACCTGTGCGGCATTGCCAAGGGCTATGCGGTGGACCGCATGGTCGCCGTGCTGCAGCAGCACGGTGTGCAGCATGCGCTCGCGGCGCTCGATGGGGAGCTGCGCGCCGTGGGCCACCAGGCCAGCGGTGCGCCCTGGGCCGTGGCGCTCGAAGCGCCCGATGCAGGGCGCCGTGCGGTGCGCGGGGTGATCGAGCTGCAGGACCTGGCTGTGGCCACTTCGGGCGACTACCGGCGCTATCTGGAGGTGGGCGAGGCGCGCCTGGCGCACACCATGGACGCGCGCCGCGCCGCGCCGGTGAACAATGCGGTTGCCTCGGTCACCGTGCTGGCACGCACCTGCATGGAGGCGGACGCCTGGGCCACCGCACTGCTGGTGGCCGGTCCCGGCGAAGGCCTGGGCCTGGCACAGCGCAGGGGGCTGGAGGCGCTGTTTCTGCTGCGCCGCCCCGAAGGCTTGGTGGAGATGGGGTTGGGACGGTTTGGTGCTTCCTGCGCGCGGCCAAGCCTTGCATGAACGACAGCACAACAAGCCATTCAGCAGCGATTCATCACGACAGGCGCAGACTGCACCCACAGTCACCAACGACTGGGCACCTATGCAAAGGAGCGCATCATGCAATCGACCACCGTTCTCACCGCTATCGCCCTGCTGGCTGCTGCCATCAGCACGCCACTTCTGGCAGAGGATCGCAAAAACGATGCTCAGCGCGACAACCAGAACACCACCGAGAAGCGCTCGGCAGACGGCTTTGACCACGGCATGCAGACGGTGGTGCACGACGCTGCGGCCAACGCACCGGGCCATGGCTGGCGCTATTTTTCAGACCCGTCCACGCCGCGCGCCGTTGTCATCAGTCCGCAAGGTGACTATTACTACAGCCGCGGCAAGGGCCTGCGCTGGATCGCCGCAGAACAAAGCTGAGCGCTACTCAGCGCGCCACGTCAATCACCACGCGCCCGCGTACCTGTCCCGCCAGAATGGCACCGGCCAGCTCCGGCAGGCGGCTCATGGGCTCGACGGTGGTGATGGTCTCCAGGTGCGCCGGGTCCAGGTCGCGCGCCAGGCGCTGCCAGGCTGCATGGCGCGCAGGCAGGGGCGCCATCACCGAATCCACGCCGAGCAGCGCCACGCTGCGCAGGATGTGCGGCAGCACGGTGCCTGGCAAATCCATACCGCCCGCGAGGCCGCAGGCCGCTGCCCCGGCGCCATATTCCATCTGCGCCAGCACATTGGCCAGGGTGGTGCTGCCCACCGAATCGACGGCCCCGGCCCAGGTCTCGCGCTGCAGCGGGCGCACCGGGCCCTGCAGCGTGGCGCGGTCAATGAAGGCGCTGGCGCCCAGGCCGCGCAGGTAGTCGTGCGTGTCGGGCCGACCGGTGGAGGCCGTGACGTGGTAGCCGCGCCTGGCCAGCAGGCTGACCGCCACCGAGCCCACGCCACCGGCCGCGCCCGTGACCAGCACCTGGCCTGTGCCGGGCTGGGCGTGGCCCCAGCGTTCCAGCGCATCGACGCACAGCGCGGCGGTGTAGCCAGCCGTGCCAATGGCCATGGCCTGCAGCGGTGTAAAGGCGTCCGGCAGGCGCACCAGCCATTCGGCCTTGACGCGCTGGAAACGGGTGAAGCCACCCCAGTGCGTCTCGGACAGGCCGAAGCCGTTGAGCACCACCTGGTCGCCCGTCTTCCACAGGGGTGAACGCGACTCGACCACCGTGCCCGCCAGGTCGATGCCGCCCACCATGGGCAGGCTGCGCGCCACCTTGTTGCGGTTGCCCGAGAGCGCCAGGCCGTCCTTGTAGTTCAGGGCCGAGTATTGCACCTCGACCAGCACGTCATCGTCGGGCAGGTCGGAGAGCCGCAGTTGCTTGAAAACGCTGCGTGCCTTGCCTTCGTGTTCTTCGATGACCAGTGCGGTGAAAGTGTCTGCCATGGCATGGGCTCCTTGTAGTGGGGGACAGCGGAAATCGTGCCCACGATGGTACGCCGCCCGGCCCGCAGGACCGTCCCCTTCAGGACACCCCGGTCGGCTGCTGTGCAGGCGGTGCGTCCGGGCTGTCCACGCCAACCCAGGCGGCTTCCTGCAAGTCCAGGGGCAGTTCCTGGGCAAGAGCCATGTGTTCGCGTTCGTGGTGATGCTCCAGCACATGGCGCAGTGCATGGGCGGCGTCCAGCAGCATCAGCACCGCGCCGCGGCGCGCCGTTTCGTCTGGCAAAGGGTGGTTGGCGACCTTCTGCACGCGCTCCAGGTATTCCTCGGCCAGCAGGGCGATGCGGTCATGCTCCAGCCGGTACACCCGCGCAGTCCAGCGCGCGCCTTCGGGCACATGGGGCAGCAGGCGTGTGTTTTCGATGGTGATGTGCTGCTGCAAGGCCAGGTGCCAGGATTGCAGGTGCTGCAGCGCGCTGGCGAAGTCCGCACCCGCCACATCGAGCAGATGGGCGTGCAGCAGGGCGTCGAGCCGTGCGTGCTGGCGTTCGAAATGACGGGGGATCGCGGGCATGGCGTGGCGGCTGGTCGAGAAAGCGGCAGGGCATTTTCTCAGGGCGTGACCAGTCCGTCCATGCGAACCACCTCAAAGTCGGCGCCCTTGACGCTGCCAAGCTCCTTCAGCAGCCGCTCGTTGTTCCAGCGTGCGTCGGGCGCACCGCTGACAAACCAGTTCGAGCCGTTGTCGGCCACCAGCATGCCGTAGGTTTTCATGCTCTGCAAAATGGCCTTGCTCTCGGTGCTGAATCCGGCCGGGATGGCAAAACCCGCCTTGAGCCGCACGCGCATGCCCATGGGCGGCAGGTGGGTGCTGGTGTTGGACGACGCCCAGTGCGTGGCCGGTGGCACATAGGCACGCCGGGTGTTGCTGACCGTGAAGCGCAGCGCATGGCGAATGCTGCCGCTGGCCGCTTCGTCGTAGCGCACCAGCCCGGGAAAGATCGGCAGGCCGGCCGCATCGGCACTGGTCCACCCCGGCTGGCCACCGGGGCGGACCGTGTTGGAGTCGAGATGGAATACCGCGCCGCCGCTGGCGCGCCAATGGCCGTCGTTTTGAAGGTAGGCGTTGCCGATTTCGTACAGGCGGTTGGCATCGCGGTCGATGACCAGCACATGGCGGTCGCCACCAAAGGCGCTGCCGTCGGCTTTCTGGCCTTCGATCGGTGCATCGGCAGGTACCGGGTAGGGGCCGGGGTTGCTCTCGTCGCCATAGTCGGTGAATTCGATGGCCACCCTGGGCTGGCTGCTGTTCACCACGGTGTACGGAATGCCAATGGGTGCGCCCTCGTAAAGGCCTGCACCAAAATCCGGGTGCAGGCCACGGGTGAGCCCGATGCTGGCAATCAGCGTGTCGGAGTTGGGGTCTGTGGGGGCATTGGAGATGTCGGTGTTCCAGGCGTTGTCCGCTGGAAAAGGAACGGCACCGTTCAGGTGGGCCCCCACGCCCAGGCTGGCGCCACGCAGGTCGCCATAGGTCGCACGCGGTACTGGGGGGATGGTCGGCGTCGGTGCAGTCGGCGTCGGAGTCGCCGGACTCGAGGGCTCAGAAGAACCGCCGCCGCAGGCCGTCAACCCGACCAGCAGGGACACCAGCAGGGACACCAGCAACCCTGCAGACAGGTAGCGAACCGACGCATTGGCATGACCTGCCCTTGCGCTCTGGGTGAATGGATTGGGCATGGGACGTCTCCTTGGCGGATCTGGCCGCACGTTGCAGCACGGCATCTTGCCCGCGCGTACAAGAGGATGCGGGCAGATTTACCGAGCGTTACATGGCGGCATCGCTGCGCCACTGCCGGGCGCTGTGGGATAGTGCACAACCGCCGCCTGCCCTCCCCCCCCATGGAAACCCTCTCTGCCCTGCAATCCCTCGGACTGGAACTGCCCAGCCCGGCCTACATCGTGGGCGCCATCGTGTTCGGCCTGATCGGCATGGCCGCGTACTGGCACGGCAAAAAAGTGCAGCGCCGCAGCACGCGCTGGTGGGGTGTGGCATTGATGTTCTACCCCTACGCCATCTCGCCCACCTGGCTGCTGTATGCCGTGGGCGCGGCCCTGTGCCTGGGCTGGTGGTGGGATGTGCAGCGCGGGTGACGGCGGGGTCAGGCCGCAGTGCGCCACGGTTCAGGCCAGTACTGCCAGCCCCGCCCCATGCCCGCGCGTGAAGGCTTCCTCAAACACCGAGTAGCCCGACCAGTCGGCATGCGCAAACGCCAGCCGCGCGGTGGTGGGCGTGGGCAGCCAGCGATTTTGCTCACCATTTGATAGCTGCTTGCGCATGCCAGATGGGCGCTGCAGGCCAATTTTGCTTAAAAATTCCAGCGTACCCGGTGTGGGGATGGACATGGCGTGGCCATAGCGCGTGACCTCCACGCGCGTGGCACGCCGGGCCAGGTCGGGGTGGGGCACGCCCAGGGTGGCCAGCGCAGCCTGTGCCCAGTGCGTCCACGGCTGGGTTGCCAACTGCTCGCGGCCTTGGGGTACATCGCCCAGTGCCTGGTAGTAGCTCAGCACCGTGGGGGCGGTGAGGGCAGCGCGCGGGTCCAGGCGCTGGTGACCGGCATTCACATAGCCCAGGCCGCCGGGGTTGGCGTCCTGGTAGAGCACATTGTCCCAGGCGGGCGCGGCGCCAGGGTGGTCAAGCAAAGGCGCGTCGATGTGGATGTTGGCCACCAGCCAGGGCGCCCAGTGCAGGCGCTGCGCAGCCTCGCGCAAAAAGGCGGGGGCCTGCTGCACCACCCGCGCCGCCACAAACACCGGCAGCGCCACGATGGCGCGCGGGGCCTGCCAGCGCTCCACGCTTTCGGTGGTGTGGTTGTAGGCATCCACCTCCACGCCGTGGCGCCCTTCGCTGATGCGCAGCACGCTGCAGCCGGTGCGCAGCTGGCCACCTGCGCGCAGCGGCGCTGCCAGGCGCTGGGTCAGCCAGCCATTGCCCTCGGGCCAGGTGAGCACGCCGTCCTGCTCGGGCGGGGCGTCGTCGCCTGGCGCAGAAAAACCATGGCGGCTGGCGAAGTAGTGGATACCCGCCCAGGCCGATACGCGCGCCGTGCCCGCGCCGTAGTCGTCGCGGCAGCAGTAGTCCAGGTACCAGCGCAGGTGGGCATCCTCCAGCCCTTGTTGTACCAGCCAGTCATCAAAAACAAGAGCATCCAGCGCTTGATGGGTGGGCGGCATAGGCCGTTTTGCCTCTAAAGATTTGAGCACGGGCATGGTAAAGCGCGCAGCCTTGCCCAGCGCTTGCACCAGCGCAGAGAACTGCCGGTACTGGGCCAGCGTGCCCGCGCCCACGCCCTGCACGGGCAACAGGCCCTCTTGCCATTCGCCATCGCGGAAAAGGCGCTCCTGCGGGCTGTGGCACAGGTGGCGCTCGTCGTACTGCCAACGCCCGGCCACGCGCTGGCGCAGGCCCAGTTCTTCGAGCAGGTCCTGGACTTCGCGGGCGTCGTTCCCCGGCACCGGCAGGTAGTGCGCGCCCAGCGGGCAGGCAATGCCGTTTAC
>JAPKHH010000151.1:0-5739 GCA_026647025.1 Giesbergeria sp.
CAAGACAGTTTTGAGGAAAGCTACCGGGGCGCGCCGAGTGATGGAAGCGCCCTGGAAAGCGGGAGCAGTCCCCGGGTGCTCCGGGGCGGTTCGTGGGTCAACCTCCCGCTGAGCCTGCGCTCTGCCTACCGCTACGGGCTCTCCCCCGACTACCGGAACCACCACGTCGGGTTCCGTCTTGCCAGGACCGTTTCGTGAGAAACGGTTACCGCTTGCAACTTAGCTGCTTTACCCCTTGGGGGTCTGGGGGGCTCGGCCCCCCAGCCGCTGCAAACACACCTCCTCGATAACACCACTGCTTCGTTCAAAGAAAGAAAAACCCGACCATGAGCAAAATCGGTATCGACCTGGGCACCACGTACACCACGCTGTGTTACGTCAACGAACGCAAGCAGCCTTCGGAGGATGGCTATATCGAGGTGTACCGCACGGTGGACTCCGGGTCGGTGCCGAGTGCCGTGGCCTATCACAAGAAAACCGGCAAGCGCACTTTTGGTGCGGCGGCGCGCGACCGTGTGGGCGATGAGGACTATCTGGTGTACCAGCACTTCAAGATGCTGCTCGCACTGGAAGACACCCCCGCTCTGGACGCATTCATTGCCAAGGTGCCCGACTACGAGCCCTACCGCCAGCGCAAGCCCAGCGAAGTGGCCAAGGACTTTTTCACCGATCTGTTGACTGCGTTCAAACAGGATCAAGCTGTCAACCGGCTGGACAAGGTGGTGGTGACCATGCCCCTGGTCTGGCGCGGCCTCGGGCAGCAACTCGACGGCAACACTGGCAGTGCGCGCCACAAGCTGGTTTCGGCCATCAAGGCGGCATGCCAGGCGGTGAACCCGGCGGGCGCGCAAGTCCGCATCGAGGTCAAAAGCGAGCCAGAGGCAGCCGCAGGCTACTTTGCCCACGAGTACCGTCGCAAACACAACAAGCCCTTCGTGGGCAAGATGCTGGTGGTCGACTATGGCGGGGGCACGCTGGACCTGACGCTGGCCGAGGTGTCATGGAACGACAAGGGCATGATCGAGCTGTCCACGCTGGAGAACAGCGGCAAAGGCAAGCCGCTGGACTTTGCGCTGGGGGCTGCAGGAGTGGCCTACGACCGCGCCTTGTTGCAGCACATGCTGGGCAAGAAGAACACCACGCTCAGCGCGGAAGACACGGCCTACTACCTCAACGAGCTGGAGCGCGCCAAGCGCCAGTCCACTGTTCGCACGTCACTCAACGAATGGGTGATCGAGGGCGAGGGGGACGAGCAGTCTTTCAACTTCCAGCGCATCAAGGTCTACCCGCAAGACTGCGAGGAAGCATTCAAGGCCGTGAACGCAGCGGCGTTGGAGGAGGCCATGAACGAGGTGTTCGCTGCCTACCCGGACATGCCCAAGGCCAAAGACCTCATGGCGGTGCTGGCCGGGGGCTTCAGCAACCTGGCGTTTGTCGAACATGCCGTTCGCCGCAAGCTGGGCATCAGCGAAGACATCGAAGACCTGAACGACCCTCGCTTGTCCCTCAACCGCAAAGAGGATCGTCAATTTGCCATCTCGATGGGCGCTGCGCTCGTATCGGCCCAGTTGCTGGACATCGATGACGCCAAAACAGATTTTCAGATCGGGTTCTGGGCCCAGGCACCGCTGCAGACCGGCTGGGGCTGGCGTTACTTCCAGATCATCGAGCGCAACACACCTTACCCGCAGCTCGTCAAGCCGTGCTGGGCTCGCAGTACGGCCGGGGATGTCATTCAACTTTCGGGCGGTGGCGGGGTGCTCAACCTGGGCTACAGCGAAACGGGCAACCCGAATGTCATGCCTCGACGCATTCCGCTGGATGCAGCCAAGCTCAATGGCGATCGCAAGACGTCGAGCCTCAGCCACCTGGTACCTGGGTGGAAAAACAAGGACACCAAGTGGAGCCTGGGCTTTTCCGTCCAGCCCGATGAGGACGATGTGGCCGGCGAGGCGCAGATTTTGGTTCACTTCCAGAACCTCGAATCCCAGGCCACGCGCGCCTACCCCATCAGTCAGATCAAACAGTTGGCCGATGTGCTGCTGGTACACGACCCCGTGGCAGAGGCTCCATACGAAGAGGGATTCAAAGCATTCATGGCCAGTCGACCATTCCCCAAAGCCAAAGGTAAGGCCGGTAAGTAAGCCGGCAGGAACGGACCAATGACACAAGATAAACCAGCCATCACCGCTATTGCGGTACAGCAGCTGCTCCCCGCCAAACGGGACGCAAACGAACCACCACCACTGGTCGTAACAACCTTGTTAAACGCCCCCACGGGGGAATGGCCCACCTTACTTCAGGAAAGATTGAGCTGGTTGAGTCGGTGGGACAAAACCCTCGCTCCCCTGTTCGAGTCAGCGGAAGGGGTTAAACAGGAGTTCCCGCTTGAGCCCGAGCAGGTCAACGCTCTTCTGCTCGCTTGGACAAAAGACCTACCTGCCGACCTGCAAAACATGCCGCCCAACAGCGCCGCACTCATGCTCATGGGCTTTACCGACAGCCCCCAGTTGGTTGACGCAGCGCGGCTCTGGGTGAATGGGCTGTTGACCGATGTGAACACATCAGCCCATGAGCGGGTGGGGCAGGGCAGGGCTCTGGCCAAGTGGTTTCAGCGCTGGGGCCGCAAAGAGGCCGAGCTGGTCTTGCTGGAAGGCCTGCAGGCCGTGTCGGCCCTGGCCCCGGCGGAACAGGAGCGCCTGGTGCTACTGGGCCGTGAGCGCTGGAAAGGCCAGCGCATGCAGATCAACCCTGAGCGCCCCCGTGTGGCGCAGCAGCGCGACCGGGCCGATGCCCATAGCCTGGAGCGCTACTTCAAGGAGCGGCCCGAAGCAGCACAGACACTGTTGGCGCTGCGATTCAAGTCGGTGGTCGCGGCCAACGAGCGGCTGCGTGTGCCCGGCGGCCCCGGCGGCTGGAACGTGGACCTCTTCTTCAACGCGCTGCAGCAACACGCGCAAGGCCCGGTCCTTCAAGACCTGGGGCTGCAGTTGCACCGCCAACCCATCACCTTGGTCGAGACCTTTGGTGAAGATGCTTGTGATGCAGCGCTTTTTCGTACCACGCGCAGCGCCATGACCTTGCTGCTCACCATCACCCAGCAAGGCGGTTTTGCAGACATTCGACTGGCCACACTTGTGGTGGCAGGCGACCTGTCACTGGACGCGTATTGCCGCCGCGTGATTCAGGTCAGCGACGATGGCGAGTCGCCCACCGAACAAATTGCGCGAGGTGTGGTGACCGACGCGGTGCAGGCCGCCCTGCATGCCATCAAAGCCACCCAACACCCCATCCCTGGTCAGCTGGCCGGTTGAGCAACGGAGCAGACATGGCCATTGACACCGTCATCATCAACCACAACCCGCCTGCGGTGCACGCGCTGCAGTCCCTGCGGTTCAGGGACTTTGCCTCCTTTGTTGCCTGGGTTGGCAGCCATTGGCACGACAGCCAGGCTTTGCAGCACGCCCAGTGGCTGATCAGCCCTTTCGTTGCCAAGGCGCAGCGCGGACAGGCCGGCGCCGATGTCTGGCGCACGGCCAGCTGGTTGTTGCCTGAGGGGTATGGGGCCCTTGGCAGCACGGGCATGGACCCTGTGGCGCTGCGCTGGCTAGACGCAGACGCGGCCAGCCGGCTGCTGCAGGCCACGCAGCCTGAAGAGGAGCTGGAGCTTCATGGGTTGACCGAACTCGATGCACCCACCGCTCAAGTGCTGGCTGGGCACAAGGGCAGTCTGAATCTGTCCGGCTTGCGCGAACTTACCCCGGAGGTGTCCACAGCCCTGAGCAGCCATCTCGGGCTGATCCGGCTCGACGGCCTTGAAGCCGTTGGCGGCAGTCTGGCGCCGCTGGCGCTGCGGCGTGGGCCCCGCGGAACCGCTCAACCCGGCCTCAGCCTCGGCGGGCTCACCCGATTGAACCCGGTCATCGCCGACCTGCTGGCCCAAGTGCAGGGCGATCTGCACCTCAACGGCCTGCGTGATGTGGATGCGCAGCAGGCCCAATGGTTGTCGCAACGCCAGGGTGACAGCGACAAGCGGCTGGGCACTCTGCACCTGGATGGCTGGCAACACCCCAGCCCAGAGGCCTTGCAGGCACTTGCAGCCTACCGCGGTACCTTGTCCCTGGGCGCTTGGGTGCCACCCAAAGACGGCGCTTCTGAGCATTGGAAGGCGTTGGCTACGGAGGCGAGGGACGGTCTGTCGTTGGGGGCCATCACTTCGTTGAGCGAGGCGAATGCTCAGGCGCTCGCAAAGCTTCAACTCAAGCGCGTCTACCTGCCCGGAATCACATCGCTGGATACCCATCTGGTGGAGCACTTGGGCAGCATGGTTTTGTTGGCCCTGGTGCTGGACAGGGTTGAGCACGCCACGGCACAGCAGATTCGGCGCCTGGTGCAACTGCAACACAAGGACAGCAGCACGTCGGGTCTATCCATGGCCCGGCTGAAACTGACCCCTGACGTCCGCGCCGAGCTCACACGGCACAAGAAGTTGCTCGATCCTCTGTACGAGCGGGTTTACGAGGACAGCTAAACGCACTCTTCAGCCCGTGAGTCGATTTTCAAGTTCTATCCGTCTATGGTTCTGTGTGGGTGCAAAAACAGAATGGGATCTTTGGGTTTCTTTGGGCAGTGGGCAGCAAACATTGCGAGAGGCGGATAAGAGCGGAGTCAATGACTTCGAATGGCCGCACCTAAAGGGTTGACTCTTGACAAACACCTTGCGCATCACCGATTCATCCAGAAACCTGAGCGAACCCAATGTCGAGTAACGAACACTGCCTCATCAACCAAACCGCCTGTGGCCGCATCGCTGGCAACCCCGTCTGCCCCAAATGCGGCATGGACGAACGCATCGTGTTCCCGAGCGAGGCGGACCGCGATGGAGCGGTACGTGTGTCGACGATGGGGGCTGCAGCCATCGGCCGGAAGATGGCGGCGCTTTAAGAGGGGACACGCCGGTCATGAACGTCAGCTGGAACCACATCACGCAGCAGTATCTGCCGTGGCTCAACCGCAAGACGGGTAAGCAATACCGGTTGCCCAGCGAGGCCGAATGGGAGTATGCGGCGCGAGCGGGGTGCCAGACGGCATTCAACGTGGGCGGACAGTGCGCCAGCAAAATCGAACCCGGCCAAGCCAACTTTTTGAGCAACAACACCTACAACGGCAGTACAAAAGGTGAGCCTTTAAGGCGCCCGTCAAAAATAGGCAGCTACGCGGCCAACAACTGGGGCTTGCATGACATGCACGGCAACGTGTGGGAGTGGGTGCAAGACTGCTATGAAGATGGGTACAACAAGGGGCAGGCATCAGATGGCAGCGCGCACCGAGCCGAAGACAGCAGTTGCGGTAGCCGGGTGCTCCGGGGCGGTTCGTGGATCAACTACCCGCAGGTCCTGCGCTCTGCCATCCGCTACGGGTACACCCCCGGCATCCGGAGCGGCGTCAACGGGTTCCGTCTTGCCAGGACCGTTTCGTGAGAAACGGTTACCGCTTGCAACTTAGCTGCTTTACCCCTTGGGGGTCTGGGGGGCTCGGCCCCCCAGCGGTTCAAACTCAAGAAACACTATTTTGTGAATTGCAGCTATGTCAACTTGCTTGATCAACCAAAGCGCCTGCGGGCGAACCGCTGGCAACCCTGTGTGCCCTAAATGCGGCATGGACGAGCGGGTGGTGTACCCGGGGCAGGCTGACCGCGAGGCCGCGCAAGAGCGGGCCGAGCTGCGGTACTGGAAAGCA
>JAPKHH010000152.1:0-5649 GCA_026647025.1 Giesbergeria sp.
GTAAGGAGGAACTGAAAATGAAAATGGTGACTGCCATCATCAAGCCGTTCAAGCTCGACGAAGTGCGCGAGGCCCTCTCCGACATCGGAGTGCAGGGCATCACGGTGACCGAGGTCAAGGGCTTTGGTCGCCAGAAGGGCCATACCGAGCTGTACCGCGGCGCCGAGTACGTCGTGGATTTTCTGCCCAAGGTGAAGATCGAAGCGGCCATTGCCGACGACCTGGTCGAGCGCGTCATCGAAGCGATCGAAGGCGCGGCGCGCACCGGCAAGATCGGCGACGGCAAGATTTTTGTCTCCGCCCTCGAACAGGTGGTACGCATCCGCACCGGCGAAACCGGCCAGGACGCCCTGTAAGCCACCCCCTCCACAGAACGCGAGAAATTGCCATGAAAAAACTGCTTGCCTCCCTCCTGCTGGGGCTGGGCCTGCTGGCCACCGGCCCGCTCGCCCTGGCCCAGGCACCTGCCACGGCCGAACCCGCCGCCATGGCGGCACCGGCCGAACCCGCGGCTGCACCCGACGCGGCGGCCGCGCCCGCCCCAGCCGCACCCGCGGCCACCGCTGAAGTGGCCCCGGCCGCCCCGGCAGCGCCAAAGCTCGACTCGGGCGACACCGCCTGGATGCTGACCTCCACGCTGCTGGTCATCCTGATGACCATCCCTGGCCTGGCGCTGTTCTACGGCGGCCTGGCCCGCTCGAAGAACATGCTGTCGGTGCTGGTGCAGGTCTTTGTGATCTTTGCCTTCGTCAGCGTGCTGTGGGCGCTGTACGGCTACAGCCTGGCATTCACCGGCGAAGGCCAGTTCTTCGGCGGCCTGGACAAGCTGTTCCTCAAGGGCATCGCACCCGACACCCTCTCGGGCCTGCTGCCCACCATTCCGGAATACGTGTTCGTGGCCTTCCAGTCCACCTTTGCCGCCATTACCGTGGCGCTGATCGTCGGCTCGTTTGCTGAACGCGTCCGCTTCTCGGCCGTACTGATTTTCTCGCTGCTGTGGTTCACCTTCAGCTACATCCCCATGGCCCACATGGTGTGGGGCGGCGGTCTGCTGGCCAAGGACGGTGCACTCGACTTTGCCGGGGGCACGGTGGTGCACATCAACGCCGGCGTGGCCGCGCTGGTGGGCGCCTACCTGGTGGGCAAGCGCATCGGCTTCGGCAAGGAAGCCATGACACCGCACAGCCTGACGCTGACCATGGTGGGCGCCTCGCTGCTGTGGGTGGGCTGGTTCGGCTTCAACGCCGGTTCGGCCGGTGCCGCCAATGGCGTGGCGGGCCTGGCCTTCATCAACACCGTGCTGGCCACGGCGGCCGCCACCCTGTCGTGGCTGGCGGGTGAAGTGCTGCACAAGGGCAAGGCCTCCATGCTGGGCGCTGCCTCGGGCGCTGTGGCCGGACTGGTGGCCGTGACCCCGGCGGCAGGCTTCGTGGGCCCCATGGGCTCCATCGTGATGGGTCTGATCGCAGGTGTCGTCTGCCTGTGGGGCGTAGGCGGTCTCAAGCGCATGCTGGGTGCAGACGATGCGTTCGACGTGTTTGGCGTGCACGGCGTGGGCGGCATCATCGGCGCCATCCTGACCGGCGTGTTCGCCTCGCAAAGCCTGGGAGGCACGGGCGGCCTCACCCCCGACACCTACGCCATGGGCGCCCAGGTCTGGGTCCAGACCAAGAGCGTGCTGATCACGATGGTGTGGTCCGGCGTGGTGGCCTTGGTGGCCTACAAGGTGGCCGACCTGCTGGTGGGCCTGCGTGTGAGCGAGGAAGCCGAGCGCGAAGGCCTGGACATCACCTCGCACGGCGAAACGGCCTACAGCCGCTGAGCCCGTGTCCCTGCCGTGGTGTCTGGTGGCGCCACGGCACGTCGGCCCGGAAGACTCCAAGATGCTTGCAGCCCGCCCACACGGCGGGCTTTTTTTGCGCTGAAAATTTAGGCAAAACATGCCTCCAGCGCAATCCAGTCAAGCGCAAACAGCTATTACATTAGTAGCAAACACGAGTCATACAGCGTGGCTGCGAGCGAAAACGCTCACACGGCCCGTGCAGAAAATTCACGCAGCCCAGGGCCGCGCCGCCGCGCACAGGCAGACCCCAAGGCTTACCATCCAGGCCTATGGAAAGCGCCCTTCACCACATGATTGAACAGGTGCGCGCCGCAGGCGCGCACCAAACACCGCTGCATATCCGTGGCGGCGGCAGCAAGAATTTTCACGGCCCCCTGCCCCAGGGCGAGCGGCTGGACACCCGGGATTGGCGAGGCATCGTCAGCCACGAGCCCACCGAGCTGGTGGTGACCGTGCGCGCGGGCACGCCGCTGGCCGAACTGGAAGCGGTATTGGCCGAGAAAAACCAGTGCCTGCCCTTCGAGCCCCCGCATTTCGGCCCGAGCGCCACCGTGGGCGGCATGGTGGCGGCGGGCCTGTCGGGCCCGGCGCGTGCCAGCGTGGGCGCGGTGCGCGACTACGTGCTGGGCCTGCAGCTGATCAATGGCCGCGCCGAGCACCTGGTGTTTGGCGGCCAGGTCATGAAGAACGTGGCCGGGTACGACCTCTCGCGCCTCATGGTGGGCGCCTGGGGCACGCTGGGGGTGCTCACCGAGGTCAGTCTCAAGGTGCTGCCCGTGGCCCCGGCCGAGGCCACGCTGCGCTTTGAACTGGGCCAGGCCGAAGCCCTGCGCCGCCTGCACGCCTGGGGCGGCCAGCCGCTGCCGCTCAACGCCAGCTGCTGGGTGCACGACGCAGGCGTGGACACGCTCTACGTGCGCCTGCGCGGCGCCGTGGCCGCGGTCGAGGCGGCCTGCCGCAGCATGGGCGGCGAGCGCCAGGACAACGCCCGCGTGGCCGCCGACTGGGCCGCCTGCCGCGACCAGACCTTGCCCTGGTTCACCGCAGGCCCCTGCGCCGGGCTGGACCTGTGGCGCCTGTCTCTGCCCGCCACCACGCCCGTGCTGGCGCTGCCCGGCAGCGTGGCGCCGCCGCTGGTCGAGTGGCACGGCGCGCTGCGCTGGGTGCAGGCCGCCCCCGTTCACGCACAGGCGTTGCACGACGCCGCCCGCCAAGCGGGCGGCAGCGCTTCACTTTTCAGAGCACATAGCGCTGATGCAGCAAGCGTTGCAGCCTCTTTTGATCCTTTACCCGCCGGGCTGCAGGCCATCCACGAACGCTTGCGCCAGAGCTTTGACCCGGCCGGCATCTTCAACCCAGGCCGCATGGCCTGGCAGCGCTAGCCCGTGCGGCGCTTTCGCCACCTCACCGGCCAGCACCGCACGGTGGCCAGCAACCGGCGGCTGGGCCTGCTGCTCGCCTTCAACGCGGGCGCGGTCAACGCCGGGGGGTTTCTGGTGGTGCGGCTCTACACCTCGCACATGACGGGCTTTGTGTCCCTGCTGGCCGACAACCTGGTGCTGGGCAACATGGTGCTGGTGCTCAGCGCCGTGGGGGCCTTGCTGGCTTTTGTCAGCGGCGCGGCGCTCACTGCCATTCTGGTGAACTGGGCACGCCAGCACCGGCTGCACAGCAGCTATGCGCTGCCGCTGCTCCTCGTGGCGCTGCTCATGCTGGTGTTTGGGCTGGTGGGTGCCGTCACGCTGGACTGGCACACGCCGTTTGCCGTGCCGGTCACGGTGCTGCTGCTGTCCTTCATCATGGGGCTGCAGAACGCCACGGTGACCAAGATGTCCTCGGCCCAGATCCGCACCACGCACATGACCGGCGTCATCACCGACCTGGGGATTGAACTGGGCAAGATGCTCTACTGGAACAGCAGCGCCAGCCCGCCCGACCAGCAGGTGCGCGCCAACCGCCAGCGCCTGCGCCTGTTCGCCGGGCTGCTGGCCATGTTTCTGGTGGGCGGCATCGCCGGTGCCGCCGGGTTCAAGCATGTGGGCTTTGTGTTTGTGGTGCCGCTGGCGCTGGTGCTGTTTGCGCTGGCCCTGCCCCCCCTGTGGATCGACCGCGCCCGCCTGCGCCCGAACAGCCGCCGCGCGCCAGGCACCCCCGCCTCCGGACAGAACCCGCCGCCCGCTCCCTGATTTGTTGCAGCCCCTGACACGAGCCCCACCATGCAAACCCAACTGGCCCCCGAATTCCAAGGCACCCCCGAAGGCATCGAAGCCGAAGCCATCCTGCGCAAATGCGTGCACTGTGGCTTTTGCACCGCCACCTGCCCCACCTACCAGCTGCTGGGCGACGAGCTGGACGGCCCACGCGGCCGCATCTACCTCATCAAACAGGTGCTCGAAGGCGCACAGCCCACGCGCAGCACGCAGCTGCACCTGGACCGCTGCCTGACCTGCCGCAACTGCGAAAGCACCTGCCCCAGCGGCGTGCAGTACGGCCACCTGGTGGACATCGGCCGCAAGATCGTGGACGAGAAGGTGCCACGCCCGCTGGTGCAGCGAGGCCTGCGCTGGGCACTGAAGGAAGGCCTGCCCTCACCCCTGTTCGCCCCCGCCATGAAGATGGGCCAGGCCGTGCGCGGCCTGCTGCCCGCCAGCCTGCGCGCCAAGGTGCCCGCGGTGGAGCCGGCCGGCACCTGGCCCACGCGGGAGCACGCACGCAAGGTGCTGATGCTGGTGGGCTGCGTGCAGCCCGCCATGATGCCGGGCATCAACACCGCCACGGCGCGCGTACTGGACGCGGCGGGCATACAGACCCTGGTGGCGCCCGAGGCCGGTTGCTGCGGCGCCGTCAAGTTCCACCTGAACGACCAGGACGGCGGGCTGGCGCAAATGCGCGCCAACATCGATGCCTGGTGGCCGCACATCGAGGGCGGCGCGGTCGAAGCCATCGTCATGAACGCCTCGGGCTGCGGCGTCACCGTGAAGGAGTACGGCCACCTGTTGCGCCACGACCCGCTGTACGCCGACAAGGCGGCGCGCACCAGCGCCCTCACGCGCGACCTCTCCGAACTGCTGCCCGACATTGCCCCCGCCCTGCAGGGCCGCCTGCGCAACCTCCCCCAGGGCGTGGTGGCCTTCCACCCGCCCTGCACGCTGCAGCACGGCCAGCAGCTGCGCGGCGGGGTAGAGCAGCACCTGCGCACGCTGGGTTTTGATGTGCGCCTGACCCTGAACGAATCGCACCTGTGCTGCGGCTCGGCCGGCACCTATTCGGTGTTGCAGGCTGCGCTTTCGCACCAGTTGCTCGAACGCAAGATCGGCCACCTGTCCGCCCTGGAACCGGTCGTCATCACCTCGGCCAACATCGGCTGCATCACCCACCTGCAAAGCGGCACCGGGACACCGGTGCGCCACTGGGTGCAGGTGCTGGACGACGCCCTGGCTGCGTGATTTCACCCACGGCGCGAGCCCGCTGCGCAGACCTGTGCGCCAAGGCTGGCATGATCGAGGGTTTTGTTGCCCCCTCTCCTGCTTTGCCATGACCGATTCCGCGCCCGCACCTGACCAGACCCCCGCCCCCACCGCCGCCGGTATGGCCGTGCCCGAAGGGTCTGCGAACGCCCCCGCCAGCGCGACGGGCACGCCCCCACCCACCGGCGCATCCCGCCGTGGCGGACGCGGCCGCCGCAACAGCTCCGGCCCGGCGGGGGGTACCCCCGCGCCGCAGGCCGAAGGCCCTGCCAAGTCCAAACCCACCGCCCCGACATGGACGCGCAAATCCTGCTCGCCCACGTCCTGGACTGCCCGCGC
>JAPKHH010000153.1:0-5530 GCA_026647025.1 Giesbergeria sp.
CCCTGGAACTGCTCGCAGCCATGCAGCCGCAAAAAGCCCAGCTGCCCCGCCGTCTCCACCCCTTCGGCCACCACGTCCAGGTCCAGGCTTTGCGCCAGCGCCAGAATGGTGCGCACGATGGCCGCGTCGTTCGGGTCGGTCAGCACGTCGCGCACGAAGCCCCGGTCGATCTTGACCTGGTCGAGCGGCAGGCGCTTCAAGTACCCCAGGCTCGAATACCCGGTGCCAAAGTCGTCCAGCGCAAAGCCCACGCCTTCGCGCTTGAGCTGCACCATGCGCGCGATGGTGTCTTCGATGTCGCCCAGCAGCAGGCTTTCGGTCAGTTCGAGTTTCAGGCGCCTCGGGTTGGCACCGGTCTCACGCAGGGTGTGCAGAACTTGCGCGGCAAAGTCGGGTTGGCGAAATTGCCGGGCGCTGACGTTGACGGCGATGCTCAGGTGGGCGGTTTCCTGTTGGTCCGCCCAGCGCACGAGCTGCTGGCAGGCGGTGTGCAGGATGTGCTGGCCCAGCGGCAGGATGAGGCCGGTCTGCTCGGCCAGGGGGATGAATTCGATGGGACCGATGGCGCCGCGTTCGGGGTGGTTCCAGCGCGCCAGGGCTTCGGCGCCCTTGATGTGGCCCTGGTGGTCGACGACGGCCTGGTAGTGCACATGGAATTCGCCGCGCTGCAGGCCCTGGCGCAGGTCGGCTTCCAGGCTGGAGCGCTCGTGCAGGGCTTGCTGCATGCCGGGGTCGAAGAAGCGGTGGGTGTTGCGCCCGGCGGCTTTGGCTTCGTACATGGCGAGGTCTGCGCGTTTGAGCAGTTCGTCCACGCTCTGGCGTTCCTGGCCAAAGAGGGTCAGGCCGATGCTGGGGGTGCTGTAGTGCTGCTGGCCTGCCAGCTCGAAGGGGGTGTTGAGGGCCAGGAGCAGCTTGCGGGCCACGGCTTCGGCCTGGCGGGCGGCGTGGTCGGTGTCGGTGTCCAGGCCTTCGAGCAGGATGACGAATTCGTCGCCGCCAAAGCGCGCCACGGTGTCACATTCGCGCACGCTGCACACCAGGCGCCGGGCGACCTGGATGAGGAGCTGGTCGCCCATGTCGTGGCCCAGGGTGTCGTTGAGGTCCTTGAAGTTGTCCAGGTCGATGAACAGCAGGGCGCCGTGCTGGTGGGTGCGCTGGCTGCTGAGTACCAGGCGGTGCAGGCGGTCGAGCAGCAGGCGGCGGTTGGGCAGCTGGGTGAGGGCGTCGTAGAAGGCCAGGCGTTCGATCTCCTGGGCGGCGCGCTTGCGGTCGGTCACGTCCAGCGTATAGCCGTGCATCAGCACCGATCCGTCGGCCTCGGGACGCACGGCCGCGCTGGTCATGTGCCAGCGCACATCCCCCTCAGGCGAGCGCACACGGTATTCGCACTGCCAGGGGCGCAGGTCACGCACTGCGCGGCGCACGGTGCGGCGCACCATGGGCAAGTCTTCGTCCACCACATTGCGCTCCAGCGCCTGGAAGTCCTGCTGCACCAATTGGTCGGACACCCCCATCAGGTCATGCACCGCCTCGCTCACATAGGGCAGGCTGGGGCTGCCGCTCGGGCAGATGCGGCACTGGTAGATGAACCCGGGGATGCTGCTGGCAATGCTCTTGATGAAATCGAGCTGGTCGCGCAAACGCTCTGCAAAGCGGCGCTCCTCCGTCACATCGAGCACCACCCCCATCTCCACCAGCACCCCGCCTTGCTGCGCAGGTCGGCTCACGCGCGAGCGCATCCAGCGCACCTGCCCGTCCGGCCTGCGCCAGCGGTACTCGATGTCACCACCCTCCTCGGCGACCTGTGCCGATGTGACGATGTGGCGATCCTCGGGCACTACCCCGCTGAGGGCGCGCTCCGGGCTGATCCATTCCTGGCGGTCGAACCCGGCGATGTCGCACAGCCCCGGGGACCAGAGCAGCACCGTTTCTCCTTCGTCCCAAATGCGCCGCCAATAGCCGGTGCGTGCCATGCTTTCCATGGTGCCAAAGACTTCGGTCTGCTCGTCCAGTTCGCGGCGGGTTTCCTGCAGCGCCTCTTCGGTTCCAGCCAGGGAAATGCGCAGCAGCTCAGCCTCTGACAGATCCTGCACCGTTACCAAAATGCGGCCAATACCGATGGAGTGCGCATGGATTTTCCAGGCCAGCACCAGCCTTCCCTGGTCGCGCAATACGTGTCGGCATTCGAGGGGTTCGCCCGACTGCGCCACGCCACCCAGCTGCTCAAGCACATGGGTGCCCGCCAAAAGCATGAACACCTGGGCGGCGCTGACCCCGGGCGTGCGCACAGAGCGCAACCCCTGCAATCGGCGTGCCGCCGCATTTGCAGAGAACAGCCGCAATTCCGGGCCCTGCAAATGAAAGCCCAGCAAAGCCACGGGAACCGCATCCAGCAGGGCGGTGTTTTCTATGGGCAGGCTGGGCTGCTCTGGCCGTACTGACGGGGTGACGTTCACGCAGGAACCTCTCGCAAAAAACACATGCCGCAACAGCGTTACATACCGCGCCTGCGACCCATGCGAACCATCGTATGACAAAACGTAACAAAATGCGGCACGCCCGTAACAACATACGGGTAAACGCGTACCACCACCGACGGTGGAATTGCAGCATATCCCTCTACGGACGCAAAGCCCGGATAGTCGACCGCATTTTGATGCATGCCAATAAAATACCCACCGATCTGGTGGGGACGACCCCAAGGTCCATGGTCGATAGTGGGCGCACTCACCGCAAGACAGTCTTCTGCGGTGCGGCCTCCTAAAATGCACACCTTGACCAGAACACCGCCGCCCGGCAGACCCGCTCCCACACCATGCAAGAACCCGTGCCCCACGGCGCCCAGCAACGCCCCCTGCTCTCTGTCGATGAACGTGCGGCCATTGACCGGGGGCGCTGGTTTGCCTCGCTTTCGCCTTCGCTGCGGCATGACATTTTTCGCCTGGGCACCGTCACCCGCTATTCGCATGGCGAGATGATCGTCGAGCAAGGCGAACTGGCACAGCACTGGTTCGCCTGCGCCAGCGGTGCCATCCGATTTCGCCGCACCTCTCCAGCAGGGCGCCAGGTCACACTGGCCTATGTGGAGCCGGGCATCTGGGTGGGCGAGGCCGAAGTGCTGCACCGCGGCCCCAACACCTACGACGCCCATGCCCATGGCAACACCACGCTCCTGGGAGTGGCCGAAGCAGTGTTCCGGCAGTTGCTGCGTGAGCACACCGAGTTCGGCGAAGCCCTGCTGACACTGCAGGCGCGGCGCATGCGTTTCCTGTACTGGATGATGGAAGACATGGCCACCCTGCCGCTGCGTGCCCGGTTGGCCAAGCAGCTGCTGCACCTGATGCGCCGGTTTGGCCCGCGCACACCCCAGCCGGCAGGCGAGATGCCCGTCGGCATCTCCCTGGTGCAGGACGAAATGGCCCAGTTGCTGGGCTGCTCACGCCAGCGCGTGAACGTGGAACTCAAGGCCATGGAGCGCGACGGCGTGATCCGCATGGCCCAGCGCGGCATCACCATCCTGGACCTGGCACAACTCGAAGCCCTGGCGCAGCAGGAAAACCAGGCTTGAGCCCCTCCCGCATGACTGACGACCGCACGGCCGCCCTGCCCGCAGGGCTGGAAAACCACACCCCCATGATGCATCGGCGTGTTCCCCTCTGAAAACCTGCGCACCGCCTAAAAATCTACGCCAAAAACTACGCTGATTTCATCGCCTGCTTCATCCCCTCAAGATAGGCCGCCTCCAGCGCCGCTTTGAGGTTCCAGACGGCCACGTCGTGGAAATCGAGCCTGTCGGAGCGGCGCTCCTCCAATGTCTCGATGCGGCAGTGCTCAAGCGCGATGCGGGCGATGGCCTTTTCGGCCTTGGCTGGGAGCTTGGTCGTTGTCATGTTCAGGCCGTCACGTTGTTCAGGCGATCCAGGATGGCGGCCATGTCGCCCGCGATGCCCCAGTTCTCGGGGCGGGCCTGCATGTGGTCTGCGCTGCGCTGGATAACGGCCTTGATGTGCTCAAGCTGGGCGAGCGCGGCGGCCATGGTTTCTGCGTGCTGTTTTTGGGCTGCGGTAGGTGCTGTGGTCATGTCGGTCTCCTTGCGTGGCACCAGTAACGCTCTGGTGCCGGGCCTCAGTCAACCCCGGCGCGAGTGTCCCCACGCCGTGGTCTGACACGCGCTACTCGAACAACCCGGCGGGCTCTGCGGAGCGATCCCAGCTATAGATGATCAGCTCGGTGCGGGCCACGCTTTTGCCGCCACCGCCCACCTGGTAGGCGATGGGCACCTCGTCCATTTGCAGGCCCGCAAAGCAGGTACGGATGTCCGGATGGTCATTGATGCTGAGCACGGCCTTGCCTTGCAGGTTGCGCATGCAGTGGGCCATGGCCTCATACTGCGGCCACTCGAATGGCACGCCGTAGCCCTCGGTCTGCCAGTACGGCGGGTCAAGGTAGAACAGGGTGTGCGGGCGGTCGTAGCGCTTGATGCACTCCTGCCAGTCCAGGCGCTCGATGTAGGCGCCCGTGAGGCGCAGGTGCGCGGCGCTCAGGTCTTCCTCCAGCCGCAGCAGGTTCACCGTGGGCGCGGCCACGGTGGTGGCGGTGCCCCAGGTCTGGCTCTCCACGCGCCCGCCGAACGCCTGGTGCTGCAGGTAGTAGAAGCGCGCCGCGCGCTGAATGTCGGTCAGCGTTTCGGGCGGGGTGGCCTGCGTCCACTTGAAGACCTCTCGGCTGGAGAGCGCCCATTTGAATTGGCGCACGAATTCCTCCATGTGCCGCTGCACTACGCGATAGAGATTGACCAGCTCTCCGTTGATGTCGTTGAGCACTTCACAATCGGCACGCGGGCGCAAAAAATAGAGCGCAGCGCCACCCGCGAACACCTCCACATAGCAGGTATGCGCAGGGAAGCGCGGGATGATGATGTCGGCCAGGCGGCGCTTGCCGCCGATCCACGGGATGATGGGGTTTGCCATGATGGGCTCCAGGGGTTGATACACTCGCCCCCGCCTGTACAGGTGGGCGGGGCCTTGGCTGGGCTCACTGGCTTGGTCAGTGGTCTTGGTGGCCGTCGGGGTGTTCGTAGCACCCAGGCGGTCGCCTCGTTCTTTTTTTTCAGGGCGCTGCCGATGGGGCTGCACCCGGCGTCGTCAAAGCGCGGTCTGCATCGACCACGCCGCGCAACAGCACTACTTCGGCGTCTCGCAGCGCAACAACTGCTCTGAGGTCTCCGACCACTGCAACGCCTTCGACAAGCTGGGCGTCGAGGGCTGCAAATCGATCCGCGACACCGCCGCTGGCAGCGGCGCAGGCTTGGGACATCGCGCGGTAGGTTGCGGCTCTGCGGGCCTGGTCGATGCGCAGCCGCTCAACGCGAGCAAGGTCAGCGCGGTGCAGAGCATCACGCACGGGTTGTGAGACGGTGAACGCATCGGATACCTCCTGGGTTTGCTGTGCGTGGGTGGATTCCTTGGCGGCAGCTTGTATAGTAATGATAGAACCTCCTGCAAGGCCTCCTGGAAATTAAAACCATCCA
>JAPKHH010000154.1:0-5518 GCA_026647025.1 Giesbergeria sp.
GTGGTCGTGATTGCCCACCCGCACCCCCTGTTTGGCGGCACCATGGACAACAAGGTGGTGCAAACGCTGGCGCGGGCCTTTGTGCAGTGTGGCTGGAGCGCGGTGCGTTTCAATTTTCGGGGCGTGGGTGCCAGTGCCGGAGTGCACGACGAAGGGCGTGCTGAACAGCAAGACATGCTGGCGGTGGTGCGCCAGGTGGCACCTGAGGGTCCGATTGCCCTCGCCGGGTTTTCTTTTGGCGCTTTTGTCACCAGCCATGTGCTGGCCGATCTGTGGGACAAGCGGCAGGTGGCGCATGCCGTGCTGGTGGGCACTGCGGCCAGTCGCTTCACGGTAGCCCCGGTGCCGCCCGCGGCGCATCTGCGCACCTTGGTGCTGCATGGCGAGCAGGACGATACCGTGCCGCTGTCTTCGGTGATGGACTGGGCGCGGCCCCAGACACTGCCTGTCACCGTCCTCCCCGGAGGCGGGCATTTCTTTCACGGACAATTAAATCTCCTCAAAGAACTGGTGGTTCGCCACCTGCAATCGGGCGCCTGAAGCGCCCTTCTTTGGCGCGTTGCGCCCTCTGCGCTTTTTTGCGTGCGCCTATTTACTCTTCTCTATGGTTTTTTGAATGAACAGAATTTTCTCTACGTTGCGATCCTTGGTTGTGTCCGTCGGTGCGCTGTCCTGCGCCCTGGTGGCGCAGGCGCAGGCTCCTCAGCCCCCTGAAATCGCCGCCCGGGCCTACATGCTGGTGGATGTGACGGCAGGCCAGATCCTGGCGGGCAAAGACATTGATGCGCCCGTCGAGCAGGCGTCCCTGACCAAGTTGATGACCGGTTATCTGGTCTTTGACGCGCTGCGGGCCAAGAAGATCAGCCTGCAGCAAAAACTGCCTGTGAGCGTGCGCGCCTGGAAGATGCCAGGGTCGCGCATGTTCATCGACCCCAAGATGCAGGTGCCGGTGGACGACTTGCTCAAGGGCATGATCGTGCAGTCTGGCAACGACGCCACCATGGCCCTGGCCGAAGGCGTGGGTGGTACGGCGGAGAACTTCGTCAAACTGATGAACGACCAGGCGCGCGCTCTGGGCATGAAGAACACGGCCTACAAGAACCCCGAAGGCCTGACGGAGGCAGGGCACACCACTACGGCGCGTGATCTCGCCACGCTGTCGTCGCGGCTGATACACGACTTCCCGGAGTACATGCACTACTACGCCACCAAGCAGTACCGCTACGAGGGCACCCCGGCATCCAACAGCAACAACCGCAACCTGCTGCTCTACCGCGACCCCAGTGTGGACGGCCTCAAGACGGGACACACCGAAGCCGCAGGCTACTGCCTGGTGTCCACGGCCAAGCGCGATTTTCCCAATGTGGGGGCACGCCGGCTGGTCTCCATCGTCCTGGGGGCTTCGAGCGAAAACGCGCGGGCCAACGAAAGCCAAAAGCTGCTGAACTGGGGCTACACCGCCTTTGATGCCGTCAAATTGTTTGATGTAGGCCAGAGCGTGGACACCCCGGCAGTATGGAAAGGCAAGGCCTCGCAGCTCAAGCTGGGCCGCCCCGAGGCCATCGTGGTGGCCGTGCCCTCCGGGAGCGCGGGCAAGCTGACCACGCAGATCGTCCGCCCTGATCCGCTGGTCGCGCCCTTCACCCAGGGGCAGGAAATCGGCACCCTCAAGGTGGTGCTGGGTGAGCAGACACTGCGCGAAGTGCCCTTGGTGGCGCTGGAGGCGGTGGAGCAGGCGGGTCTTCTGGGACGTGCCTGGGATGGCATTCGCCTGTGGATCAAGTAAGCGCGAGCCCTCGGCACGATCCATCAGGGCTTGCCGGGTTCTTGCCTATCTGCTACATTTGAAGGCTTTTCGGAATTTCCGAAGGGATTCACGTTTTCGTATTTTACGTTTAGGGACGATAGTTCATGCCAACCATTAACCAGCTCGTGCGTCACGGGCGTGAGGTCGAGAAGACCAAATCCAAGAGTCCGGCGATGGAAAACTCGCCGCAGCGCCGCGGTGTGTGCACCCGTGTGTACACCACGACGCCCAAGAAGCCCAACTCCGCTCTGCGCAAGGTTGCCAAGGTGCGCCTGACCAACGGTTTTGAGGTGATCTCCTACATCGGCGGTGAAGGCCACAACCTGCAAGAGCACAGCGTCGTGCTGGTGCGCGGCGGTCGTGTCAAGGACTTGCCTGGTGTGCGTTACCACATCGTGCGCGGTTCGCTCGACCTGCAAGGCGTGAAAGACCGCAAGCAGTCGCGCTCCAAGTACGGCGCGAAGAAGCCCAAGGCCAAATAAGCCCTGCGCTTTTCGGCAAAGTCAGTCGGTGTTTGATGCGCCTGGCAGGCGGTGTCAAACGTAGTGACCCCAAGCACGAATGTTTCGTGTGGGTCGAGTAAGTGGGATTCCCAATGGATCTCGCGGTGTCTGAAAAGACGCCAACTGAAGCAATCAAGAGGTGAAAAATGCCACGTCGTCGCGAAGTCCCCAAACGTGAAATTCTGCCGGACCCTAAATTCGGCAATGTAGAGCTGTCCAAATTCATGAACGTGATCATGGAAGGCGGCAAAAAGGCAGTCGCAGAGCGCATCATTTACGGTGCCCTGGAACTGATCGAGAAGAAGCACCCTGACAAGGATCCGCTGGAAGCTTTCGTTGTTGCCATCAACAACGTCAAGCCCATGGTCGAAGTCAAGTCCCGCCGCGTCGGTGGCGCCAACTACCAGGTGCCTGTGGAAGTGCGTCCTGTCCGTCGTCTGGCGCTGTCGATGCGCTGGATCAAGGAAGCGGCCCGCAAGCGCGGTGAGAAGTCGATGGCCCAGCGCCTGGCCAATGAGCTGCTGGAGGCCACCGAAGGCCGTGGCGGCGCCATGAAGAAGCGTGACGAAGTGCACCGCATGGCCGAAGCCAACAAGGCATTCAGCCACTTCCGCTTCTAAATCGACGGCGCCCGTTTCTGAAAAAGCGCAAGGCTGCCGGCATTTTTGCCTGCAGCCTTGTGGCAATTGAGGCGGTCGCAATATCGACGGACGCCAGCGCCAGCGCAGTGTCCGCAACCCCGAATAACACGACCCATCCAAGGATCCACCATGGCTCGCAAGACCCCCATCGAGCGCTACCGCAATATCGGTATCTCGGCCCACATTGACGCTGGCAAGACCACGACCACCGAACGTATTCTGTTTTACACGGGCGTGACCCACAAGCTGGGTGAGGTGCACGACGGCGCTGCCACCACGGACTGGATGGAGCAGGAGCAGGAGCGCGGCATCACGATCACCTCGGCTGCCGTGACCTGCTTCTGGAAGGGCATGGACCTGTCCTACCCCGAGCACCGCTTCAACATCATCGACACCCCCGGTCACGTGGACTTCACGATTGAAGTCGAGCGCTCGATGCGCGTGCTCGACGGCGCCTGCATGGTGTACTGCGCCGTGGGTGGTGTGCAGCCCCAGTCGGAAACCGTGTGGCGCCAGGCCAACAAGTACAAGGTGCCCCGTCTGGCCTTTGTGAACAAGATGGACCGTACCGGTGCCAACTTCTTCAAGGTCTACGACCAGATGAAGCTGCGCCTGAAGGCCAACCCCGTGCCCGTGGTGATCCCGATCGGTGCCGAAGACAAGTTCCAAGGTGTGGTCGATCTGCTGAAGATGAAGGCCATCATCTGGGACGAAGCGTCGCAAGGCATGAAATTCGAGTACCACGAAATTCCTGCTGAGTTGCTCGAATCGGCCAAAGAATGGCGCGAAAAGATGGTCGAAGCTGCTGCCGAAGCTTCCGAAGAGCTGATGAACAAGTACCTGGAAGAAGGTGACTTGAGCGAAGAGGAAATCAAGGCAGGCCTGCGCCAGCGCACCATTGCCACCGAAATCCACCCGATGCTGTGCGGCACCGCGTTCAAGAACAAGGGTGTGCAGCGCATGCTCGACGCCGTGATCGATTACCTGCCCGCGCCCACCGACATTCCCGACGTGACGGGCACCGACGACGACGAAGCCCCCATCAGCCGCAAGGCCGACGACGGCGAGAAGTTCTCTGCGCTGGCTTTCAAGCTGATGACCGACCCCTTCGTCGGCCAGCTGACCTTTGTGCGCGTCTACTCGGGCGTGCTGACCAAGGGCGACACCGTCTACAACTCGGTCAAGGGCAAGAAAGAGCGTATCGGCCGTATCGTGCAGATGATGGCCAATGACCGCGTCGAAGTGGACGAAATTCGTGCCGGCGACATTGCTGCCTGTGTGGGTCTGAAAGAAGTGACCACGGGTGAAACCCTCTGCGATGTCAACGCCCAGATCATTCTGGAGCGCATGGTGTTCCCTGAGCCCGTGATCTCGCAGGCCGTGGAACCCAAGACCAAGGCCGACCAGGAAAAGATGGGCATCGCGCTGCAGCGTCTGGCGGCCGAAGATCCTTCCTTCCGCGTCAAGACCGACGAAGAATCGGGTCAGACCATCATTTCGGGCATGGGCGAGCTGCACCTCGAAATCATCGTGGACCGCATGAAGCGCGAATTCGGTGTGGAAGCCAACGTGGGCAAGCCCCAGGTGGCCTACCGCGAAACCATCCGCAAGACGGTGGAAGAAGCCGAAGGCAAGTTCGTGCGCCAGTCGGGCGGCAAGGGCCAATACGGTCACGTCGTGCTCAAGATCGAGCCCAACGAGCCCGGCAAGGGCATCGAATTTGTCGACGCCATCAAGGGCGGTGTGGTTCCTCGCGAATTCATCCCGGCCGTGGAAAAGGGTATCAACGAAGCCGTCACGCAAGGCGTGCTGGCCGGTTACCCCGTGGTGGACGTCAAGGTCACGCTGCACTTCGGTTCGTACCACGACGTGGACTCGAACGAACTGGCCTTCAAGATGGCAGCCATCTTCGGTTTCAAGGAAGGTTGCCGCAAGGCCAGCCCCGTCATTCTCGAGCCCATGATGGCTGTCGAAGTCGAGACGCCGGAAGACTATGCCGGCAACGTGATGGGCGATCTGTCTTCACGCCGCGGCATGGTGCAGGGCATGGACGACATCCCGGGCGGTGGCAAGGCGATCCGTGCGGAGGTACCGCTGTCGGAAATGTTCGGTTACTCCACAACCCTGCGTTCCGCGACGCAAGGCCGTGCGACCTACTCGATGGAATTCAAGCACTACAGTGAAGCACCTCGCAACGTGTCGGAAGCCATCATGGCAGCCCGCGCAAAATAATAGAGAAATTGGCTGTCAGGGCTTATCTGGTAAGCGTTGGCAGCTATTAATTGAATAGCAAATTGTTTTTGCAATCTGCGATCCGGTGCCGCCCCGTGGCCTGTGCAGGGCGAACCAGCAACCGGATGCAGACGTTAAACCACTACACAGGCATCGCTCTTTGGAGAATTGAAAATGGCAAAAGGTAAGTTTGAACGCACCAAGCCCCACGTCAACGTGGGCACCATCGGTCACGTGGACCACGGCAAGACGACGCTGACGGCGGCGATTGCCACCGTGCTGTCCGCCAAGTTCGGCGGTGAAGCCAAGGCCTACGACCAGATCGACGCAGCGCC
>JAPKHH010000155.1:0-5505 GCA_026647025.1 Giesbergeria sp.
AATGCCGTCCGGCGCTGGCCGATGTCGCGGCCTCGATAGAATCCATGCCATGAGTGCAGCCTCCCACCCACCTACAGCCCGTCACGCCGACACGGTGCCCACGCACCGTGGTTCCCAGGGTGGCAAGGCGCTGCTCTACGCGGTGGGCACCGTTGCCGTCGTCGCCCTGGCGGCCAGCGGTCTGTTGTGGCAAAAGCTCAGCACCATCCAGGAAACCCTGGCGCGCCAGAGCCAGGACGCCAGCGCCCAGGCCATAGAGGCGCGCACCATCGCACGCCAGGCCCAGGAACAAGTCACCGAAGCCAGCGCCCGCCTGACGGTGCAGGAAACCCGCGTGAGCGAGGTGGCCCTGCAGCGCAGCCAGCTCGAGGAGCTGATGCAGAGCCTGTCGCGCTCGCGCGATGAAAACCTGGTGGTGGACATCGAATCGAGCCTGCGCCTGGCGCAGCAGCAGGCCCAGCTCACCGGCAGCCTGGAGCCGTTGATCGCCGCGCTCAAAAGCGCCCAGCAACGCATCGAACGCGCGGCCCAGCCCCGGCTGGCTCCCGTGCAGCGCGCCATCACCCGTGACCTGGAGCGTATCGCCAGCGCCAGCGTGGCCGACACCGCAGGCCTGCTGGGGCGCCTGGACGATCTGGTCCGCCAGGTGGACGACCTGCCCCTGCAAAACGCCGTGGCCCAGGCGGCGGCCACCCGCCGCATGAACGCCCGTGGAGCCATGCCCCCCTCCTCCGAAGTCCCCGCACCTGCAGACCAGACCTGGTGGCAGGCCTTGCTGCAGCGCAGTTGGGAAGTGGTGCGTGACGAAGCGCGCGATCTCGTGCGCGTGAGTCGCATCGACCAGCCCGAAGCCATCCTGGTCTCGCCCGACCAGGCCTTCTTCCTGCGCGAGAACCTCAAGCTCAAGCTGCTCAATGCCCGCCTGGGCCTGCTGGCCCGCCAGTCCGAGTCGGCCCGCGCCGATCTGGCGGCCGCCAGCGCCGCACTCAACAAGTATTTCGACCCCGCTTCGCGGCGCACGCAAAGCGCAGCCACCGTGCTGCAGCAGGCCCAGGCACACATGAAGACCGCCGAACAGCCGCGCCTGGACGAAACCCTGTCCGCCCTGGCCACTGCGGCCGCCGGACGCTGAAGGCGGGGCAGGAAACCCCATGCGCGCAGCTCTCTGGCTCCTGGCCCTGTTTGGCGTAGCGGTCGCGGCAGCCCTGTTTGCCGGCAACAACCAGGGCACGGTCACGCTGTTCTGGCCACCGTACCGGATCGACCTCTCCCTGAACATGGTGGTGCTCTCGCTCACCGTGGGTTTTGCCACGCTGTACGCCGCGCTGCGTGGCCTGGCAGCCCTGCTGGAACTGCCCCGCCAGGCCCTGCGTTGGCGCCTGCAGCAAAAAGAACGCGCCATGCACGGCGCGCTGCTCGATGCCCTGGCCCAGTTGCTGGCCGGTCGGTTTTTGCGCTCACGCAAGGCCGCACTGGCCGCGCTGGAGCAGGAAAGTGCCCTGCAGCACGCCAACGCCTCCGTACCCCACGGCAGCCAGCTGCGCACCCTGGCGCACATGGTGGCGGCCGAAACATCGCACGCCCTGCAAGACCGCAGCCAGCGCGAACACCACCTGAACCAGGCACTGGGCCACACTGCCGAACGCCGCAGCACGCAGACCCAGGAGCTGCGCGAGGGCGCGCACATGCGCGCAGCGCGCTGGTCCCTGGACGACCGCGACGCCGACGCGGCGCTGGAGCGCCTGGCCAGCCTGCCCCAGGGCGCCGCCCGGCGCACGCTGGCGCTGCGCATCAAACTCAAGGCGGCACGCCTCTCGGGCCACACCCAGGAGGCGCTGGACACCGCCCGCCTGCTCGGCAAGCACCGCGCGTTCTCGGCGGCTGCGGCGCAAAGCATCGTGCGCGGCCTGGCCACCGAACTCATCCACAACGCCCACGATCCCGCCCAGCTGCAATCGACCTGGCAATCGCTCGAAGCGAGCGAGCGCGCCATGCCGGAACTGGCCATCCAGGCCGCCCAGCGGCTGGCGCAGCTCGGCGGCAGCGCCGAACAAGTGCGCCAATGGCTGCTGCCCGTCTGGCAGCACATGGTGGACTTGCCCAATGCCCTGGCCGAACACCATGCACTCAAACTCGTCCAGGCGCTGGAAGCGGGCCTGCACGATCTGGACGCCGCCTGGCTGGCCCGTATCGAATCGGCGCAGCAGGCCAACCCGCGCGATACCCGCCTGCAGTACCTGGCCGGCATGGCCTGCGCCCAGCGCCAGCTGTGGGGCAAGGCCCAGCAGCTGCTGACCCAGGCAGCCCCCCAACTGCGCGACGCCCGTCTGCGCCGCAATGCCTGGAGCAAACTGGCCACCCTGGCCGAGCAACGCGGCGACGCCCAGGCCGCCTCCCAGGCCTGGAAGAACGCCGCCTTGGCCGACTGAGTAGTGGGCTCGGCTGCAGGGGCAAGCCATTCCTGCCGCGCGCTGCGGACCACACATTCACTACACTGGCATGCGGGGCCTTTACCCGGCAAGGGCAAGCCACGGCCATCGACCGGGAAGCCCGCGTTCACACCCCGTCCTGACCCGATCTGGTGCGACCACACGCCCTGGCCCCACCGTATTTGACACAAGAAAAACAACGGAGAAACACCATGGAGATTGCACTGGACCATGACGACATCCAGATCATCATTCACCTGATCAGCGCACTCACCGCCGGTGGCATCATTGGCCTGGAACGCAGCTTCCATGGCAGACCGGCCGGGTTTCGTACCCACGCCCTGGTGTGCCTGGCCTCCAGCCTTTTGATGCTGCTCACCATGTACCAGTCGCGCTGGATACCGGGCATTGCACTCGAAACCATCCGCACCGATCCGACCCGCATGGCCCAGGGCATCATGACCGGCATCGGCTTTCTCGGGGCCGGGGTCATCTTCAAGGAAGGGTTGTCCGTGCGCGGCCTGACAACCGCCGCCTCCATCTGGATCACGGCCGCCATCGGCATCCTGATGGGCATCGGTTTCTACATGCCGGCCATTCTGGCCACGGTGCTCACGCTGTCCACCCTGTCCATCTTCCGCTGGATCGAAGCGCGCATGCCGGCGCATTTCTATGCCCACCATTTCGTGCGCTTCGCCCGCAATGAGGTCATGCCCGAGCCGCAATTCAAGGCCTTTCTGGCAGAGCATGGCTTCACCTTGGCCAACATGAGCCAGCGCCTGACCGATGACGGCCTGTTCTACGAATACCGCATGGTCATACGCACCCACAACACCCAAAACCTGTCGAAAATTGCCGTCACCTTGCGCCAGATGCCGAGCGTGCGGGCGTTTGGCATCTCCCCCACAGGAGATTGAACGCTCCTCGCCACACCATTCAAACCATTCGAATGGGAGCGTCAATCGGGTTGAAGGGCGGGAAACCTCGGCCTGTCTACACTGGATGTAGTACATGTCCCCGTGGCCCCTGCATTCCCTTCTTCGCTGAACCGCCATGAAACGCTCCTCGTCCGCTCCCGATACAGGCCGCTACAGCACCACGGCCATTGTCCTGCACTGGGTGCTGGGCCTGGTATTGATCGGCCTGTTCGGCCTGGGCGCCTACATGAGTGACCTGCCCTTCTCGCCCCAGCGCCTGAAGCTCTACAACTGGCACAAATGGACGGGCGTGGCGGTGCTGGCCCTGTCCCTGGTCCGCCTGCTGTGGCGCCTGTCGCACCGCCCGCCGGCCCTGCCCCCCGCCGTGGAACAGGCCATGCCCGGCTGGCAAAAATGGGCGCACCACGGCACGCACGCCGCGCTGTATGCGCTGTTCTTTGCCGTGCCGCTGGCGGGCTGGGCCTACAGCTCTGCGGCGGGCTTTCCGGTGGTATTTCTGGGGCTTGTCCCTCTGCCTGATTTCGTTCCGGTGAGCAAAGCCCTGGCCGATGTCCTCCAACCCATCCACGCCACCCTGGCCTTTGCGCTGGCGGGTCTGGTGCTGGTCCATGTGGCTGCGGCCCTCAAGCACCAGTGGATCGACAACGACGGCCTGCTGCAACGCATGCTGCCGGGCCGACGCTGATTTTCGATAGAACCTCCCATGCAACCTACCTACTTTTCCCTCTCCAGCCTGGCCCTGGCCAGCGCCCTGCTGCTGGCTGCCGCGCCCGCCCAGGCGCAGCAGCAACTGCTGCCCGCGCAAAGCCGTGTCGAGTTCAGCGCCCGCCAGATGGGCGTGCCGCTGCAAGGTCATTTCAAGAAATTCGACGCGCAGCTTGCGTTCGATCCGGCCAAACTGGCCACCAGCCGCATCCGCTTCACGGTGGACACCGGCAGCGCCACCATGGGCGCGCGCGAAACCGATGCCGAGCTGCCCAAGCCGATCTGGTTCAATGTGCCCCAGTTCCCACAGGCCATTTTCGAGTCCTCCAGCATCAAGGCCCAGGGCGGCGGCAAGTTCGACGTTGTCGGCAAGCTGACCATCAAGGGCACGTCGGTCGATGTGACGGTGCCGGTCGTGCTGACGCAATCGGGCAGCATCACCACCGCCACGGGCAGCCTGCCTCTCAAGCGCCTGGCTTTCAAGATCGGCGATGGCGAGTGGGCCGACACCTCCATGGTGGCCGACGAGGTGCAGGTGACATTCAAGCTCGCGCTGACCGGCGTGGGCAAGCTCTGAGCACCTCCGCCGTCCACCCCCTTTTTTTTCCGCGTTTCAACCACCCTCCACAGGAGCTCTCCCATGCGCACTTCCTTCATCGCCCTGGCCGCAGCCGCTGCCCTCGTCACCGGACTGGCCCAGGCCGAATCGGCCAGCTACGCCATCGACCCGACACACACCTTCGTCACCTTCGAGATCAACCACTTTGGCGCCTCCGTCAACCGGGGCCGCTTTGACAAGAAGGAAGGCACGGTGCAGTTCGACCGTGCGGGCAAGACGGGCAAGGTGGAGATCAGCTTTGACGCCACGTCCATCAACAGCGGCACCCCGGCGTTCGACAAGCACCTGCAAAGCGCTGACCTGTTCAATGCCGCACAGCACCCGAAAATCACTTTCGTGTCCGACAAGTTCAGCTTCAACGGCGACAAGGTCAGCGAAGTCAGCGGCCAGCTCACGCTGCTGGGCAAAACCGGCCCTGTGACCCTCAAGGCCAACCAGTTCAACTGCTACCAGAGCCCCATGCTCAAGCGCGAAGTCTGCGGCGGCGACTTCGAGGCCACCATCGACCGCACGCAGTGGGGCATGAACTACGGCGTGGACTGGGGCTTTGCCAAGAACGTGCGCCTGGTGGTGCAGGTGGAGGTCTTCAAGCAATAAGCCACACCGCTGTGGAAACCACCCGCCACCCGCGCACAGCGGCTGGCGGGTTTTTGATGCATCGCTCAAATAGCTCACTTATTAATAGCAGGAAAACCCCCGGCTCTGCCGGGGAGGCAGTAGAAGTTTGACTTTTCAGGGGTTGTCCATCGCAGAGACTTCCAGACGTGAGCCGCCAAGCAAACGAAAGGAAGAATCAGGATGGACAAGTATGAGA
>JAPKHH010000156.1:0-9167 GCA_026647025.1 Giesbergeria sp.
ACGCTCCAGCGTCAGGTTGGCGGCCAGCAGGTGGGGCGCCCGAGCTTGTGGCACATAGGTGGCGGCAACCAAATGGTCCAGCACCTCCAGCGCCTGGGTTTGCATGCGGTCACCCAACAGGAACTTCTGGCTGCGCGGAAACTTCTCTAGCACCGGCACAAGCCACAGCAGCAGCCGGTAGCAAGCCTCCAGCGCAACGCCTGTCTGGCGGGCCGTCGCTGCGCCGGTACGGCGTGGACGAGATCGGCGGTTCGGTGAGGGCGCGGCTTTGGTCACGCTGCCCCTCGCAGGAACAATCGCCCCAACTCGCGCGCTGGGGGGCTCTGCCCCCCAGACCCCCAAGGGGTAAAGCAGCCAAGCCGCAAGGGGTAACCGTTTCTCACGAAACGGTCCTGGCAAGACGGAACCCGACGAGGCTGCTCCGGTTGTCGGGGGTGCTCCTGCCGCGGCTGGCAGAGCGCAGGCCCTGCGGGTCGCTGTACCACGAACCGCCCCGGTGCACCCGGGGACTGCTCCCGCTTTCCAGGGCGCTTCCATCACTCGGCGCGCCCCGGTAGCTTTCCTCAAAACTGTCTTGCACCCATTCCCACACGTTGCCGTGCATGTCGTGCAGGCCCCACGGGTTACCCGGGTATATGCCCACTGGCGTGGTCTTCTGCCCTGTTTTGGGCGCGCCTTTGAAGGTCAGCCTTGCGTCGTAGTTGGCCTGTTCGTCGCTTATCAAACCGTCCGACGTGCTGTACATCCCCGTCGTGCCCGCCCGGCAGGCGTATTCCCACTCCGCTTCGCTGGGCAGGCGGTACCTGCTGGGGTCGTCCGCTGCGATGCCCAGCTTCTGGTTCAGCCAGGCCAGATATTGCTGCGCATCTTCCCAGCTCACGTTGATCACCGGCCTTTTAGCCTTTGTCGCCGGGCTTGTGGGTGGTGCCGCTATCGGCCACACAGGCGTCCCATTCTTCAAAGGTTACCGGGTATTTGCCCATGGCCAAGGGGTAGGCAATAGTCACTGCGTGCTGCGGGCCTTCGTCTGCTGACCTGCCAGGCTCGGTGTCCGGGCTGCCCATCAAAAACTTGCCGCTGGGCAGCACCACCATCTCCGGCGACCAAGGGGCATCGCGGAAGACTTGGCCCACCGCTTTGGACGGTTTTGATGGTGGCGGGGGTGGCGGGGGTGGCGGGGGCTGCTCCAGCTTTACTTCTAATGCTTGTGAGTGTGCTTTCCAGTACCGCAGCTCGGCCCGCTCTTGCGCGGCCTCGCGGTCAGCCTGCCCCGGGTACACCACCCGCTCGTCCATGCCGCATTTAGGGCACACAGGGTTGCCCCGGTCACGCGGCCGCAAGAGGTCTGGTTGATGAGGCAATGTTCAGCGTTCATGCTTGGGTCCGGCCATGGGTGGCCATGTGTTGCAGCGTGGGGGATTTGCGATCAGGTGATCAATGATACTTCGCGCAGCGCACGCCCAAAAACGTGCTCCATGGTCGCCGACTGGGTGGCCGCCATGGCGGCCTTGAGCTGTTTGATGCGTCGCTTCTTGCCAGCGAAGTTCTCCGTGACAAAGCACCGCATGGCGTAGCGCTCCGTTGCGGGTGACCACTTGGCTCCCAAATAGGTGGCGAGCAGGCTGTTGTGCAGCCATGCTCGGGCGGCATGGCTGACACCTTCGCCGGGATTGTTGTCAAACAGCATGGCCATGCCGTCCTGTTCGCGGCGCCAGGTTCTCACCAGCAATTGACATTGCCCCAGGCTCAGGCCGGGCAACGACGCGAGAACGCGGTGCTTGTCGCCAAGGTCCAGCGCCACGCTGGCACATAGGTGGCGCACCAGCATTTCTTTGGCAAGGTCACTCTCCATCGCCTCCGGAAACTGAACAACGCTTAGCAAGGCGCGGACCAGCGGTTCGGGGTAGCTGTCCGCCGGCATCAGCGGGAACAGCCGTGTTGTCTTCTTGCCGCTCATGCTAGCACCCCGCTTTCTGCCACCGGGCTGCGGCGTATGCCCGCAGCGCGCTTGGGTGCGGGTGCCTGCAACAGGGCCACAATGTCGTGCTGGTCCACCACACCATGGGCCACCAGTGCTTCGGTCAGTGCATCCAGTACAGCGCGGTGTTGCGACAACAGCTCGGCCACCTGGCGGTGCGCTTGGTCCAGCCAGTGGCGCACACGGTCGGCCACTTCTTTCTGCAGGTCTTGTGACACCGAAATAAAACGTGCAGCTCCGTCGATGCCGTTCAAGGACAGCAGGCCGAAGGTCGGGTCCAACCCACCAAAAGCAACCGCCTTGTAGCCCGCGGCCGATGCTCGGGCCAAATCAGACGCCGCGCCGTTGCTGGGTGAGTCATCACCAAACACCAACAGCTCTGCGGCACGGCCAGCCAGCAACACTGCCATGTAGTTGCGCACGGCTGCGGCGGTTTCCGCAATCTGCCCCTGGCCGGACCGCTCCAGGCTGACGTACCCGTGCGCCCCGATACAGACCATGCCGATGGGGGCCACGTCAGACATGAGCAGCTGGTGCGCAATGGCGTGCCCGGCTTCGTGAACAGCCATGCGCCGACGCAGCAGGGGAGTGACGGCCGCTGCGCGCTGGCCCCAGCGGTGGGCATCGATCTCGGCAAACACCCAGTCGGCCGACACCGTACCCTGCCCTTGCCTGACCATGCGCATGGCCAGTGCCTGTTCAACGCCCATGAGCTGCGCCCCGCTCATGCCGTGGGTGAGCTTGAGCACACGGGCCTTGTCGGCGACAGTCGGATTCATCCACCCCCAGACCTTGGCCAGCTTGTGCTCGCGGTCACGCAGGCCCAGGGACCGGACTTCGAAACTGCGGTCGATGCGGCCGGGCCGCAGCAGCGCGTCGTCAAACGCGTCTTCCGGGCTCTTGTTGGTGGTGAGTATGAAAAAGGCCTGCCCAATAGTATGAAACCCGTCCAGCTGCGCCAGCAAGGTGTTGATGGCGATGTCGTGCCCCGCAGACACCCCCCGTTTGCCCAGCACATCGGCTTCGTCGATGTGCACCACCACGGCGGGCGTGCTGCGCACCAGCGCAAACACACGCTGCAGGTTTTCCATGTTGAGCAGCTCAGGCCCCGCCACCGCGACGAAAGGCAAACCCGCCTGGCCGGCCATGGCTTTGGCCAGTAGCGTCTTGCCCGTGCCGGGCGCCCCATGCAGCAGCACCCCCCTGGGGGTGGACACGCCCAGCCGCTGCAGCGCGCCGGGGTGCTTGAGCAGGCCGATCATCTCTTCCAGAAAGGCTTTCACCTCTCCGTGGCCAGCCACGTCGTTCAGCGTCACCTCAGGCACTTTGCTCACCAGCGCCACCTTGCCTACAAAGTCGCTGAGCGGGCGCACGGCCTGCGCGTGCACCCCTTCAAAGTAGACAGTGCTCACCTCCGCCGGCCCTTCGCCCGGAACGAGCATGTACGTCAGGCATGCCATTTCCTGGTAGCGCTGGCAACCGGCCCAGATGTCATCGCCCCAGCGCGCGCGCAGCAGCCCCCATTGGTGGGTGAACGAAGGCGACACGCGCACCTGGATCGCCTGGAGCGAAGGCACCTGGGCTAGCAGGGTCTGCGCTGCCGGCTGCAGCAGCACCTGCAACAAAGCATCGACAGCCGTGCTGTGCAGGCCCATGTCAGCACCCCAGCTGGCCAGAGCCGCCTCAGCCAGCGTGGTCAAAGCTTCGGCATCGCAGGCCCAATGCGCCGTCACACCATATTTGCGCGCGAACTGCGGCAGAACCTTAGCCATTTCTGCAACGGCAATGCCTTGCAGCGCCCCCCAGCTCAGGGCCTGCAGCACATGGTGGTGCTGCGTCAGTGCCGCCAGCACCTGTGGGTCAAAACTGGGGCTTTCATCACGGCCGTGGGTAAAGCGGGCATCCTTCAGCGCCTTGATCAACGTGGCCTTGCGCTGCGCGCCCTCGCCCAGCACGGCGCTGGCGTCCGGGTGGGCCAGCCACGCGCTGCTGTGCGACGCGGTGAAGATGAACACCGCCTGAGACGTGTCCACCAGCGTCTTGCCCGAACCGCGCATCTTGCTGCGCTCTTCTGCAGGCAAACCGTACTCGTCCACCAGGGTTCCGCGCATCAGCGCCCCTTGCAGCTGGGTGAGCACCTCGGTCCGCGACTCGTCGGCGCGGTGAAACACCACCACACACTTGGGGTGGCGCCAGATGAATTCGGTCAGCGAGCCCGGCGCCGCCCCCACCCACACCGGGTCATGCCCTAGCCAGGTCTTGTCGTTGGCCGTCTTGTGCATGGAGCAATCCAGGTGCAAGACATCGGTGTAACCCTGGCCTGCCAAACCTTCCGCCAGACCGCGGGCTAGGTCCTCCAGGCCATCGGCATGCCGGCCATGCAGCAGCAAAGCAGCCGTGGTCTTGCGGGCGGGGTCCGACAACTGCTGGGCCAGGTCCAGCGCAGCCGCCATGATGGCTTCTGTCTGCCCCGGCGCCTTGCAGGCACCGATCAACCCCTGCGACAGGTCCGCCATCCGGGCGCGCTGGTAAGGCACGGGGTACACCAGCCGCTTGAAGCCGTCAGCGTCGTGGTAGTTGTCCAGCATGGACTGGATGCCTGACATGCGCCGAGCGGACCGCCCCGCGGGTACCGGCGTTGCCAGCACCTGGCAAAACAGCCCCTGGGGCGCCTTGTCGTCTGGCTCCACATCGGGCATGGGCGAGACGAAGAAGCTGAAGAGCTGCTTCACATCGTCCAGCGTGGCGACCTCGGCCTCGGGGTCTCGATGCAGCGCAACCCTGGTGAGCAGGCGATGGACGTCCGACTTGGTCAGCGGGATCTCCAGGTGAGTCGCCGCCGCCTCACCGCTCAACGGGTCGCGGGGACGGAGCAACTCATGAATGCGTTCAAAGTCTTCCGCCGACGAGGCCTGGTTGAGGCAGCGTTGCGCCTCCACCAGCTTGGCAGGCACCGGCAGCTTGGCCGGGCGGGCAGATGCAGAGGCTGTCATACCGCACCCCCTTCTGCGTTGGATGCACGGCCCCCGGCTGAGAGTCCGGCGATCAGGCAAGAAACGGGGCGGGAGGGGGTGTCAAGTTTGAAGGGTCGAGCGTTGTTCATGGCACATCCGGGTTCTGATCGTGAGGGACGACATGTCCAGTGATCAGACGGATGCGGCGATCGGAAAGACTCAACTATTCAGCATCGATACCGAATTAAGGCAATGCTGATCAAGTAGCGTCAACTCCATTGCACAGCCATTTGAATGCCAAATGGCCCGCAAAGATGCCGGACTTTGCCCCACAGGGCCTGTTTCGGGAGCCTTTGAGCCCCCTTCAGACCCTTACGGGCGCACCTGTCCCTGCAGGCGCCCTCGGGCAAGGTAGATGTTGGCCAGCGCCAAGGCCGTGAACGCGCGCGTGGCGTTCTTTTGCAGCCCGCGATAGCGCACCTTGCCAAAGCCCCACAGCCGCTTGACCACCCCGAATAGATGCTCTACGCGAGCGCGGATGCGGGACTTGTTGCGGTTCTTGGACCGCTGCGTCTGGTCGACCACCCCGCACCTGCGTGTGCGCTGGTTGGTGAAGTCTTTGGCTTGGGGCGCCTTGCCCCGGATCAGAGCCTTCTGGCTGGCGTAGGCCGAGTCGCCGTACACGCGCTGCTCGTTGCCATGCAGCAGATCGGGCAGCGGGTGTTTGTCATGCACGTTGGCCGCCGTCACCACGGCGCTGTGCGCCAGCCCGCTTTGGCTGTCCACGCCAATGTGCAGCTTCATGCCGAAATACCATTGCTGGCCTTTGCGGGTCTGGTGCATGTCGGGGTCGCGCGCCTTGTCGGCGTTCTTGGTAGAACTGGGCGCGGCGATGATGGTGGCATCCACGATGGTGCCGGTGTTGACCTTGAAGCCGCGCTCTTGCAGTTGCTGGCCTACCTGGGCAAACAGGGCTTCACCCAGTTTGTGCTCATTGAGCAGCTTGCGAAACTTCAGCAGCGTGGTGGCATCGGGCACGCGCTCGCGGCCCAGGTCAATGCCCACAAAGCGGCGCAGGCTGGCACTGTCGTACAGGGCCTCTTCGCACGCCAGATCGGCCAGGTTGAACCAGTGCTGCAGGAAGTGGATGCGCAGCATGCGCTCAAGGCCAATGGGCGGGCGGCCGTTGCCTGCTTTGGGGTAGTGCGGCTCTATCACCTGGCACAGAGCGGCCCATGGCACTATTGTCTCCATGGTCCGCAAGAACTCTTCGCGTCGGGTGGGTTTGCGCGAATGCTCGAATCCGTTGTCTTGATCTGCGGCCATTGCCAAGGTCTGCTGCTTCATCTGCGGATAACGTTTGACCCCTCTCAATGGTGGACCTTAATCAGCGTTGCCTTAAACCGAGTCATAGACCTAGGCTGAGGCAGCAACCTCCTGAGCCATCAACGCGGGACGAGATATTTGATCGGATCGACAGACTTGCCCTGACGGCGGACCTCAAAGTGCAGATTCACGCGCTCAGCGTCGCTGTTGCCCATTTTGGCAATTTTTTGTCCTTGGCGCACGGTCTGATCTTCCTTGACCAGCAATGCCTGGTTGTGTGCATAGACCGTCAGGAAGGTGTTGTTGTGCTTGAGGATGATCAGGTTGCCATACCCACGCAGCCCCGCACCGACGTACACCACCCGTCCCTCGGCTGCCGAAACTACCGGATCACCAGCACGGCCACCAATGCCCAGCCCCTTGTTCCCAGGACCGTTGGCTGGCCACATTAAACGCAGCTCATCACTGGCGGGCACAAGGGCTTGAGCCGCTTGGGCGGGGGCCGCTGCGGGTGTGGCCTGGGTAGCCCGTTGTACTGTTTCGGCCGCCCTCTCTTCGCGCACTACACGGGTCGCTGCTTCAGCGCGCTTCCTTTCAGCCTCTCGCTCGCGGCGGGCTTGATCGGCTATATGCGCCAAGGCTTTTTCTGCCGCTACGCGCTGTGCCTCTGCATCGTCAGCGCGCTTCTTTTCCGCTTCGCCCACGCGGCGGGCTTGCTCGGCAATTTGCGCCTGGGCTTTCTCTGCCGCCGCACGTTGCGCCTCGGCTTCGTCAGCACGCTTCTTTTCAGCCTCGCGATCGCGCCAGGCGGCCTCTGCAGCCAGGGCTTGCTGGGCCGCTTGATCTTGAGCCTGTTGCACTCGCTGGTCTTGCTGGTCTTTCCACCACCAGCCTCCGCCCATCAAGGCCAGTGCCAGCACGCCAACGCCAAGGCGGTTGACACCCTTTTTCTCGGGCATCGGGGCTACCGGGGACTCAAGCTCGGATTGCTTGGGTGGCTGCGCTGGTGGCTCAGGAAGAGTTGGCAGTATTGGCGGCTCAGGTGGGGGTGGAGGCTTCAATGCCTCTTGCGAAGCCTCATACCGCGCCAGCGCCGCTACCTGCGCCGCCTCGCGATCCGCCTGCCCCGGGTACACCACCCGCTCGTCCATGCCGCACTTGGGGCACACCGGGTTGCCAGCGACGCGGCCTCAGGCGGTTTGTTCGATCAGGCAAGTGTTGGTATTCAACGATCGCACCTTATAGCGAGGTGCTGTTTTGGATGCTTTGCACTGCATCTTTGACCGCATCCACCACTGCGACGGTTTTTTGATTCAGTTCTTGGGCATTTCGCGTAGACGTGTCGCGGATGCCGCCTTGGTGTATTTCTTCTTTTTGAATACTGATTTGAATTTCACGCGCCTCTTTGCCGCTGTGAATATCGTTGACGGCGGCGGGCAAGTTACTGACCAGGCGAGCATTGGCCGCTGCTGAGCTCGCATGTCCATCAGCAACCCTTGCAATACCGAGCCCTTCATTAACCACTTCCATAGATCTTAGCTGGGTATCGCGGATGGTATTCAGGGCGTTGTTGGCAATGTTATGCCCCCCCGATGCAACAGCAATAGTGGTGTCGTCGGTCCCCATCTGTCGGAGGCTGCCGATCCTTTGCTGTACTTCGCGCGCGGCAGCCAACTGGGCCGCTTGCTCTATCTCAAGATTCGTTTTCTTACCAGCCAAATCTCCTACCTTGCCCACATCTTTGGCTATTGTGACACCGGTTCTATTATTGAAGCTCATGCTGATTTCTCCTGGTTAAGGGTTTGGTACATCGATTCAACTTGTTGCCGCATTCTGCGCAACTGGCTTAGCTGCCATTCTGGGCGCCGTGGAGCTGTAGCTGCGCCCGGGTTGTTAGCAGCTTGCGCCAACTGCACAGCGGCATCCTGCAACACTGCCTTGAGCAGCGTCAAGGAAATAGACGGCAAGGGTGTGCCATTTGACTCACGCTGCCAATCGCCACATGTATCTAGCAGCTTTTGCAACAGGCTCACGGCACGGCTTTCGTCCGGTCCAATGCCCAAGTGGGCTTGCCATGGTTCGCTGGTGGGGCGAAGCCAACTGGCCCTGACCCGAGCCATCATGAGCATAAGCTGCACATTCCCCTCCATGGCTTTGCTTAAACCTTGGACTTGCTCTTCCGACGTGGCGGCATCCAACTCATCAGCAACATTAACGCGAATGTGCAACTGTTGCACCACCGCATCAAGCGCACGGTTGTAGTCGATATGCAAGGCTTGGACTTTGGGACTCAATTGCGTCCAAGCAGCTTGGCAAGCCTCAGCTATGACACTCCACCCGTTTGTGCCACTGGGTGTCACTGCCTGCCCGACCTGCAGCCAACGAAAATACGCCTTGTATAAACGCAGTCGCTCAAGTACCGCATCCTTGAGCAACACGGCAACAGGCAAAAGGCGCAAGCCTTGCCACTGGCCAGCTTCTGCAAGTGGCAAATCCCCCGCGATGCAGCTGGCCAGGGTGTTCCAATCAAAATTCGAGACCGGCTGCTTACCCTGCGTGGAAGACTCCAGGCATTGCGCAGCAGCCTGTAACTCTGCACATATTTGGTCTAGGCTTAAGCCAGAGGCTGCGTGCGGGTAGGCTTGGGCGTTAAGTTTGGCGTTGGCCAAGTGCAGCATGAGCAACGCATTGGCGCACCAGCGTGAATCAGGCTGCTCACTATGCGCAATGTTGCGCAGCAAGGCTTGATCACTAAAGGCTTGGTTGTGTCTTGCCTCTTGGCCATCAGCAGCCAGCACCTGCATGGCAAAGGGTTTGCGGATGCCCTCCCAACTCACCAGTGCCTGACCGCTGGTCTGCGTAGCCATGAGTTCAAACTGCATGTCGCTGGCGTTCATGCTTTGCTGCAT
>JAPKHH010000157.1:0-5483 GCA_026647025.1 Giesbergeria sp.
GGCCCATGGTGTTGGCACGGTGGTGGTGTGCAGCGTGATCGGCACGGGCGTCGTGCTGTCGGTGGCGGGCGAGGTGCTGGCCTTTGTACCCAATGCACTGGGCCAGGCCCTGCTGCACAACGAACGTCTCTAGGGAGCCGCACGATGCTGTATCCAGACACGTGGCGGCGCACTGCGCTGGCGGTTTTCTTTATCGCAGCCGCCGTCGCGCTGGCCGCTGCACCGGCCCATGCCGGGCGCTCGTGCGAGGCGCACAAACCCACGCCGCAGCTCATCGCGCGTGGCATGCAGCTGGCGCAGCAGACGGCTGCTGCGCTGGATGCCGAATTTGCCCGCAGCGGCTCCCGGGTGGTGGTGCTGGGCCGTGCGGGGCAGGACCTGGGCAAATACGGCCTGCGCTACTCGCACCTGGGCTGGGCCTACCGTACGAGCGAAGGCCCCTGGCGCGTGGTACACAAGCTCAACGACTGTGGCACGGCCGTGGGGCATCTGTACCGCCAAGGGCTGGGCGAGTTCTTCCTCGATGACCTCTGGCGCTACGAGGCTGTGTGGGCCGTACCCACCCCCGAGGTGCAGCAGCGCCTGCTGCCCGTGCTGCAGGACAACGCGCGCGCCCGCACGCTGCAGCACCCGCCTTACAGCATGGTGAGCTACGTGTGGGGGCGCAAATACCAGCAGTCCAACCAGTGGGCGCTGGAGACCCTGGCCGTCGCCATGGAGCCCGCCAGCGTGCGTACGCGCGATCAGGCGCAGGCCTGGCTGCAGTTCAAAGGCTATGAACCCAGCGTGCTCAAGATTGGTGCCCTCACGCGGCTGGGTGGGCGCGTGGGCTCGGCCAACATCGCCTTTGACGACCACCCGAATGACAAGCGCTTTGCCGACCGCATCGAAACCGTAACGGTCGATTCGGTCCTGGCCTGGCTGGCGCGCGCCCGGCTGGCCTCCACCGCCGTTACACTGCGCCTTGAAAATTAGATTAAAAATGGCCTCTGGCGCCCTGTGGTCAAGCGCCTTAAGCTATGAAAACAATAGTAATTGAATCCCAGGAGAACCCATGAGCAAATCACTGCGCCTGTCTGAAAAATGGTTTCGCCGCGGCTTGTGGCTGGTGGCGCTGGTGTTCGCCAGCTTCCTGATCGGCCTGGGTGGCACGGTGGTGGGGGACTTGCCCAAGGTGGAAACGCCGCTGGCGCTGGATGACTTTCTGGACCGGCCCGCCGCCCAGGCCCTGCGCGCGCAGGTGAAAGAGGCGCGCCAGGCCGAGCAGGACGCCCAGACTGCGCTGGAGCAGGCGCAACTGCAGCGCAACAAGGCGCGCAGCGAAAGCGCTGCCGAACGGGAAACCTTCAACAACTGGCTGGCCGCCCGCAGCGTGACGCAACGGGCCGAGCACGACCCCGAGGTGCTGGCGCGCACCCGGGCGCTCGATGCGCTCAAACAGGCCGAGCGCAGCACCCAAAAAGCGGTGGAGCAGCAGCAGCAGGCGGCACTGGATGCCCGCCAGGCCGCCGCAGCGGCGCAGCAGCGCCTGGGCCAGATGGAGTCCGGGGCCTACGACCAACTGCACACCGAGCGCCGCAAGGTCGAGCTGCGCGTGTTTTTGTACCGCCTGGCGCTCACGCTGCCGCTGCTGGCCATTGCCGCCTGGCTGTTCGTCAAAAAGCGCAAGGGCACCTACTGGCCCTTTGTCTGGGGCTTCATCTTCTTCGCGCTGTTCGCCTTCTTCGTTGAACTGGTGCCCTACCTGCCCAGCTATGGCGGCTATGTACGCTACGTGGTGGGCATTGGCGTGACGGCGCTGGTCGGGCGCTACGCCATCCTTGCGCTCAACCGCTACCTGGAGCGGCAAAAGCTCGCCGAAGCCCTGCCCGACCAGGAACGCCGCAAGGAACTGAGCTACGACGTGGCCCTGGCCCGCCTGGCCAAGAACGTGTGCCCCGGCTGCGAGCGTCCGGTGGACCTGAAAGACGGCAAGACCGACTTCTGCCCCCACTGCGGCATTGGCCTGTTTGACCACTGCGGCCACTGCAGCACGCGCAAGAGCGCGTTTGCCAAGTTCTGCCATGCGTGTGGAACCACGGCAGCGGCCAGATCCGCTGCCAGCGAGGCCCACTGAGACCGGGGCGGCTTGCGGTGCGGGATACGTAGAACTACCTCAAGACAAGCCCCTGTAAGTAAACGTACGACTGGCGCGGCGCCGGCGTGCGCCCTAGGCTCTCGCTCCTTACGACAAGGAGACCCCATGAGCCGACAGACCCCGTCCTGTGCATCGCTTGCGTCGAAGCCGTTTGCCAACAGCCGCCCTGGGGCGCGGCTGCGCAACGCGGTCCGCAGCCTCGGTCGTTGGGGCGCGGCCTGCGCTCTGTCCCTGGTGCTGCCGTGGTCGGCCGCCCGGGCCGACATCGTGATTGGCCAGGTGGCCCCCTTGTCGGGTGTGCTGGCCAGCACGGGCAAGCAGATGGTGCTGGGCGGCAGTATTTACTTTCGCCATGTCAACGCCCAGGGGGGCGTGCATGGGCAGAAGATTGCGGTGAAGGTGCTCGACGACGGCTACAAGGTGGACGACACCGTGCGCCTGACGCGCGAACTGCTGGCCGACCCTGAACTGGTGGCCCTGTTCGGCTTTGCCGGCACGTCCAATGTCGGCAAGCTGCTGAGCGAAGGCGTGCTGGAACAAGGGGGCGCCGCACTGGTGGCGCCCTATACCGGCGGCGAGCCGCTGCGCAATCCCTTCAACCCCTGGATCTTCCATGTGCGCGCAGGCTATGCCGACGAGACCGAACACATGGTGCAGCAGGTGACCACGCTGGGCATGACGCGCATTGCGGTCATGTACCAGGACGACGGTTTTGGCAAGGCCGGCCTGGAAGGTGTGCGGAAGGCACTGACCCGGCGCAAACTGGAGTTGTCGGCGGCGGCGCCCTACGACCGGAACACCGACAATGTCGACGCCGCCGTTCAGCAGATCATGAAGTCCGATGCGCAGGCGATCATCATGATTGCGGTGAACAAACCGTCGTCGGCTTTCATCAAGCGCTACCGCGAAGCTGGGGGCGGGGCACAGCTGTACAACATTTCGGTGGTGGACCCTGCCGAGATCGTCAAGCTGGCCGACTTGAAGAACGCACATGGCCTGGGCATCAGCCAGGTGGTGCCTTTCCCGTACCAGCCCAACCTGCCCGTGGTGCGCGAATACCAGACCCTGCTGAAAAAGTATGCGCCCGACGAGCACATCAACTACACCAGTTTCGAGGAATTCCTTGGCGCCAAGGTGCTCGTGGAGGGCCTGCGCCGCGCGGGGCCTGCGCCGACACGGGCCAGGGTCATCAAGGCTCTGGAGAGCCTGGGCCATTACGACCTGGGCGGGGTCACGGTGAATTATTCCCCCGACAACCGCGTGGGATCGCGTTACGTGGAGGTGACGGTGATCGGGCGGACCGGGCGTCTGATGAAGTGAGCACCGCCCCGGCCACCGGGGTGGTCAGCGGGGGGCGCCCAGCAGCCGGGCGACCAGTTCGCCCGTCGTGGTGGCGTCCAGCTTGCGCATCAGGCGCGCCCGGTGGGCCTCGACGGTGCGGTGGCTGATCTCGAGCAGGCGCGCGATCTGCTTGCTGGTGGCGCCGGTCACGATGTGCTGCGCGATCTCGCGTTCGCGTATCGTCAGCGCGGCGCCGACCGGGCGGCGCTGCGAAATGTCCTCGAACATCCACACGGCATGGGCAAAGGGATCGGCGCGGTCGAGCGCACGGCCTGCCACATGGCACCAGAAAAGAGCGCCATCGGACCGGCACATGATGCGTTCGTCACTGTAGGTGCCGGTGGTCTGCATCACGGGCAGGCCGAGCTTGCCAATGTGGGCGAATTCGTCGAGCGAGGGGTACAGCCGGGCCAGGGAATGGCCCATGAGATCGGCCTGCGCATACCCGAACATTTGCGCAAAGGCCTCGTTGCAGATCTCGATCGTCCGGTGACGCGAAACGCACAGGCCCACCGGCGCCCGGTGGAAGGCCAGTTCCAGCGTGTGCTGCAGTTCGGTGGAGGAATCCATGGCGGCTGATTCTGCCGCATCGGCAGCAGTTCCTAGACCGGCTTGCGCTTGGCTTCGTCACGCAGCAGCAGGCGCAGCGCCATCAGGCCCAGTGCCGGGCCCAGCGCCAGCCACGGCAGCAGCGCGCCCAGGGCCACGGTCTCCGCCAGCGATACGAACAGCAGAATGCTGGCAATCGAAATGGCAAACCCGATGCTGTTGGTGAGCGTCAACACGCTGCCCACGGCCTGGGCCGGGGCGTTGCGTGCGGTCAGGGTGGAGAGCTGGGGCGAGTCTCCGGCCACCGTGACGCCCCACAGCAGCAGCCAGCCAAAGAACAGGCTGGCGTCGGCATCCAGCATCCACGGCGTGGCCAGGCAGCACAGGCCGCTGGTGGCCAGTTGCACGGCGGCCACGCGCGCGCTGCCCCAGCGCTGCGCCACCCATCCGCCCAATGCACAGCCGATGGCGCCCGCACCCAGCACGGCAAAAGCCGCCCACGACAGCGCCAGGCCCTGCACGCGTGTGGCCAGCACCAGCGGCACCATCACCCACATGGTGTAGAGCTCCCACATGTGGCCAAAGTACGCCAGCACCGAGCTGCGCACCCGCGCATCGGTCCACACCGTCGCCAGGGCGCGCCACTGCAGCGTGGTCACACGCGCCTGCGCACCGGGTGCATCGGTCGTGCCCAGGAACAGCAGCAGGCCGCCCGCTGCCGCCAGCCCTGCCACGCCCAGCATCAGCGTGGGCCAGGGCAGCGCGTTGCCCAGCGCACGCAGCGCGTGGGCGCTGGCCGAGCCCAGCACCAGCGCGCCAATCAGCAGGCCCAGCGCACCGCCCAGGCCGCGCGTGTACCACTGGGCGGCAATCTTCATGCCCACCGGGTAGATTCCGGCAAGGAAGAAACCGGTGGCAAAGCGCCAGACCAGCAGGGCGGAATAGTCGCGCACCATGGCCCAGGCGCCCACGGTGCAGGCCGCACCGGCCAGCGAACACAGCAGGAACACGCGGCGCGCCGAAAACCGGTCGGCAATGGCGAGCAGCGCGAAGACCAGCGTGCCCACGATGAAACCGAACTGCAGCCCCGAGGTGAGCGTGCCCACCGCCGCAGCGGGCCAGCCCAGCTCGCGCTGCAGGTCGGGCATGACGGCATTCACGGCAAACCACAGCGAGGTCCCGGCAAACTGTGCGGTGACCAGCACCGGCAGCACGTGGCGCGGGACGGCGGTCTGCATGGGCGTCACTACACCCAGTTTTCAACCTGGAGGCCAGGCACGCGTGTGAATTCACGGGTGTTGTTGGTCACCAGAATCCAATCTTCGGCGCGTGCGTGCGCCGCGAGCCACAGGTCGTTGTTGCCAATAGGCAGACCCTGTTTTTGCAGTGTGGCGCGGATGTCGCCGTAGTGCTCTGCGGCGGCCTGTGGCAGTGGGTCCGGCGGGATCATCTGCAC
>JAPKHH010000158.1:0-5478 GCA_026647025.1 Giesbergeria sp.
ATGCGCCGCCTGTGCCCCCGCTAAGTCAGTCGGGGCAACCTTAACGCCGAGAGGCGCAGGAGTTTGCAATGCAATCTACGACTACGCGACAGCCGCAAGCGCTGAGCACATACGAGCCCCAGCAGTTCCCCCCGCTGGAATCTGTTACCCGCCCGACAGTGGACACCGCCGCCGCTGCCTACTACCTGAACCGCAAGCCGCAGACATGCCGCGCATGGGCCTGCATGGAAAACGGGCCGCTGCGCCCGCGCCGCATCATGGGCCGTCTGGCCTGGAGCGTGGCAGAGATTCGCGCCGTGCTGGGGGTGGCGTAATGATGGCCGCCCCCAATGGAAAGGCCCCCGCACCGTCCAAAGTAACAGGGGCCCACGGTGAACAACTTTCGTTTCTGCCGCCCCCGCCATTTTGCCCGACATGGCCCAAGCGTGGAACCCTGGCAGACCGTGCGCTGGGAATGCTGATGGATGGCCGCCTGATTGACCATCCCGATTTTGAGAACAGCACGCAATCCTGGCGCTTGGGTGCCGTGATTTTCACGCTGCGCACCTTGGGCTGGCCGGTGGAAACCATCGAGGTTCCAAGCCCCACGGAACATAGCCCCGACCGCATCATTGCGCTTTACAAACTTGACGGGAAATACACCGCGCAAGCCCTGGCGATGAATGGGGGTGCTGCGTGCTGACCGACACCGCAAAAGCAATCGACGCATTGCACGCCATCCCGCCCGATTTGCCGCGTGATGAATGGGTGAAGGTGGGCATGGCTGCACAAGCTGCTGGCCTTGACTTCGACACCTTCAACGAATGGAGCGCCGGGGCTGGCAACTACAGTGAACGCGATGCCCGCGATACATGGCGCAGTTTCAAGCCGGGCCGTGGCGTGGGAGCTGGAACCCTTTACCGCGTGGGCGCAGAACATGGCTGGCGCATGGGTGAAGGCAAGCCCCAGCAAAGAGCCATGCAAGCCCCAAAGAAGGCCGCAGAGCCCCCGCGCAAGCCCGCCCAAGGCCAGAGTCCTAGCGAGGTGTGGAACCGCTGCCAACCCGCTACCGCAGAGCATGGCTACATCGTGGCAAAGGCCGCCGCCGGGGTGCCATTAGATGCCCTGCGCGTGGTGCCTACTGGCGACGCCCTGCGCATTCAAGGCGAGAGCATGGCCGGTGCGCTGGTGGTGCCTGCTTATGCGCCCGATGGCAGTTTGCAGAGCCTGCAATGCGTTACCACTGGCGACACCGCCGCCCGCTTGAAGGCGAAGGGAAAGAAGCCCAAGCTGAACCTGCCCGGTGCGCCGATGGCCGGGGCATCCTTCACAGTGGGCACGCTGGTGCCCGGTGCGTCCGTGGCTTTGTGCGAGGGTGTGGGCACCGCGTGGGCTTGCTGGCAGGCTACCGGGCATCCGGCTGTGGCGTGCTTTGGCTGGGGCAACGTGGGCAAAGTAGCTGCCGACCTGCGCCAGCGTGACGCCGCCGCCCGGCTGGTGCTGGTGCCTGATGTGGGCAAGGAAGAAAGCGCCGCAGAGATTGCCCAGGCTGTAGGCGCTGCTGTGTGCTACATGCCCCAGGGTGAGGCGCAGAACTTTGACGCAAACGACCTTGCGCAGCGTGAGGGGCACGATGTATTGGCCGCTCTGCTGGAGGCTGCGACATCGCCGCCCAAGCCTGAGCCGCGTTACAAGCTGCTGGGAGCCGATGAACTGCGCGACCTGCCCCCGCTGGCCTGGCGTGTGCGTGGTGTGCTGCCTGCCGTGGGGCTTGCTGCTTTGTATGGCCCGAGCGCATCCGGTAAATCATTCCTGGCCTTTGACATGGCCGCCGCCATTGCTGAGGGGCAACGCTGGTTTGATTGCCGGGTGGAAGCTGCGCCCGTGGTTTACGCCGCGCTGGAGGGTGAAGCCGGATTCAAGCTGCGCGCCCAGGCATGGGAGACAAGCCGGGGCCGTGCGCTGCCTGATGGCCTGCGCATGATGCTGCAACCGTTCAAGCTGACCGATGGGCAGGACGTCCTAGACCTTGCCGACGTGGTGCCTGCTGGTGCTGTGGTGGTGCTGGACACCTTGAACCGCGCCGCGCCCACTGCCGACGAAAACAGTTCACGCGACATGGGCGAGATTCTGGAGGCTGCCAAGACCCTGCAAACCCTGACCCGTGGCCTTGTGCTGCTGGTGCACCACACGGGCAAGAATGCCGCCGCTGGCCTGCGTGGGCACAGTTCGCTATTCGCTGCGATGGATGCCGCAATCGAGGTTTCACGCGATGGCGACCGCCGGGAATGGAAGGTGGCGAAATCCAAAGACGGCATTGATGGCGAGGCTTGCCCGTTCAAACTGGCCGTGGAGGTGCTGGGCACTGAACCGACCGGGGAGGCAATTACAAGCTGCGTGGTGGTGCGTGATACCGCCGTGGAGGATATGCGCGCCGTGAAGCTGCCCCAGGGTGGAAATCAGCGGGTGATTCTTGATGCGCTGCGTGACCTGCTGCAAAAGGCCGGGCCATTCAATACGCCGGGTGCGCCTGCATCCTGCCCGCCGGGCCGCCCTGCTGTGGAATTGGAGGTGGTGTTGCCCCGCCTTGCCGAACGTCTGACAGTGGCACCAGACCGCAAAACAGAACGCGCCAGAGATGGAATTACCGGGCTGGTTTCGCGTGGTGTGGTGGGGTGTGACAAGGGGTGGATATGGCTTGCTTGATACCCCGAAATTCCCCGTTTTTCCCCGCTTCGGGGATTCCCAGGCCCGAAAATCCCCGCCCCCCTTATAGAGGGGGGGGATTCCGGGGAGAAATTCCGGGGAATGGGGTTTGCAATGAATGCTGACCTTTTCGGCCTGGAACAACAGACACCCCGAACCAATAGCCGCCCCGAAGCTGCCGCCCTGGTGGAAGTATTGAAGGCACTGAGAACGCATCCCGCCGTGGCGTGGGCAGAGCGCATGAATACCGGGGCCGCAACAGTGGAAGGCCGCTTTATCCGCTTCGGGTTCAAGGGCTGCCCCGATGTTTTGGGACAGCTACGCGATGGCCGCTTGCTGGGTGTGGAAGTGAAAGCGAAGGCCGGACGCCTGCGCCCTGAGCAAGCCCTATTCCTGGAGCGCATCCGTTGCGCTGGTGGCGTGGCCTTTGTGGCGCGTGACCTGCGCGATGTGCGCGAACAACTCAACAACTGAAAAAGCACAAAAGGAACACCGATGGCGACAAGAAGAAAACCGCCCGCCGCTGCATGGAAGCCGGGCCAGTCTGGAAACCCCAAAGGCCGCCCGGTTGGCACGGGTGAGGTATCAAAGCTGCGCGCCGCCATTGCAGACCGCGTGCCCGAACTGCTGGCCGCGATGATGGCCCGCGCCCTCGATGGTGATGTGGGAGCCGCCCGCCTACTGCTGGAACGTGCCATAGCCCCATTGAAGGCCGCAGAGCAGGCGCAAACGCTTTCTCTGCCCGATGGCACCCTGACCAACCAAGGCCGCGCCGTGTTGTCTGCCGTGGCCGCTGGTGACCTTGCGCCGGGACAGGGAGCGCAGCTATTGGCCGCCATTGGTTCGCTGGCAAGGGTGACGGAGATTGACGAACTGACCAACCGCATCACAGCACTGGAGGAAAAGCAAAATGCAAAACCTTGAACGACGCATAGCCGCGCTGGAAGCGATAGAGGCGCCTACTGAGGAATTGACCATAGTTCGCCGCATCGTATGGCCGGGGCACCTTGACGCGGAAATAGACCATATCCGAGACGATGATGGGAACGAATGGACGCGCCAGCCGGGGGAGTCTGAAACCATATTCACCGAACGCGCAGCAAGTGAGACCCAGGCGAACAAAACGGGCATCAAGGGATTGATTGCCACTACCAGGGAGCTTGACCATGCAAACCACTGAAAAGCGCATTGCAGCACTGGAAAACAGCGCCAGCGACAAAAGCCTAAAGGTGGTGGCCGTGTATCTCTCCGAACTGGACGAACGAATTTAGCCCGCCGTGGGGCTTTTGTATGTCCGTGCGCATGTTCGGAACGTTCCGCGCGCGTGCGCGAGAGCCCCCGTGTTTTGTCAGACCCTAAAGAGCCCCCGCCGTGGGGCTTTTCTTTTGTCTGGTGCTGGGGCTGCATTCGGGCAACTTGCCTACAGATTGCCTACAAGCAACAGAAAACAAAAAACCCCGCTACCGTATTGATAGCAGGGTTTCCTTTGCTGTACTTGGTGGGACGTGCGGGGGTCGAACCCACGACAAACGGATTAAAAGAGGCTATACGGCCTTTTTGTCCGGTCCCTACCCAAGGCTTACAGACGCACGCACCTCGTCACCGGGTGCCATACGTAGCCTGTCCGCGCTGTCTGCAGCTACGTTTCAGCTACGTTGTAGGAGTCCGTAGATCGTCACCACTTCCACGCGTCAATCAGGCAAGCCTGCCTTCGGTGAACTTGCGAACTCATGCCATCGGTGGGCTAACCGAGCTCAATAGCTTGTCCACAAAATCCACAGGCCGAAGGCCCGGCGACCCCCCGTCGCCTGCGACGAACAGGGGGTGGGAGCCGGGGAACCTGTGGAGGCTTGTGGTCAAGCGGCCCTCGCAGATTGACCGGCTCTGTCATGTAGGCTCCTATGTAGCAGTATCGGCCAAGACCCCACATCCAGAAGTAGTAGCGAATGGTCTAAACCATACCCTGCCAGAACAGGCAAGCGGGGCGACATTAGCCCAGATAGCCAACCCGCTTGGTGATAAAATCCCAAAATAGGATAAATTATGCCCACACAAGCAAGTCTCGCCCTGGTATCAGATCAGGACCCTGCCCCTGTAAAGGGCAAAAGAATTCAAGGTGGCGTAGCTACCACTGACGTTGTTATGTCGGCCTTCATGAGCGGGAATGCGGACGTTTTTCCGCAGATTCTGAATCTGCATGTCCCTGACGGCGCTAAGATCGCTGACGTGACCTACGGTGGCGGCGTGTTCTGGAAACACGTCGATATGAGCCGCTACGAACTGCTAGCTACCGACCTCGCCGACGGCATTGACTGCCGCAAGCTTCCGTATGAAGACGCCAGCCTGGACGCCTGGGTGTGTGACCCCCCGTACATGGAAGGGCTGCTGCGAAACAACGTGGCCCACAAAGCAGGCGCAGGCAGTCACGCAGCTTTCCGTGAGTATTACTCCAACGGCAACGAGGCAAACACTGAGCCCGGTGCTCCGAAGTGGCACGCAGCTGTCAGCGACCTCTACTACAAGGCTGGGCACGAAGCCGCCCGGGTGTTGAAGCCTCAGGGCATCGCCATTGTCAAGTGTCAGGATGAGGTTTCAGCGAACCGCCAGTGGCTGACTCACGTTGAAATCATCAACTACTACGAAAGCCTCGGCTTCTACTGCAAAGACCTGTTTGTGGTGGTACGGCTCAACAAGGCTGGGATGGCACGAGTCTCCAAGCAAGTCCATGCTCGGAAAAACCACTCCTATTTTTTGGTTTTCGTCAAAATGCCGAAAGGCAAGAAGACTACTCAG
>JAPKHH010000159.1:0-5461 GCA_026647025.1 Giesbergeria sp.
GACCCGTTCGACCACGTGCAGGCCGCGCGCCGCCAGCCGGGCTCCACCTTCAAGCCCTTTGTGTACGGCGCCGCGTTCGACCAGGGCCTGCTGCCCACCGACACGCTGATGGACACAGCAGTGGAAATCCCGCTGGGCAACAGGCAGGTGTGGCGCCCCACGGACGGCAACAGGCCGCCCAGCGACATGCCCATGACGCTGAGCGACGGCCTGGCGTATTCCAAGAACACCATCACCGCGCAGCTCATGCAGCAGGTGGGCCCCATGCGCGTGGCGCAACTGGCGCGCGCCATGGGCGTGCGCGAATCCAAGCTGGACGTGGTGCCCTCGCTGGCCCTGGGCACCAGCCCGGTCACGCTCAAGGAAATGGTGGCGGCCTACGGCACCATTGCCAGCGCGGGCAGCTACCACGCGCCCCGGGTTATCACGCGCATCGAGGACAAGAACGGCAAGGTGCTGGAGGAATTTGCCCCCGCCGCGCCCGAGCGTGCGCTGGGTTTGACAGCCGCCCAGCAGTTGCGCAACGCCCTGCGCGGCGTGGTGGACAAGGGCACGGGCGTGGCCATCCGCAGCCGCTACGGCATCAGCGCCGACGTGGCCGGCAAGACCGGCACCACGCAGGACAACACCGATGGCTGGTTCATCCTGATGCACCCGCAGCTGGTAGCGGGCGCGTGGGTGGGCTTCAACGACGGACGCATCACCCTGCGCAGCGACTACTGGGGCCAGGGCGCGCACAGCGCGCTGCCCATGGTGGGCGAGGTGTTCCAGCGGGCGCTGCGCACCAAGGTGATCGACACCAGCGAACGGTTCATCGATGACGAGGAGAGCAGCTGGATGGGCAGTGCCGTGAGTGGCGTGCGCAACTGGGTGTACGACCTGTTTGGCCGCCGCACCGGCGGGCCGGACGCCCCGGACAGCGCCCCAGGCGCCGTGCCGGGTACCGGCGCGACACCCGCCGCGTCGGCCCCCGCCGAAGCACAGCAGCCCGAGATCACCGAGGCCCCGCTGGTGCCGCTGGAGAACGCAACACCCCGGGCGCAGCCCTTGCCGCCCGTCACCTACGACGAAGAGCCGGAGGCCACGAGCCCCGAGGTGGCGCCTGTGCCGCAGCCGGGCGTGGTGATCACAACGCCACCTCCGCCGCAGCCGCAGCCGCAGCCGCAGCCGCAGCCGCAGCCAGGCATTGTGGTCACCACCCCGGTGCAGCGCGGCGCGGTGGTGCCCGCGCCGGTTCCGGCGCGGGGCAATGTGCCGTTTTTCGTGGAAACGCGCCCCTGAGAGGCTGAGAGCCTCTCCCCCATGCCCGCCTTGCACGCCAGAACGCTCAGCCCCTGAGGGGGCGCCGCACCGCTATTCGATGTCGATGCAGTGCATGCCGAAGGCGCCCGCCTTGCGGTCGGCAAAGTAGCGCTCCAGCGTTTCCTTGACGGTGCGGAACGCCAGTTCGTCCCAAGGTATCTCGTCCTCGGTGAACAGGCGCGCTTCCTGGGTTTCGTAGCCGGGGTTGAAGTGCTCGCTCAGCAGTGTGGCGCGGTAGAACAAATGCACCTGGCCCACGCGGCGCACGTTCAGCACGCTAAAGAGCGGCCCCATCTCGATCTGCGCGCCCGCTTCTTCGTCGGTCTCGCGGGCGGCGCCTTCAGAGGTGGTCTCGTTCAGCTCCATGAAGCCTGCGGGCAACGTCCATTTGCCCTTGCGCGGCTCGATATTGCGCTTGCACAGCAGCACGCGGCCGTCCTGCAGCACAGGCACGGTGCCCACCACGTTCAGGGGGTTTTCGTAGTGCACGGTCTGGCATGCCGGGCACACTGCGCGCTGTTTGGTGTCGCCGTCGTCGGGCAGGCGGTACACCACGGCCGTGCCGCAGTCGCGGCAGTGTTTGATCGGGCTGCGGAAGGTCATGCAGTGATTTTGATTAAAACAGGCTCCAGCGCTTATAGGGTAAGCGCTAGTAGCTATTAAAACAGGAGCGATTGGGGCCGTGCGCTTCAGACCACCTGCAGGCGCAGCGTGCCCAGGCCGTCCACGCCACCTTCGAGCACATCGCCGCGCACCACGGCGCCCACGCCTTCGGGCGTGCCGCTGAAGATCAGGTCGCCCGGCTGCAGTTCCCACGCGGCCGAGAGGTGCTCGATGGTTTCCGCAATGTTCCAGATCAGCTGCGCCACGGTGCTGCGCTGGCGGTCCGCGCCGTTGACCTGCAGCCAGATGGCGGCCTGGGCCACGTCGCCTGCCTGCGCGGCCGGGGTGATGGGGCCAATGGGCGCGCTGTGGTCAAAGCCCTTGCCAATGCACCAGGGGCGGCCCTGCTTTTTCATGTCGTTCTGCAGGTCGCGGCGTGTCATGTCCAGGCCCACGGCATAGCCAAAGACATGCTCCAGCGCATTGGCCGCCGCAATGGCGCGCCCGCCCTTGCCAATGGCCACGACCAGTTCGATCTCATGGTGCAGGTTGGCCGTCAGGCTGGGGTAGGGCATGTGGCCCGTCTGGCCGACCTCGACCGGCAGCACCGCATCGGCGGGTTTCATGAAGAAAAACGGCGGCTCGCGCCCGGTAAAGCCCATCTCCTTGGCATGTTCCTCGTAGTTGCGGCCCACACAGTAAATGCGGTGTACGGGAAAGCGCTCGCTGCGGCCCACCACGGGCACGGTGGCAACGGGGGCAGGGGGGAAAACGGTGCTCATGCGAACCATGCCTTTCTTCTCTTGCAGTGCGATGGCGGCCAGTGTGCCATGTCCCGCCCGGGGGCGTGCACTGGATACACTGGCGGATATGGCACAGAGCTTCGATCTTCACCAAGCGCCGGGACACCTGGTACGGCGCGCACACCAACGCACGGTGGCCCTTTTCATGGAAGAGGCGGCTGCTTTTGACGTCACCCCCGTCCAGTTTGCCATCCTCAATGCCCTGCTGACCCAGCCGGGCGAAGACCAGATCACCCTGGCGGGCCGTGTGGCGCTGGATGCCGCCACGCTGGGCGCTGTCATCACCCGGCTGCAGGCCCGCGGGCTGATCCGCCGCGAGAGCGACCCGGGCGACCGCCGCCGCAAGCTGCTGTGGCTGACGTCCGAGGGCGAAGTCCTGGCGCGGCAGCTGATCGCACCGGCCCGGCGCGTGCAGGAGCGCCTGATGGCGCCGCTGCCGCCCGAGGAGCAGGTGCTCTTGCAGCAACTGCTGGCGCGGCTGGTGTTCAGCGAAGAAGGTTGATGCAGGCTCCCCACCCCGACTGGCTGCGTCCCGACTGGCCCGCACCGGCACGGGTGCAGGCCCTGTGCACCACGCGCGCGGGCGGGTGCAGCCGGGCGCCGTTTGACAGCATGAACCTGGGCGACCATGTGGGCGACGACCCGCAGGCCGTGCAGGCCAACCGGCAGCGCCTGCAGGCGGCGCTGCGCGGCGTGCGGCCCGTGTTTCTTCAACAGGTGCACGGCACACAGGTGGTGGACTTGCACCCCGGCCTGGCCGACGGTGCGGTGGCCGATGCCTGCGTAAGCACCACCCCCGGCCTGGCCTGCACCATCATGGTGGCCGACTGCCTGCCGCTGCTGCTGACCAACCGGCAGGGCACCGTGGTGGCTGCGGCCCATGCGGGCTGGCGTGGGCTGGCGGGTGAGGGCGGGCAGGGTGTGATCGAGACTGTTTTCAAGACTTTTTCGGCTCAAACGCTTTCGCATCAAGCGCAAGCAGCTACACAATCAATAGCGTCCGGCGTCGCCGGTCAGACACTGGCCTGGCTGGGCCCGTGCATCGGCCCGCAGGCTTTTGAGGTGGGCCCCGAGGTGCGGGATGCCTTTTGTGCGCACGATGCTGCTGCAGCGCAGCATTTCAGCGAGCACGCACCGGGCAAGTTTCTGGCCAACCTGGCCGCGCTGGCGCGCCAGCGCCTGCAGGCACTGGGCATTGCGCAGGTGTACGGCAATGACGGCAGCCCCCGCTGGTGCACCGTGTCGCAGCCGTCACGGTTCTTTTCGCACCGGCGCGACAGCAGGGCCCTGGGTGGTAGCGGGCGCATGGCCACCTGCATCTGGCTCGACTGACGGGGCGTCTGCGTCGGCCTGCGCCGCACGTTCGGCCATGGCGCGGGCATGCAGGGCGCGCTTGCGCCCGGGTGTGCCCAGGATGTAGCCCACGATGCCCATGGGCAGCAGGCCATACAGCGTGAAGGTGATCACGGCGCCCATCACAGAGCCCGCCGGGCTGGTGGCTTCGGCAACGGCCATCAACAGGGTCACATACAGCCAGGCAATCAGAACCAGGTACATCGGGGCGCTCGGGTAAGGTCAGTGGAGGAAAGGCGGGTTACCATACCAGCACATCCCCGCAAGATCGGCATTATTCGGGCGAAAGCCCCGCAGCGGGCGGGCTTTTGGCCACACCAGGAGACAGCATGGATTCGGACGCACTCTGGGCGCAAAGCGCCCAGCAATTCCAGCAGATCTTTGGCGAAACCTGGCAGCGCGCGCTGCAGTCGTTCCAGAGCATCGAGACTGCCGCCCCGCCGGGCGATGTTCCGGCCCTCAAGCTGGCGCCCGACAAGGTCCAGGCGCTGCAGGCGCAATACATGGAAGAGGCAGGCAAGCTCTGGCTGCAGGGCCTGCAAGGCGCCCCCGAAAAACCCGCCGACAAGCGCTTTGCGGGCGACGGCTGGGCCAGCAACCCGGTGGCCACCTTCTCGGCAGCGACCTACCTGCTCAATGCCCGCACCCTCATGGGCCTGGCCGATGCGGTGGAAACCGATGCCAAGACCCGTGCCCGCATCCGTTTCGCGGTAGAGCAGTGGATCGCCGCCATGGCGCCGAGCAACTACCTGGCCTTCAATGCCGAGGCGCAGAAGAAGGCCATCGAAACGCAGGGCGAGAGCATTGCCCAGGGGCTGGCCAACCTGCTGCATGACATGCGCCAGGGCCATGTGTCGATGACCGACGAGAGCCTGTTCGAAGTGGGCCGCAACGTGGCCACGACCGAGGGCGCGGTGGTGTACGAGAACGAGCTGTTCCAGCTCATCGAATACAAGCCGTTGACGGCCAAGGTGCATGAGCGGCCCTTCCTGCTCATCCCACCGTGCATCAACAAGTTCTACATCCTTGATCTGCAGCCCGAGAACTCGCTCATCCGCTACGCGGTGGAGCAGGGCCAGCGCACCTTTGTGGTGAGCTGGCGCAACCCCGATGCGTCGCTGGAACACAAGACCTGGGACGACTATGTGGAGCACGGTGCCATCGAGGCGATCAACGTCGTGCAGCAGATCTCGGGCGCACCGCAGATCAACGCCCTGGGTTTTTGCGTGGGCGGCACCATCCTGAGCAATGCACTGGCCGTGCTGGCTGCGCGTGGCGAAGACCCGGTGGCCAGCGCCACCTTCCTGACCACGCTGATCGACTTTACCGATACCGGCATCCTCGACGTGTTCATCAACGAGGCGTTCGTGCAGTTCCGCGAACTGCAAATGGGCCAGGGC